>CABUCA010000001.1 GCA_902489965.1 uncultured Collinsella sp.
GGTGATCTCCGCCTTGAGAGGGCGGCGTCCTAAACCGCTAGACGAACGGGCCATAAGCCTCAGCAGAAAAGAAGTGGTAGCCCGTACCAGATTCGAACTGGTGATCTCCGCCTTGAGAGGGCGGCGTCCTAAACCGCTAGACGAACGGGCCACATGACATCTGCACTGCCGTGCTGCGAGGAAATATATTACGGGACAAAAAACGTCAGCGCAAGAAGAAATTCCAAATTGCCGAAAAATTGTCGGCAGGTTATGGAACACGCAGGTAAACTGGGTAGCTAATTCAAGTTGAGATGGACCAAAAGAGCTTCGCGATCGTTGGGAATGTTGTCTTCGATCACGGCATCGAAGGCGGCGTTGAGAAGCTGACCCAGTTCAGGCCCGGGCTTGACTCCGGCACGGATCAGGTCGCCGCCGTTGATGGCGAGCATCTTGAGCGTATAGGGCTCCCCCGCCTCCAGTAGCTCGTGCGCCATCGCGCGCATCTCCTCAATCGTCTCTACGTAATAGAAGCACGACGGGGCCTTGCCGAGCGTATCGGCACGCTTAAGATCCATGAGCTCGTCCATCAAACGCGGCGTGTCGACGCCCTCGCCCGAAAGCGCGCGCATCATATTGAGCAGGCAGGAGCGCTCTGGGCGCAGCGACTTGTCGTGATATTTGATGAGCAGGCACACGTCGCGCACCAGGTCGTGCGAGAGCGCCAGGCGATCCATAATGACGCGCGCTTTCTTGGCGCCGAGCTCGGGATGACCGTAGAAGTGTCCGCTGCCGGCGTGATCGACCGTGAAGCACTCGGGCTTGGACACATCGTGCAAAAACGCTGCCCACATAAGGCTCGACGAGGGCGCGACGCCATCGCACAGCGCCAGCTCCCCTGCCACCGTCAACACGCGAGCGATATGCTCATAGACGTTAAACGCATGATAGACACTGCGCTGATCAAACCCGCGACCCGCTGCCAGCTCGGGCACGGCGGCGCAGATGAGCTCGGGATAGCGGAGCATCGCGTCTCCCCCATGACCGGTCGAAAGAATGCCCTCGAGCTCAATACCCACACGCTCACGCGCCACGGCATCGAGCAGCGGCGCGCACTCGGCAAGCGCGCGCTTAGTCTCAGGCTCAATCATAAAGTCCAGGCGGCAGGCAAAGCGTACCGCACGCAGCATGCGCAGGGCGTCCTCGTTAAAGCGACGCTTGGGATCGCCGACAGCGCGAATCAGCTTGCGCTCCAAGTCACCCTGGCCGTCGTAGCGGTCGACAAGCCCGCGCTCGGGATGCCAGGCCATAGCGTTGACGGTAAAGTCGCGGCGCGCCAGATCGTCCTCGAGCGAGGCGGCACGCTCCACACTCTGGGGATGGCGACCATCGGTGTAAAAGCCATCCAGACGGTACGTGGTGACCTCGATACGCTCGCCATCGGAAATAGCCGTGATTCCGCCAAATTTAATGCCCGACTCCACGACCGCGATACCAGCGGCCTCGAGCGCCACCTTGGACTCCTGCCACAGGCCGCTACAGCACATATCAACATCGTGGCTGGGGCAACCCATCAGGGCGTCGCGCACCCAACCGCCCACGTACCAAGCCTCAAGACCAGCCGCCTCAAGCGCGCGCAGGACGCGCAGGGACGCATCGGACGGTTGAGTACCGTTGAGCGAAACATTGCACATGCCTATGGCCTCCTGCGACTATCAAATTGGCTATCGATTGCGTCTGCAAGAAGTCTAGCAAGAAACAGCCTCCACTGCACACGCAAGTCCGATAAACAAAAACGCATCCGTCCTAGTCTAAGACGGATGCGAAATAATCAAACTATTCAGACAAGGTGCCGGAACTAGCAGACCTGGCGAACCTCGATGTGCTTCTTATATTCGTCCACCTTGGCAAAATCCCCCAGACCGGGGTACTCGACCACGTTGGCGCCAGTGGCCATCGAAAGGCGCAGGGCGTCCTCGACGCGCTCGGGAGCGTCGTGCCACACGGACAGGAAGGCAGCGAGCGAGGAATCGCCGGCGCAGACGGTCGACAGCAGCTTGGCCTCAAAGGTGCGGTTGGCAAACCAGATGTGCTCGCCGTTGGAGAAATACGCGCCATCGCCACCAAGGGTCAGCAGTACATTCTTGGCGCCCTTGGCGTGCAGCTCGGCCATCGCGCCCTTGACGGACTCGTCGTCGCCACCGCTCACCTTAATGCCAAAGATGTCGAGCAGCTCGTCGTCATTGGGCTTGATCAGCAGCGGCTCCATGGCAATAAGGTCTGCCAGCTGATGGCTCGAGATGTCGAGGACGAACTCGGCCCCCTTGGCCTTGACGCGGCGCAGGACCTCGGCCAGGAAGCCCTCGGAAGTGTTGGGAGGCAGCGAGCCGCTGATAACCAGGCAGGTCATGTCATCGAGCGAATCGATGAGCTCAAACATCTCCTGCTCATTGGCCTCGTTGATGGCGGCACCAGCGTTGACCATGTTGTACTCAGTGTCGGGGCCGGCATTAAGGAACACGTTGACGCGCGTGATGCCGTCGGTCCACACAGGCTTGACGGGCACGCCCAGGGCCTCGGCGCCCTTAACGATGAACTCACCCGAGAAGCCGGCGAAGAAACCCAGGATCGTGGTGTCGACACCGTAGTGGTCAAGCGTAAACGAGACGTTGAGGCCCTTGCCGTTGGGCGTGTAGACGGCGTTGCGGGTACGCGTGACGGTGTTGGCGTCAAGACCGTCGCAGGCGATGTTGTAGTCAATGGCGGGATTTGCAGTGAGCGTGTAAATCATGAATGTTCCTTTCACGAAGCAACGTGTTAATGAAAGTATATTCCACGCATCGACAAAAGGCTAGGACAACTCGGTGAACGGTGTGGAAGCGATGAAGTACGGCAGGACACCCCCCTGGCGGAACAAAAAGGCGCCCCGGCCGAAACCGGGGCGCCGCATGTGCACGAATATGTCGCGTTTCAATTACTGACGATCGAGCTTGCGGACAGCAACGCGCTTGCTGTACTCGTCGACGTGACCAAAGTCGCCAATGCCGACGGACTCGGCAACGTTAGCGCCGGTGGCCATAGCGAGCTTCATGGCCTCCTCGACGTTGTCGCGATCCCTGTACCACTTGTGCAGGAACGCAGCGAGGGTGCAATCGCCGGCGCAGACGGAAGAAACCAGCTTGATGTTGAACTCACGCTTGGCGTACCAGATGTCCTCGCCGTTGGAGAAGTAAGCGTCGCCGCGGCTACCACGGGTGAGCAGCACGTTCTGAACGCCAGCGTCGTGAGCCATCTTCATGGCAACGCGAACCTCGTCGTCGGTGTCGACCGGCACGCCGAAGATGGCCTTCATCTCGTGATGGTTCGGCTTGATGAGAAGCGGCTTCTTGTGAGCGAGCTCCTTGAGCTTGTCGGAGGACAGGTCCAGGACGACGTCGGCGCCACGAGCCTGAGCGTGCTCCATGACCTTAGCCAGGAAGTCAGGCGTAGCTTTGGGAGGCACGGAGCCGGAGACGATCAGGCACTCAAGATCGCCCGCGGTATCCAGGATGTTGTAGAGCTCCTCCTGGTGCTGCGGCGTGATCGGAGCACCCGGGTTCAGGATGCCGTACTCGTGCTGGCCATCGTTGACGTAGGTGTTGATGCGCGTGATACCGTCGGTCCAGACCGGGCGGCACAGGCAGCCCAGGTTCATGACCTCCTCGACGATGAACTTGCCCGTGAAGCCAGCGAAGAAGCCGAGCGCGACGGTGTCGACGCCCATTTTCTTAAAGGCGAAGGACACGTCGAGGCCCTTGCCGTTAGCCGTGTAGCTGGCCGAGCCGGTGCGGACGTTCTCGTCGGGCTCGAGCGGAGAGCTCGAAACCGTCATGTCGACAGCCGGGTTAGCGGTTAGCGTGTAGAACATTTACAGTACCCCCTGTATATGTGAGGGCCGCGTGGCCGGCCCATTCCAACCACGCGGTTACCTCTGATACCAAATTAGCGAGCTGCGGACTCGAGCAGTGCCTTGACCTCGGCGGCGGTGTTGCAGGCGAGTGCCTTCTCGGCAAGCTCGTCGCACTCGGCCTTGGTCCACTGGCTGATGGTCTTGCGGGCGCGCAGGATCGACGGAGCGCTCATCGAGAACTCCTCCAGGCCCCAGCTGATCAGCAGCGGCTCGAGCAGCGGATCGGCAGCGGCCTCGCCGCACATACCGACCATGATGCCGGCCTTCACGCCGCTCTCGATGATGTTCTTGAGCGAGCGGAGCACGGCGGGATAGTACACCTGGTACAGGTTGGAGATGGTGTCGTTACCACGGTCGGCGCACATGGTGTAGCCGATCAGGTCGTTGGTGCCGATGGAGAAGAAGTCGGCAACCTCGGCAAGACGGTCTGCGAGCAGCGAAGCGGCGGGCGTCTCGACCATGATGCCGACCTCGATGTTCTCGTTGAACTTACGACCCTCTTCGGTCAGCTCGGCCTTGCACTGCTCGACGAGCTCCTTGACAGCCAAGACCTCCTCGACGCAAGTGACGAGCGGGATCATGATCTTGACGTCACCGAAGGCGCTAGCGCGCAGCAGAGCGCGGAGCTGGACCTTGTACTGGTCGGGATTGGCCAGGCAGTAACGCACGGCGCGGAAGCCCATGAAGGGGTTGTCTTCCTTGACCATATGCAGATACGGAATCTCCTTGTCGCCACCCACATCGAGCGTGCGGATGATGACCGGAGCACCCTTGAGCGCGCTGGCGACCTTACGGTAGGCGTTGAACTGCTCCTCCTCGGAAGGAAGCTCAGCAGAGTCCATGAACAGGAACTCGGAGCGGAACAGACCGATGGCCTCGGCGTCGTGATCGAGCGCGTTGGGCACGTCATCAGGGTTACCGATGTTGCAGGCGATGATCTTCTTGATGCCATCGGCAGTCACGGACGGCTTGCCGCGGAAGGCCTCGAGGGCCGCCTTCTCAGCAGCGAAGGCCTCAGCCTTGGCGGTGTAGGCAGCGAGCGTCTCCTCGTCGGGATCGGCCTCGACGATACCCTTGCCACCGTCGACGACAACGGTCATGCCGTTGCGCAGCGCGGTGCAGCTGTTGGAAACCGAAAGGACAGCCGGGATCTCGAGGGCGCGCGCGATGATCGCGGAGTGCGACGTGCGGCCACCGGTCTCGGTGACGATACCGGCAACGTGGGTCTTATCGATCGTGGCGGTCATGGACGGCGTGAGGTCGTGCACGACAACGACGGTGTTCTCGGGCAGGACGGAGAGGTCGACGACCTCCTTGCCCAGCAACTCGGCCAGAATACCGGTACGGATGTCGGCGATGTCGGCCGCGCGCAGACGGAACATCTCGTCGTCCATGGACAGGAACATGTTCTCGAACATGGTCGAGGTGTCCATGAGCGCCTGCTCGGCGCAGGTACCGCCGTCAATGGCGGCGTTGATGGCGTCGGTCATGCCCGGGTCCTGAGCCAGGACAATGTGTCCGCTCATGATCTCGGCCTCGGCCTCGCCCACCGTCTCCTTCATGTGGTCGGCCTGAGCCTGGGTCTTCTCGCAGAAGACCGAAAGAGCGGTCTGATAGCGCTCCTTCTCTGCTGCCGAATCAGCAACCTCGTGCGGCTCAAACGTCAAGTCGGGATCGACGGCGACCATGACGGTGCCGATACCGATGCCCTCGGAAGCGTTGACTCCCTGATACATTCCCATTCCTCTCTCCGTGTCATGTGATAAAGCGTTTTGCCATATCCATGACAAAAGAGCGCAGTTACCTTGAACAGGTCACTGCGCCCCCAAATATGAACTTAGTTGTTCAACATGCGACCCGTTTGAGTTCTACTCGCCAAGACCGCTCTTGATGAGCTCGATGGCAGCAGCCAGAGCCTCGGCCTCGTCAGCGCCGTCACACTTGACCTCGACCTCGGTGCCGCAGGGGATACCAGCAGCCATGAGGGCCATCGGGGACTTGCCGTTGACCTCCTTCTCGGGGGTGACGACCGTCACGTCACAGGCGTACTTGCCCATGGTGGAGGCGAAGAGGCCGGCCGGACGCATGTGCAGACCCTGCGGATTGACGAGGGTAGCCTTCTCAGAAACCATAATTGACTCCTTTTTTGTGTTTAACCCCTGTCGTGCATGCGGCAGGAGTCAGATTCACGACGTTGTTTATATTAACTCACATCAAACTGTTTTTCATTATGTTTCGCACGAATTGTTGGACAGATGTGTTTGTCGTCCGCTTGCTAGCCCACAGGGGGCCGGGCGCGGCCAGTGAGATTTCCTGCTCTACAGTCCTGCTCGCACGAAGAGCACATTAAGTGCTCTTCGGCTCGTGCGGAACTCGCGATAAATCTCACTGGCCGCGTCCGGCCCCCTGTGGGCGAGCAAGCTGCGGAAACTCGGTCGGTCCAGAGCAATATCGTGCGAACGGAATTCTGGCTGATTTTTTGTTCGGCTGGTTGATCTAGTTGATGAGGTCTATCTATGCCCTTTTTAAGTTGCGGTGAAATAGGGACTGAATTTGGGGTTGAATCGTTTAAACAGTCCCTATTTCACCGCAACTTATATCGGGAATGAAAAAGGCGGAGGCCCTGGAGAGGGTCTCCGCCTTTGTTGCAAGGGGCGATATTATTCGCTAGCTGCTGGATTAAACCAGGCGGGCGTTGATCGTCTTGGCGATCTCGGCGGCGTCGGTGGAACCCTTGACGGTGGCACGGAAGTCCTCGTCCATGAGCGCCTCGGCGACCTTGGACAGAATCTTGAGATGCGTGGTGCCAGCCTGGGCACCGGGGATGAGCAGGGCGATAGCCACGTTGACGGGAGCGCCGTCCATGGTGTCCCAACCGGTGACGCCGGAGTCGTCCTTGACGACGATAACGGCGGCCTCGGTAATGGCATCGGACTTGGCATGCGGAATGGCGAAGCCCTCCATCATGCCCGTGGTACCCTCGGCCTCGCGGGCCAGGAAGGCGTTCATCACGGCATCGGCGTCGCTCGCGACACCGGCCTTGACGGCCTGGTTGGAGACAAAGCTCAGGGCCTCGTCACGAGAAGCGAAGTCCTCGGCGACAAAGACATTCTCGACCTTCACGAAGTCGGCAGCCTCGGCCTTGGGGGCCTCGACGGCAGCGGCCTTGGGGGCCTCAACGGGCTTGGCTACGGGAGCGGCCTTCTGATTCTTCTCGAAGTCGTACTTCTTGAAGGCCACGAACAGGATGCCACCGACCACAGCGCCGATGAGGATCGCGAGGACCCACAGCGGACCGTTCTCGACAACAGGCAGGACCAGGAAGCCGCCGTGAGGCGCCGGATCGTGAACGTTGAAGAAGATGGTCAAGATGGAAGCGATGGAAGAACCGAGCATCATGATGGGCATGACGGGCCAGATGTTCTTGGTCATGAACGGAATGGCGCCCTCGGTGATGTGGGTGCAACCAAGGATGAGGTTGACGATACCGGCGTCATGATCCTCCTGGCTGAA
Organism: uncultured Collinsella sp.; assembly: GCA_902489965.1. Taxonomy (GTDB): domain Bacteria; phylum Actinomycetota; class Coriobacteriia; order Coriobacteriales; family Coriobacteriaceae; genus Collinsella. The sequence continues at coordinate 7,442 of CABUCA010000001.1, forward strand.
GTACTTCTTGCCGACAACGACGGCGAAGGTGGTGATCAGCGGCGGAACGATGCAAGCGGCGGAGACGGCAGCCATGAAGTTGGTGCCGAAGTTGTAGGTCTCGGTGCCGACGCCAGCTTCGAGAGCGGTACCGAGCAGGAAAGTGCCAGTAGCGTAAGCAGCCTTGTTGACCGGGCCGCCCATATCAAAGGCGCACATGCAGCCGATGGCCAGGCCAAGGATCACCGGACCGGAGTTACCGAGGCTCTGCAGGAAATCCATCATGCCCTGGTTAATGGCAGCCATGGGGCCGGAAATACCAAGCATGACCAGACCGACGATGGCGGTAGAGCACAGCGGATACAGGAAGATTGCCTTCAGGCCATTAAGGCTCGCAGGAATTTTAGAGAAAACCTTCTCGAGCAGCAGGATGACATAGCCAGCGAGGAAGCCGCCGACGATGCCGCCTAGGAAGCCAAAGCCCACACCTGCGCCACCGGCGTCGATCATGCCGGTATCGGCGTTAACAGGCAAGCCCTGGATGGCAATCATACCGGCGACGAAACCGGGGACGAGCGCCGGGCGCTTGCCGATGGACTCGGCGATGTAAGCGGAAAGCACCGGAACCATGAGGTTCATGGCGATACCGCCGATAATCTTGAGCATCGCGGCAAAGCTGTTGTAGTCGGCAGCCGTCGAATCAAAGGACGTGATGCCCCACAGGAACGAAATGGCGGTCAGAACACCACCGGCAACGACGAAGACCAGCATGTGGCTGACGCCGTTCATGAGGTGCTTGTAGATGACGTGACCGATGGACTCCTTCTCCTCAACCTCGTCCTCGACATCGGCGGCAGCGGCAACCGCATCGTCGCCCTTGGCGGCGAGCGCGCGGTCGATCAGCTTACCGGCGGCCTCGACGGACAGGGCCTTGGAAACACCAACGGAAACCATGGGCTTACCGGCGAAACGCTCAGCCTGGACATCCTTATCGGCTGCGACGACGACGGCCTTGGCGCCAGCGATCTCGCTCTTGGTGAGCTCGTTCTCGACACCGACCTGGCCATGAGTCTCGACCTTAATGGTCAGACCTCGCTCGGCAGCTGCCTTCTCCAGCGCCTCCTTCGCCATGAAGGTGTGCGCAATGCCGGTCGGGCAACCGGTCGCGGCGATGATGTCAAACTTAGCCATGTGTCCCTCCTTTTTAAGTTTTGCGCCCGCAGGCGCTCCCCTACACGCGCTTCAATGCGCGTTTTTCCACACTTGAAAGATACCAACCTACCGTCCGCGTGAGAAGAGACAAGGCACAATTCTCCGGTGAAAGGTTCTTTCATAACCGTAAACGGTAAGTGAAAGTTTACCATCAACACTTGAAACGGCAAGGTGTATCTTGTAATTGAAAATGCCCGTATACTATGGCATTGCAAATCGAGTTAGATTTTCATGCCAACCAGGAGCCATCCATGACCGATAGTAGCAAGAGCGCACTTTCCCTCATTAGCACCCATCAGGGATACAGCGAGTCCGAGCAGCGCATTGTCGACTATATATTGGAGCACCAGTCCGAGGCTCCACGCCTCACGGCGGCTCAGCTCTCACGCGCCGCTGCCACGTCCGAGGCGACCGTTTCGCGCTTCTGCCGCAAGCTGGGCTTTGGCAGCTTCCGCAGCTTTCAGTTTTCGTTGGCGAGGGATTTGGAAAGCCAGCGCAACGAGGGCCTGACCGACGAGGTCTCGCTCGACAATATGGAGCAGAGCCTCAAGAACATCCTGGCTGCCAAGGTGAGCGAGCTTAATGCGACCATCGACGGAATCGACCACGATACGCTGGCGGCTGTTGTGCATGCCTTTAAGCATGCAGGGGTTATTGAGTTTGCAGCTGTGGGCAATACGAACGCGGTCGCGCTCGATGCGACGTTTAAGTTTTCGCAGCTGGGCCTGCGCTGCATGGCGAGCACCATTAGCGAGACATCAATCGGCTTTGCGCTCACGTTGCGCCCGGGTGACGTCATCGTGCTCATCTCAAACTCCGGCAAATCGCGCCGACTGAATCGCATGGCAAAAGCGGCTCGCGACTGCGGCGCAACCGTAGTCGTCATCAGCAGCGACAGCAAATCCCCGCTCGCGCGCCTGGCAGACTACACGTTTAATACCGTCAACCACGAAGCGCTGCTGACGACGGGCGACTTTGCGTTCTCCAAGATCAGCGCCACGATGATCATCGAAGTCATCTACAACTTCTTGCTGCCAGAGATCGAAGACGCCCGTGAGCACATCAGCTACTACGAGGAACTCATCCAGCCGGATAAGGTTGTGGAGTAGATAAATTGGGGAACCGACAGACGCCTCTCGCCACGAAACCCGCCCATCTACTACGTTTTAACCGCAAGCGCTAACCATACACTCAAAAAAAGAAAACCGCAGGCGTTCTACCTGCGGTTTTCTTTTTGCAATTCTTGGCGTGGTTGCCGATAACTTATTAAACGTAGTAATTGGGCCGGTTTTGTGGCGACCGGATCGGACATATATGTGGCGGCTCGGTCTAAGCACGCGCTTCTTGGAGCATCTGCTTGGCATGCGCTAGGCTTGCCTCCGATTGATCGCCGCTCAGCATGCGGGCGATCTCGGCGGTACGGGCATCGCCGGTCACCTCGTCCAGGTGCGTTTGAGGAACGTCGCCGGGCTCTTTACTGACCACGTAATGCTTGTCGGCCATGACCGCAACCTGCGCCAGGTGTGTTACGACGATGACCTGATGAGTAGCGGCAAGATCGGCCAGCACACCAGCAAGAGCACGAGCCGTAGAGCCGCCGACACCAGCATCGACCTCGTCGAACACCAGTGTATCCACGCCGTCCGCATTACCGAGGACAACCTTGCTCGCCAGCATCACGCGGCTCAGCTCGCCGCCCGAGGCAATGCGGCGCAAGGGACGAGGTGTCAAGCCGGCGCCGCTGCGATATAGCAGCTCATAACTCGAAGGGCCCGCGAGTGTCCACTCAGCGCGAGGGAGATCGCGGGACTCCCAGACCAGCTCAGCGCCGCCCATCTCCAGGCGTGCCATCTGACGACCCACCTCGTGACAAAAACGCGGGGCCGCCGTATTGCGTGCACGCTTAAGCGCCTTGGCGGCGGCGAACAGTTCACGCTCCGCCGCGCCAAGCGCTTCGCGAGCCTTCTTGATCTGCTCATCACCATCGTCTACCAGCGACAACAGCTCTTGCGAGCGGTCGCGCATGGCAAAGACATCATCCATAGTGGGCCCCCACTGACGCAGCAGGCCCTTAAGATCGGAATAGCGCTCGCGCATACGAGCCAGCTCACGAGGGTCAAACGCAACGCCATCGCGATAGGCACGCAGCTCGTTGGCACAATCCTCAAGTGAGATGCAGGCATCCGAAAGTGCGTCAGCGATGTCACCGAGCTTGCGGTCAACGGTCGCCATGCGTGAAAGCTCGGCCACGGCGCCATTCACGGCATCGAGCGCTCCCCCCTCGGCAGCAAGCGATGCATGGGCCTCGTTGGCCGTCGCCACCAAGACCTCGGCGTGCTCCGAGCGCGGCAGCAGCTCCTCGAGTTCCTCGTACTCACCCGGCTTTGGGTCGACCTCGGCGATACGCTCGAGGGCAAAACGCGCTTCCTCGACGCGACTCCCCTGCGCGCGCGAGGCTTCCTCCACACGGCAAAGCTCCTTGGCGGCGGCACGCGAAGCCTTAAAGCAGGTGCGATACTTCTCGAGCGCCTCAAGCGCCGCGCGCCCAGCCCAGGCATCGACCATGGCAACATGATGCGCTGGATCGAGCAGGCGCTGATGTTCATGCTGGCCACATAGATCCATCATCACGCCGACGCACTCCGAAAGCTCGCGCACGCTGGCAATGCGGCCGTCAATTTTTACGCGGCTGCGGCCCTCGGCAGAAAGGCTGCGCTGCACGGTGAAGCCCTCCGTGTCGTGCGGGCCGTCGAACAGGCGCGCCTCGACGCTGGCAAGCGCCTCGCCCTCGCGAACCGTCGACGAATCGGCGCGCTCGCCCAAAATAAGCTTGAGCGCCGAAAGCAGCGCGGTCTTGCCAGCACCGGTCTCACCGGTCAGGACGGTCAAGCCGGCACTCGGCACCAACGTCGCCTCGCGAATGAGTGCAATGTTGGAAACCTGCAGCTCATCGATCATGACGCACTCCGTAGAACACGCGGCTCACCGAGTTGTAGAAGCTCTCGGGGCCGTAGTCGAGCAGCAGCACATCGCCGGGACCACGGCGCACGGCCACGCTCTCAACCGTGCCGTCGCATGTAATAAACTGTCCGTCGATGGCAATGGCCGGCACGCTTGGGCGATCATCGGACATAAAGATCTCGACGACATCGCTTGGCGAAGTCAAGAACGCACGGGCCTGAATGGTGTGCGGAGCGATGGGCACGCAAACCATACCCGTGTAATCGGGGCTCACGATAGGGCCGCCGGCGGAAAGCGCATAGCCCGTAGAGCCGGTCGCCGTGGACACAACAACGCCGTCACCGCGCAGGCGATCGATATGATGGCCGGACACCGTGATGTCAAACTCGACCATATCGGACAGGGGCCCGCGCGTAAGCGCCATATCGTTGAGGGCGAACGAACGCACGACATCTTTCGTACCGTCCTCGCGCACGGAAATGATGTCTGCGGCGATCGTAGCGCGACGGCTCACGTGGAGCTCACCGGACAGGGCATCGCTCACAACCTGCAAAATGTCGCGCTCCTCGGGGCTCGCGGCCGTCAAAAAGCCCAAGTGGCCATAGGAAAGACCCAAAATGGGAATCTCACGATAGTTAAGGATGCGGGCGGCACGCAGCAACGTACCGTCGCCGCCGAGCGTAATGACCAGATCGGAGCCGTCAATATCAGGCGTGCTCTGAATCTTGGATCGCTGGTCGGCAGCCCATGCGACCTCATAGCTCTGGCGCGTCAGCCAAAGCTCGAGCATCAGACCGCTCTCGACGGCCTCTTGCTTGTAGTAATTGGGAACCAGAAAGACCTTCATAGCGTTGCAGCTTTCTCGCTCAAAACCGATGCCTGGGATTGCAGCTCGTCTTGCGGGCGGTCGCCGGGGTCAAATCTCGTGCCGTACAGGAAAAACTCAACGTTGCCCTTGGCACCATGAATGGGTGACACGCACACATCGACCGGGAACAGGCCCTTGGCAGCAAAGAGTTCAACCGCCGCCACGAGTGTATCGCGGCGCACGGCGGGATCGGTCACAATGCCGCCCTCGCCCACCAGCGCCGCCGGAGCCTCAAACTGCGGCTTTACGAGCGTGCAGAATGCACCCGTAGGAGCCAAGCACGCCAGTACCGCATCGATAATGTTCGCGATGCTGGTAAACGAGACATCACACACAGCCAGGTCGATGGCGCCGGCATAGCCAAGCTCAGGCAGCTGCGTCACGTTTGTGCGCTCATGCAGCATCACGCGATCGTCCTGACGCAACGACCAATCGAACTGGGCGCGACCCACGTCCACCGAGACAACGGTCGCAGCTCCGCGCTTGAGCAGGCAATCGGTAAAACCCCCGGTAGAGCAGCCCACATCCAAACAGGCAAGGCCCGTCGGATTGATGCCAAACGCATCAAGCGCGCCTTCGAGCTTAAGACCGCCGCGGCCAACATAGGGAATGCGCCCCTTAACGTGCAGCGGCAGCCCCGGGATCACCTTAAGGCCCGGCGAAGTCAAGCGCTCGCCGCCGCTCGAGACCAAGCCGGCCATAAGAGTGCGAAGGGCATCCGCGCGATCGGCGCAGATGCCCTGTGAAATCAGTTCGTCATCAAGACGCACGCGTTTCATGAATGCCATCAACCATTCGTATCCGGAGACGCGGCCTGGCTATCCTTGGATTCGTTTGCCGCATCCTCATCGTATTCCTGCTCGAGCTTATCCGCCTCGCGAGGCGTCAGCTCAAACTTGTCGACCATGTCGACCGCACGGGAGCCGAGCTCAATCGCCTCGTCAAACAAATCGAGCGAACGCTCCAAGGAGGTATCCTTGGAACGAACGGTAGCGATGATCTGGTCCAAGCGGTCCGAGATCTCGTCGAAGTTGCGGACGGAACCCTCTGGCATGGCTACTCCTCGACGGAGTCGACAACAGCCTCGGCGGCGTCCGCATCCTCGGCCAGCACGCCAGCCTCAGCCTGAGCAACCGCAACCTTTGCGGCAGCCTCGGCAGCCTGTGCCTCCTCGCGAGCGCGATCTTCGGCCAGCAGCTCTTGGTACAGGTCCTCGCCCGGCAGCTCCTCGCTGCGAGCGATCTTGCCCAGCACGCCGTTGACGAACGACGCGGACTGGTCGGTGCCATAGGCCTTGGCAAGCTCGACGGCCTCGTTGATCACGATGGCGTCCGAGACCTCCTCGTCGGTGAGGAAACGCATCTCGTAAACGGCGATACGTAGCAAATTGCGGTCGGCGCCGGGCATGCGCATAAGATCCCAGTTCTTGGCGACGGCGCGCAGAGCGCAGTCGATACGATCGATATGCTCGTAGGCACCGCGGCAAAGCTCCAGCGCATAGGGGTCGAGGGGACCCTTCGAGATCAGGAAATCGCCCTCGAGGACGCGCTCGAGCGGGCTGTCCGTGGCCTCGGCCTGGAACAGCAGCTGCAGCGCCTGACTGCGGGCAAGCGTGCGCCCGCGATAAACCTTAAGGCTCAAAGGTTACTCCTTGGGGAAAACGAGGCCGTCAATGCAAACGTCAACGCGCTCGACCTCGACGCCCACCTGAGCATCGATGGCAGCGACCACGGCGGCGCGAACGGCCTCGGCGAGTTTCTTGAACGGATAGCCAAAGAACACCACGACACGCACGGTGAGTGCGAGCTTGTCGCCGACGACCTCGGCCTCGACCGCCGGCTCGGAAGCAGGGGCCTTGGACGAGAGCATCATGGAGACAAGGTTGGTGGCAAGGTCCTTGACGCCAACGGAGGCGATGCCCTCGACATCCGACACGGCGCGCGAGACGATGGCGGTCAAAACATCGGGCGAAATGCCGATGCCGTCAATCTTGATTTCCTGGGGCATGAGTCCTCCTAGAAGAGTTGGTTGCTAGACGCGGGAGACGAACTTGCCGTCGCGGGTGTCAACCTTGATGACCTCGCCCTCGTTGAGGTACATGGGGACCTGGATGACAGCGCCGGTGTCAATCGTGGCCGGCTTGGTGGAACCCTGGACGGTGTCGCCCTTAAAGCCCGGGTCGGTCTGGACGATGGTGGTCTCGATAAACATCGGCGGGGTCACGCCCATGAGCTCATCGTCGGCGAAGAGCAGCTGGCAAATGTCGTTCTCGCGCAGCCACTTGGAGTTCTCGCCCACCATGTCCTCGGGAACGGAAACCTGCTCATAGGTCTCGTTGTCCATGAAGATGTAGTCGGCGCCATCGTTGTAGAGGTACTGGAACTCACGGGTGGTGAGCATGACGCTCTCGAACTTGGTGCCGGCGTTGCAGGTGTTCTCGACGACGCGGCCGCTCTTGATGTCGCGGGTCTTGTAGCGCACAAACGCGCCGCCCTTGCCCGGCTTGACATGCTGGAACTCGACGATGGTGTAGACCTTGTCCTTGATGCGGAGACCGAGGCCGTTCTTGAAGTCGGCGGTAGAAATGGTAGGCATAGCGACCTTTCTTGTTATGGGCAGAACGCACAAGCGTCCAAATTACATACGATAGAAATTATACACTTGCAGACCGCGCCTGCGGCGAGCGCATAAAAAGAGAACGCGGGGCGCCCGAATTGCTCCGGACGCCCCGCCCAAAAATCTATCGAAATGGGCTAGCAGTCGATGACGTGCAGGTCGTGCGGGGTCTTGGTGAAGGGCTCGTAGCCGTTCTCGGTGACCACGCCGTAGTCCTCAAGGCGCACGCCGCCCACGCCGGGCAGGTAGACGCCGGGCTCCATGGTGACAACCGAGCCGATCTCGATGGTGTTCTTGCTGCGGTTGAAGTTGGGCAGCTCGTGAATGTCGATACCAACGCCGTGGCCCAAGCCATGGTTATAGTAATCGCCATAGCCGGCATCGCCGATGATCTTCTTGGAGAGTTTGAAGATGTCGTTACCCTCGACGCCCGGATGGATGGCGGCGACGCACTCCTCGTGCGTGCGGCGCACGAGTGCATACAGGTCGAATTGCTCCTGCGTGGGCTCGCCCATCACAACAGTGCGTGTCATGTCGGAGCGGTAATCGCAGTAGCCCGCGCCGTAGTCCATGAGGACAAAGTCGCCCTTCTCGATCACGCGGTCGCTCGGCACGGCATGCGGGTTGGCGGTGTTGGGACCGCTCGCCACGATGGAGCCGAAAGCAAGGCTGTCAGCGCCGTTGGCGAACATAAAGTTCTCGAGCTCGTTGCGAACCTGCTTCTCGGTCATACCAGGCTTAATAAAGCCGAGCATGTGCTGGAAGGCGGCGTCGGTGATCGACTGTGCATGGCGCATGAGCTCGATCTCCTCGGCATCCTTGATGGCGCGCATCTTGCGGATGTCGTCGTGCATCAACGGCAGCATACAGGCGACAGAGCGGTCCTCCAGGCCGCGCTGAATGCCCTGGTAGAAGTTGATCTGCATATCGTCCTCGACAGCGCAGACGCGGCACTTGTTGGCTGCAATCTTGCCAGCGACCCAGCCGGGGATGGTGCCCTCGTCCATGTCGAAGACCCAGGGGCTGCCGGCGGGCGTGTTCTCCTCAAAGCTGTTGAGGTAGCGCGAGTCGGTGTGGAACAGGCACTGGTCGGCCGTAATAAACGCAGCGTGCGGGAACTCGAAGGTGTAGTCGAAGACGCCCTTAACGCCCGTAAGCCAACGAAGGTTGGCCTCGTCGCGCACCACGATGGCGTCGTAGCCACGCTCGACCATAAGGGCACGGACACGCTCGATACGACCGGCAGGACCGGCAGCAAACTCAGACATGCAGATTCCTTTCTTGTTGTCTCTATATAGACGGGACGGGTCTCAACCGAACGACGGAATCGCATGCGATCCGCAACCGATTGGAAACCCGCCCCTCAACATGATACGAAAGAGGATGGAAGTCAATAAATCTTAGAGAAGTTCTTTACGAGAAGCCAAGTAGGCGTGAGCATGGCGCTTAAGAACCTCGTCCTCAACGTTCGTTAGGCGAATGGCGCCGAGTGCCGCGGGCAGCGGCAACATGCTGCGGTTCGAGCGTGCAAACTGCTGCTTGCGGAACTCCTCGATATATGCGGCAGACTCCAGATCGAAGGCAAGTTCCTCGATACCAAAGTCCTCCAAGCAGTCATCGACCTCAAAGACGTAATCGATATCGAAATCGCAGGCATCATGTGCAAGGCGTGCCTCAAAGCGAATGCCCTCGGACAACAGCTGGTAGGCAGGGGCCTGCGAAGCGGCATCGCCCAAGCAGGCGCGCAGGGTACGCTCCCCCGTCTTGCCAAAATCGAGCGCATGGCGAGCGCTCGGGTTCGTGGCCATCAGTACGTCCTTGCGGGCAGTCTGAGACCATTGAACGGCATTGACGAGCGCGACCTCCTCGCCCGCGAGAATCTCGGGGACGGTCTCAGTAAACTGATTCCAACGGGACTTACTGCTCGAAAGCATGGTGCCAACAAGTACCACATAGCCGAGCTTGAGGTCCTCGGGGTCCGCCTCGCGAACAAGGTCGAGGTCACACACGACCAAGCCCGGTTCGGGACGGAACGCGATAGCGGGAAGCGCATTCGACGACGAGGCAATGAGCGGCTTCATGGTCGTCGCGACCGTGAGCATGGCGTCGAAGGTCGTCGGCAGCAGCGCGCACTCGGTTCGGCCACACCACTGGTTGGCGCACCAGCTAACAACCGAGCAGGTTGCGGCATCGCCAACGGCGACAACCAGATCGTCGCAGGTAATGCCGTTGGCAGACAAGGCGCCAAAGATAGCATCGGCGTCGGCCAGCGTGGCACCAGCAGGCGAAACCTCGAGGACGAGCAGCGACACGGCAAAACCGGCGTCGACCAGCGCATGCTCGACGACCTCACCAAAACGCTCGGATGTGGCGTCGTTCCAAACCACCATCGCGCGCTTAGGCTTGCCCACAGCCGAGGCAAACATACGCGACAGCTCATCGAACGCGCCCAATCCGACACGGACATCGACGCTGCGGTTTTGGAAATTGATCAGTTGGCGGCGAATCATAGCAGTCCACGCTCCAAAAGCATCTCGGCACAAAGGTAGGAAACGTCCTCGAAGGACTTGTTGCGAATATCAAGGGTAATATCGGCGGCCTGGCGATACAGCGGACGGCGATGCTCAAACAAGCGCGCGGCATGCTCGGGCGAGCGGAAATCGGGGCGCGTGTCGGACCGACGAATCTGGCGAATCGAATCCTCAAAGTCGCCCTCGAGGTACACGCACGTACCCATTTCGTGCATCAGCTCAATATTCACCGGCGTCTCGACGATACCGCCACCGCACGAAACCAACAGACTGCGCTCGCTTTGGAGCGAACGGAGCGCCGAGGTCTCGAGCTCGCGAAAACGATCCTCACCCTCGGTCTCAAAAATCTCGGTTACCGACTTGCCGCAACGGCGGACGACTAGGCGGTCGGTATCGATAAAACGCCGCTTGAACATAGTGCCGACGTTGCGCGCGAGCGTCGATTTGCCCGCGCCCAAAAAGCCGATAAAGAAGATATGGTCGCAGCCGTGTTTGGTGTGCTGGGACATGACGAGACCTATTCCTCGCAGGGAAGGTCGCGCAGGGCCCGGCGCTCAAAGATACGGAAGATCTGCGTATACCACAGGTCCTGCGTGGCCTGCGGCTTTACCAGGATGGTATCGACGCCGGCGAAGTTGCCGCTCCACACGTCCGTGTAGAGCTGATCACCGATCAGCACCGCCTCGTCGGCCGTGGCGCCGAGGCGCTTAAGACCCGCCTTGAGGGCAAACGGCGCCGGCTTCATGGCATGGCTGATGGCCTCGAGTCCCAGCTCGCGTGCTGATGCCATGACCTGGTCGCGATGCCAGTTGTTGGACACCATGCACAGCTTAAAGCCTTTGGCGCGGGCGGTATCGAGCCAAGCGGAAACCGCAGCGGGAACCTGCTCGGTGTCGCGCGGCACCAGGGTGTTATCGCGATCGAGCAGAATGGCGCGTTTGCCGTCGGCCCAAAGGGTATCAAGGTCGATGCGATCGACCGAGGCAACGTAACGTTTGGGGCTAAAAATCCTCATGCTAATTCCAAGACTGTTGATGCTCTTCGTAGGTTTGCGAGAAGTACTCCTCGTCCTGCGTAATGTAGAAATACAGGTCATCGGAGTCGGTCGGCTCAAGCGTGGCCTTGAGTGCCTCGAGCGACGGAGAGCAGATGGGCGTGGGTGGCAGACCCTCATGCTTATAGGTGTTATACGGACTATCGCTCTGCAGGTCGTCGGCGGTAACCTCGCCACCGGTGACATACATCATGGTCGCATCGCTGTTGAGATAGCGCAGACCATCGAGCTTGCCGGCAAGACGGTTGTAGAAGACCGAGGCCACGTGCGCGCGCTGGTCGGCGTTGAGGCCCTCGCGCTCAACGATAGAGGCCAAGTTGACGATGTCGTAGTCGGACATCTCCACACCGTAGCGTTCCTTGATCTTGGCTTCGCAGCTCGCAAAGTCAAGCGACTTGTACTCGGTCTTAAACTGATCGAGCATAGCGCGAACCACGTCATCGGCCGTCGGCGAATCACCCAACGAATAAGTCTTGGGGAACAAGAAGCCCTCGAGCGAGTCGTTGGCGGCGCCCTTAAGGAAGCTATAGTCGTCCACGTAGTTGGAGGCCTTTGCCTGGTTGAGGAAGTCTTCCTTAGAGATGCTGTCGTAGGCCTGAGCCACACGGTCGGCGACTTGATCGACCGTCAGGCCCTCAGGGATAGTCAGCGCATTAGAGCCCGCGTTGGGGCCTTCCATGAGCTGCTGAACAACCTTGGTCGCATCCATGAGTGTGGTGAACGAATAAGTACCAGGCTTGAGCGACATATCGGCGTTGAGCTTTTTCACCGCCGCATAGTAATCCTTGGGATTTTCGACGATATGGTTCTCGGAGAGAATCGAGGCGATCGTATCGCCCGAAGCACCGTCGGGAATGGTCACCGTAACCTGCTGACCAGCCGTGACCTTCGTATCCTCACCGGCAAAGAAGCCCTTGACGGCCGGCACGACAAAGAAAGCAATTGCAGCAAGCGCGAGCACCGCCACCACAACGCCGATAATCATGGGAACCGGAGAACTCTTCTTTTGAGCACCGCGACGAGCATGCGTGTTGTAGCTCGAGCGGGTCGCCGGAGCAACGCCATGCGAACCGCGAGCGTGATGCGAAGGCGGTTGGGGGGCCTGCGTTCGCTGGGTAGGGGCCTGCTGCTTAAAGCGGGTACCGCCTGCAGGCTGGGCCGTACGAGCAGTGGGCTGCTGAGCCGCGTGAGAAGCCAAATGCTGAACCGAACGAGCAGAAGGCTGCTGACCCGTCCGTTGAACAGGTTGGGCCGAACGAGAGAAGGACTGCACCGGGCGCGCGGCAGCCTGAGCTGCGCGCTGCGTCGGCTGTGCCGGACGCTGGCCAGGCTGGGCAGGGCGCGACGCCGGCTGACGTGTACGATTCGGCTGGCGCGGATCGGAAGCACTAGGCATGCGAAACCTCCTCGTTTTTACGATCGAGCCACGTCTGCAAAAAAAGGCTGGCGGCAATCATGTCGATCTTGCCCCTCATCTGCTTTTCATTGAGGCCCTGCTCGCGCAGGATACGCTTGGCCTCTTGCGAGGACAGACGCTCGTCCTCAAACTCCAGCGGAAGATCGAGCTCGTCGGCAATCTTTTGCGCCACGGCGGCAACGCGCTCGGCTTGGGGGCCGGGCTCACCGGCCATGGTCAGGGGACGTCCGCTTACCAGGATGTCGGGCTCGTAGTCCTCGACCAGGTAGCGGAACGTCTTGGCCATACCGGTGACCTCGGCAGCCGGAAGCACCTTGACAGGCATCGCCATCTTGCCATCACGGCTCGAGACGGCGATGCCAATCCTGGTCTCCCCTATGTCCAGCGCGAGCGCAACCACAGCGACTTCTTAGATTCTTAGGCGCCGAGCGCGGTCTTAGCGGCCGCGAGGGCATCGGCGATGCCGGCAGCATTCTTGCCACCGGCCTGGGCCATGTTGGGACGACCGCCACCGCGACCGTCGACCAGACCCGCGATCTGCTTGATCACGTTACCGGCGTGGAAACCGGCCTTGACGGCGTCATCGGAGCCGGCAGCGAGCAGGGCCGGAGTGCCCTTCTCAGTCACGCTGGCGACGACACAAGCGACAGGGCCGGCGACCTTCTGATGCACGGTATCCCATACGTTGCGCAGGTCGGCAGCCTCAAGGCCCTGGAGCTCAGCGACAACGAGCTTATAGCCGTCGAGCTCGACGGCGCCCTCGATGGCGCTGGAGATGGCGTCGGAGGAGCCACCGGTCAGAGCCTTCTTGAGCTTATTGGACGTCTCGCGCAGCTCGGCCTGCAGGTTCTCCACGCGGGCGGGAACCTCGTCGACGCGGCACTTGAGCGCAGCGGCGGCGGCGTCAACGAGCGCCAGGCGGTCGGCCATGTAGTCGAGGGCACCCTTAGAGGTCACGGCCTCGATACGGCGGACATTGGAGCCCGTGGAGGACTCGGAAATGATCTTGAACAGGCCAATCTCGGCGGTATTGGCGGCATGAGTGCCACCACAGAGCTCGCGGGAGAACGGCTGGTCCTCGGCGCCCACGGAGACGACGCGGACAACATCGCCGTACTTCTCTCCAAACAGAGCGACAGCGCCGGCAGCCTTAGCCTCGTCGATGCCCATGACACGGGTCACAACCGGCTTGGAAGCGAAGATCTGCTGGTTGACCAGGTCCTCGACAGCCTTGAGCTGCTCGGAGGACAGGGCCTCGAAGTGCGTGAAGTCAAAGCGCAGGTGCTCGGGCGTCACCAGCGAACCGGCCTGGGAGACATGCTCGCCCAGGACCTGCTTAAGGGCGGCGTCGAGCAGGTGGGTGGCGGTGTGGTTGCGGCGCAGGAAACCACGGCGCTCGGCGTCGAGCGCGGCGGTCACGGTAGCACCGACGGTCAGCGTGCCCTCGGCAACGTGGGCGACGTGAGCATACAGGCCGTTGTGGTTCTTGGTATCGGAAACGGTCAGCGAAACGCCCTCGGCGGAAAGCTCGCCGGCGTCACCCTGCTGGCCGCCCATCTCGGCGTAGAACGGGGTGCGGTCGAGCACGACCTCGACGTTCTCGCCGGCGGCAGCGGACTCGACGGACTCGCCGTTGCGAACGATGGCGACAACCTTGGCACCCTCGATCGCATCGTTGTCATAGCCGTCGAATTCGGTCGCGGCGACCTTGTCGGAAAGCTCGACCCACACGTCGTTGAAGCTGCCCCAGGCATCGCCCTTGACGTTGGCACGAGCGCGGGCCTTCTGGTCCTCCATGCAGGCGGTGAAGCCGTCCATGTCGACGTCGTGGCCAGCAGCGCCGGCGATCTCGACAGTCAGGTCAATGGGGAAACCAAAGGTGTCGTGCAGCTTAAAGGCAACGTCGCCCGGAAGGACGGCGCCGTCGGCGAGCGCGGCCAGGGCCTCGTCCAGGTAAACACGGCCGTTGTCGAGCGTCGTGGAGAAGCGCTCCTCCTCGGAGGCGACAATACCCTTAACGAGCGCGACGTTCTTGAGCAGCTCGGGATAGGCCTCGCCCATCTGAGCGTTAACCTCGTCGATGAACTTGGTCAGGAAGGCGCCCTCGATGCCCAGCAGGCGGCCGTGGAACACGGCGCGGCGGAGCAGGCGGCGCAGGACGTACTCGCGGCCCTCGTTACCGGGCAGGATGCCGTCCGAGATCATAAAGTCGACGGCACGGGAGTGGTCGGCGATGATGCGCAGGGAGCGGCTGGCGCCGGAGTAATCGTCGGCGTCATAGGTCTTGCCGCTGATCTCCTCACCGAGCTTGATGAGGTGCTGCATCAGATCGCCGTCGTAGTTAGCGGTCTTGTGCTGCATGATGGCGGCCATGCGCTCAAGGCCCATGCCCGTATCGAGGTTACGGTGCGGCAGCTCCGGCATGGAGCCGTCCTCCTGGCGGTCGTACTGGGTAAAGACGAGGTTCCAGAACTCCAGGAAGCGGTCGCAGTCGCAGCCAGGCTTGCAGTCGGGGCTGCCGCAGCCGACCTCCTCGCCCATGTCAAAGTAAATCTCGGAGCACGGACCGCAGGGGCCAGTGGGGCCAGCGGCCCAGAAGTTGTCGTCCTCGCCCAGGCGGGAGATGTGGTCCTCAGCAACACCCAAAGAACGCCACACGTCGTGGGTCTCGTCGTCCTCGGTAAAGACGGTAAAGTATAGGCGGTCGAGCGGCAGCTTGAACTCCTTGGTGATGAGCTCAAAGGCCCAGGCGCAGGCCTGCTGCTTGGAGACGCCGCCAAAGGAGAAGTCGCCGAGCATCTCGAAGAAGGACAGGTGACGGCCATCCTCGCCGATGCAATCGATGTCGTTGGTGCGGACGCACTTCTGGCAGGAGATAGCGCCGATCTCCTTCATGGTCTTCTTGCCCTGGTAGTACTCCTTAAACTGGTTCATGCCAGCGTTGGCAAGCAACAGCGAAGGATCGTCGGGGACGAGGGACGAAGAAGGATAGAGCTTAAGACCGCGCTCCTCAAAGAAGTTGAGGAACTTGGAGCGGATCTCGGCCGTAGTCATTGACGGGTAGTCAGCACACATAGAGGGAATCTCCTCGGTTTCACATCGAAACAGTTCAAACGTAACGATATTACCATCCCACCGCGCAAGTGCAAAAAAGAGGGCCGGCACAATGCCGGCCCTTCAGCGAAATTGCATGTTAGCGCGTATGAATATTAATCCGAATTACCCCGCTAGTTGTCATCATCGTCCATGGAGCCGTCGATGCCGGTTTTGGTGTCGTCCGTGTTGGAATCGTCATCCTTGGCAAAGGGGTTCTTGAAGAAGCCCGTGGAATCGGGTTGCAAACCCGAGAGCTTGATCCAGGGATTATCGAACTCGGGCTTAGGCATCGCCTGGGCCTCGGGCGCAGTCTCGTTACCGATGAGCTCGGACTCATAGATGAAGGTGTCGTCACCGAGCGCGTCGTAAGCGGCGACCGGGTTGCCATCGGCATCGCGGTACGGCGTGCCCTTAAACACGGCGCCGTCATAGGCCACAAGCTGACGGCCGGTCTCATTCTCGAAGTAGTACACGAAGATGCCCTTGAGGGCCGCACAAAGCGGGATGGCAATAATCATGCCGATGGGGCCCATGAGTGCCGAGCCAATAACGAGCGCCGTGAGGCTCATGATGGGATGCACCTGCACCGAGCTCTGCATGACCTTAGGAGAAATCACGTTGTCGGTGACGTTTTGCGCGACCATCGTCACGATGAGCGTCCATAACGCCAACATGGGGCTGAACATGAAACCGAGCACCGTGGCGATTGCTGCGCTCACCCAAGGACCGACGACCGGAACCAAATGCATGATGCCGGTAAAGATAGCCATGAGCGCCGCATACGGATGACCGATGATCATAAAACCGATAAAGGCGAGGAAACCACCGCAGATGGACGTCACGACCATACCGCGCATGTAGCCGCCGACAGAGCGAGAAAGGATGGCGACCATAAAGCGGTACGAGGTCTCCTTCTCCTGACCGATGATGGTGCAAATCTCGTGATGCATGCGAGGGTAGTCGCAGGCCATCCAGTAGGCAAGCACCAGACCAAGGAAGATCACGAACAACTGCGAAGCCGTATTGGTGATGAGCGGGAACACACCGCGGCCAAGCTCGGCAGCGATCTGAGACACATACTTCGATGCCACGGCAACCAGCGACGAAAGATTATCGTCCAAATACTCCTTGAGCGGCGTGTTGTTGAGCGTCTTGGCATGCGAGATCATCTCGTTGAGATCGCCACCCGCAACACGAAGCTGCTCGGGCAGGCGGCTCAGGACTTCCATGATCTGACCAAAGAGAATCGGCGACAAGATGCAAACGACACCGACGAGCACGGCAACAACAACAATTAGCGCAATAAGCGAACCGATGCAGCGATTCACGCCATGGTGCTCGAGCCAGTTGGTGATCGGGGACATCACAAAAGCAATGATGGAGCCAACGGCAAGAAACTCAATAACCGGTGCCAGGATGCCCATAAGGTTAAAGATGACAGCAGCAATAACAATGCAGCCGACAACAGCCCAAATGCGCAGCGTCAGAACGCGGGTGTCGCGCAGCACGCGATCGGTTTGTTGGGGGTGCTCACTCATGAACGAATCATCACTCCGTCGGGGTCGATCTTGTCCTGAATCTTCTTAAGCGTGCGGCGCAGCAGACGCGAAACCTGCACCTGAGAAATACCCAGCTTCTTGGCGATCTCGATCTGGGTCATGCCCTTCACAAAGCGCAGCTCGATCACCTCGCGCTCGCGCGGCGAGAAATCACGGATGGCTTCCTCGATCACTAGGCGGTCATCAGTAAAGTCGAGCTCGTTGTCGTCGTCGGCGTAACGGTCGAGAATCGAAGGGGCATCGTCGGAATCGGACGCACCAGGAGCCTCGATGGGCACCGAGGTATAGGCCGAAGACGATTCCATAGCCTCGAGGACCTCATCGACAGTCACATCTAGATACTCAGCGATCTCCTCAACCTTGGGCGAACGCTGCAGCTCGTTGGTAAGTTTGTCAGTAGCCTGGTTGACCTTGGCCGAGAGCTCCTGCAGACGACGGGGTACGCGCACACTCCAGCCCTTGTCGCGAAAATGGCGTTTGATCTCGCCCAGGATAGTGGGTGTCGCAAACGTCGTGAACTCGAGTCCGCGCTCGGGATCAAAACGGTCGATAGCCTTGAGCAAGCCCAGATAGCCGACCTGCATGAGGTCGTCGAGCGGCTCGCCGCGATTCTTAAATTTGTTGGCAAGAAACCTTACCAGGTTCATATGGGACATGACGAGCTGCTCACGGGCGTCCGGATCACCGGTCTCCTTGTAACGACGAAACAGCTCGCGGGTTTTCTCCTTGTCCCAAGCGGTCTTGCCGCTCCGGGAACGTTCGGTCATATTAGATATCCGCCTTGAGGTCGAGGGAAAGCGTCAGGGGCGCCGTAGTCTTTTCGTAGGAGTCGCACACGCTCGCGAGGATGAGCTCGGCATACACCGCAGCCTGGTCGTCTTCATCGACCGTAGCCTGGTCGCCAAAGGTAATAGTCATGCCAACGTGGGTCTCATCGACATCGAATTTGATGGTGATGTCATCGCAGTCGACCGCGGTGCAACCAAAGATGAAAGCCTCCTCAGCAGCCATGCGGATGTCCTCGATGCGATCGACAGACATAGAGCACAGGGCACCAACGTTGGCTGCCGTCATGCGCACAAGGCGAGCGAGACGCGGGTCACCGGCAACGGTCAGCGTGATAGGGCAGTTTGCTTCGCTACTCATCGCAGGACTCCTCAGAGGTCTCGGCGGGCGTATAGGTGTAATACTGAGCCGGCTTGGATACAGACTTCTGACCATCATCGTCGCCCGCGGCGGCCTCGTCCTCGCCAATTAGGACGCGCTCGGTAGGCTGCTCGGCCTCCGCAGCGGCAGCGGCGAGCTTGCGATCGGCGTCGGCTGCAGGAGCCTTCACCTTATTGAAGAGCTTCTGCACAGCACCGGCGGCAGAGTCGGTCACGCTCGACACAGCATTGCTGGCCTCGGCCATGCTGCCCGTAACCTCGGAAATGTCGCGAACCACGGCTTCGACCTCTACGAGATTGGAGGTAAGGGCATCAACTGCCGTCTTGCTCGACTTAAGCAGCGGCTCCATCTGGGCAAGCGCCGGCGTAAGCTCATCGACAGCGCCATCGAGCTTTGCCACCACAGGCTGAGCCTCGGCGATGGTGTTGTTGAGGTCGTTCACGGTCTTATCGAGCGAGTCGACAACATTGCGGGTCTTGCGCAGGGTAAGCGCGAGCTCAGCGATGGCCCACACGCCGGCAACGGCGAGCAGCAGCAGGGCGATTTGAATGGGACTCATACAAGCCTCCCGGAAGAATCGAAATACAGACGCTTTTCATGGTACCCCAAAGGGGACCGAACATGCCAAGAGCAGCAACGTGGGACAAAATTATCAGCAGCTACCTCGGTGCATTCCCGCTGCGGTCTCGTTCGCTTTGCTCTACGCGCCACTCTTCCCAGCCGCGCCCGGCAGGCTGCCAAAATGCACCGCGTTCCAAGCCTTCGGGCAAATAGCGCTGATCGACCCAGCCTTCGGGATAATCATGTGGATACTTATACACACCGTATTCATCGCTGCCCGGGCGATGGCGATCGCGCAGATAACTCGGCACCTCGCGAAGCCCACTAGAATGGATATCGGCCAGCGCCGCATCGATCGAAGCCTCACACGCGTTGGATTTTGGCGCCAAGCACACATAGAGTGCAGCCTGAGCCAGGTTAATGCGGCACTCGGGATAGCCAATGACCTCGGCAGACTTAAACGCGGCATGCGCCACCAAAAGCGCCTGCGGGTCGGCGTTGCCAACATCCTCAGAAGCGTGAATCATAATGCGGCGAGCGATAAACTTAGGATCCTCCCCAGCATCGATCATGCGCGCGAGCCAATAGATCGTGGCATCGGGGTCACTACCGCGCATGGACTTGATGAACGCACTGATGATGTCGTAGTGCATGTCGCCGTTTTTGTCATACGTAAAGCCGCGACGCGGGTTGGCAATCTTCACGTCATCCACGGTGATGGGATAGCGCTCCCCCGCCGCAGGCGCTGGCGTTCCCTCGGTATCGGGACGCGTGACGGCAATCTCGCTCGCAAGCTCGAGCGTCGTGAGCGCCGAGCGAGCGTCACCCGCTGCCAGCGTGCAAATGGTCTTGACCGTATCCTCATCGGCCGAGAACTTTCCGTTCAAGCCCTGTGGTGCCTCGAGCGCACGCTCAATAAGCGTGGCGATATCCTCATCCTTCAGATGTTCAAGCTCCACCACGCGCCCGCGCGACAACAGTGCCGAGTTGACCTCAAAGTACGGGTTCTCTGTCGTAGCGCCAATCATAATGACGGTACGGTTCTCAACTGCATGCAGCAGGGCATCCTGCTGCGACTTAGAGAAGCGGTGAATCTCATCGATGAATAGAATGGTGCGGCGGTCGTACGTATTCAGGCGCGTCTTGGCCTCATCAATCACACGACGCAGGTCCTTCACGGTACCCGTGACGGCGCTGACCTCGACAAACTCGCTCTTGGTATGGTTGGCGATAATGTGGGCCAGCGTCGTCTTGCCCGTACCGGCAGGCCCGTACAGAATCACGCTCGAAAGCACGTCGTGCTCGATCGCGGCACGCAGCCATGAACCCTTACCGACGGCCTTTTGCTGGCCCACGTACTCGTCGAGCGAATTGGGGCGCATGCGCACCGCAAGCGGCGCATTCTGAAAGGAACGCTCGCGCGTCGAAGCAGAAAAAAGGTCGTCCATAGCCATCCCGTGTATCAATCAAAAACGTTTTCCACTAACAGTATACCGAATTAATACGAACTACCGTTCGTTAATATAGGTACGGTGCGGAAACTCCAGACCAGGGAACAGCTTGCTCGTCAGCTCGCAGAAATAACCGTCCGTCATGCTCGCGATATAATCCACCACGGCTTGATCCTTGTCGTCCTGCCAGGCATAGGTGCGATCATAGTAGGAAAGCTGCTGCTCAATGCGCGAAATATGGTGCTTAAAGATGTAAGAGGACTCGTCGCCACTGTTTAGATCCCGCAGGCAACGGTCGTAGAGCTTTACGAACGCCTCGCGCAGCTCCGCCTCGGAATCGCCTTCGATACCGCCCTTGCTATAGATCTTCTCGTAGTTCTCGCGCTTGGCTCGGCGAATTTCCTCAAACAGGCCCTCGCTCATCTCGATGCGCGGCTTACCATAGCTGTGCTCAACGATATCGATAGAGGCATGCGTGAGGATCCAACTGTTGTAGGCACCGCCCCGGCCATCATCAAAAGCGTCGGGCGAAAGCAGGCCCGCCGCGATCGCATCCTGACGGTCACGACCGACGTAGGCAAGAATATCCGAGATGCGAACGACGCAGCCCTCGAGCGTCATGGGACGCAGATGCTCAATTGCGCTATAGCCCGTGGCAATGCAATCCTCAACCGTCTGGTCAAACTGGTCAAAGGAGCCCATGTCCGAGAGCTCAAACACACGCTGCTCGTACTCGCCGTTATGGCATAGCACGCCGTCGAGCGTCTGGAGCGACACGTTGCGGCCATACAACGCGTCGAGCACGCGGACCGACTGCACGTTATGGAAAAAATAACGCCCCGTACGCTCGTGATAGATATCGTTGAGGAAGCGCTCGCCGGAATGGCCGAAAGGCGTGTGTCCCAAGTCGTGGCCCAGGCCAATCGCCTCGATCAGATCGCAATTGAGCCCCAGGGCGCGACCGATATCGCGCGCAATGCGCGAGACAAGCTGCACGTGCAAACCGCGGCGTGACAGATCGTCATTGCTACGAAAGCTAAAGACCTGCGTTTTGCCCGCATACCGGGTGTAAGCCGGAAGATGAAGTATCTTTTCGGTATCGCGCATAAACGCCGGACGCATAAGCGTGCCTTTGTCGGTAGTGCGATCAATACGACGAATGACCTGATCATCGTTGCAACGATACGGGTTGACATAGCCCGAAGCACGATCGGCGGCAATGCGCTCGACAAGCTCGGGCGACAACGCTGAGGGAATACGGTCCATGCGCGCCTTAATGACGGCCGTTTCTTGATTAGATTCCATGGCATGCTCCTTAAGAAGGACGCGCAATCGGTTACAAAGTGCAGCCCACGACCTCGATTATGGCAAAAATCGGCACTAAAAACGGGAGCAATGGCAGGGAGCGCGATTTTGTGAAGAGGCAGGAAAGGGCCAGAGCCAGGAGTGCGACGGCAAATGCCACGATGCCACCCATAGGATCGAGCGTGCAAAGCGCGAAGAGCGCCTTGACATCTCCCATGCCAATGCCCGAGGTTTGGCGAAGACGACGCCAGAGGGACTCAGTCAGCACGAGAGCAAGATACACGATGACGGCAAGACCTGCGTGGTCAAGCGTTGTGTTAACACCCTTGTCGAGCCAAACGCCCGCAAAAGCCGCCACGGCACATGCGCCGGCAAGCTCATTGGGAAACCGTCGCTCTCGGGCATCAATGACCGCGCCGGCAAAGATGCAAATCCAAAACGGGATATAGAACATCGAAACTCCCTCAACTGAGCGATCAAATACAAAAACCACCACAAAGGTGCCTGTCCCCTTTGTGGTGGTTTTGGTGGTGGTTATTTGGCGCCTTGCATGACCTCGTCGAGGGTGACGTTTACGGCATGCTGGGTAGGAACCCAGTCGACCTTCAGGAACAGCGCGGCAACCGTGATGGGGATATAGCTGAACATAAAGATCGGGAAGGTAAACAGGTTGGTCACCAGGCGCCACTTTTGTGCGCAGTGAATATGCTTGTACTCAAAGATGGTCGTGAGCAGCGCCAGGATAAAGAAGGTCTGGTACATCATCGCAAAGGTCATAATGAGCGAAGCGGCACACGCCTGCATCTCAACTTCGGTAGCCAAGAAGCCGTGCGAAAGGCCGCCCACGATGAGGAACGTGGCATTGGCGAGCATCGAGATCAAAGACAGCAGCATGCCCGGGGCGATCGTCATGAACATGTCGTAGGCGGCAAAGCGGCGATAGCGGAACATCGACTTGACAAGATGCTTGCCGTAGGTAAAGAACACCTGGTAAAAGCCCTTGGTCCAGCGCATACGCTGCTTCCAGGATGCCTTGAACGTCACGGGTTGCTCGTCAAAAAACTCCGCCGGCGCATAGCCAATGCGAATGCCGTGAATGGCGCAGAACGTAGTGAACTGGATATCCTCGGTCAGCGTGTGGAACTGCCAGCCGTGCATGCCCTCGATAACGCTGGCGGAGATAAGGTAGCCCGATCCCGAGACAGCGCAGGAAGTCCTGCAGATATTGCGCGCGTTGTTGAGAAAGCGCGCCTCGCGCAGATACCAGGTAGCATTAGCTGCCGAGATCCACGAGCTGCCGAAGTTCTTGGAGTTGCGATAGCTCGTGACCACATGGAATCCCTGGTCAAAGGCGTCGTTCATCTTAGACACGTAATCGCGGGAGATGACGTTGTCGGCATCGAAGATGAAGTAGCCCTCAAACGTGTCGGGATACTCGTTGAGAATGCGATCGAAACCAAAGTCCATGACCCAGCTCTTGCCCTTGCGAGCGAGGTCATTACGCTCGTAAACAATGGCACCGGCCTCGCGCGCGAGCTGCGCGGTGTTGTCGGTGCAGGCATCGGCGACCACGAAGACCTCGATAAGCTCGGACGGATAATCCTGGTCCTTGATGGAGCGAACGAGGTTGGCAATCACGGCCTCCTCGTTATGTGCCGCAATAAAGAAAGCATAGCGATGGAGTTTTTTTGCCTTGGGAGGCGCGACCTCGCCACGAAGAGCGCCAATGACAAAGAAGACCACCTGGTACAGAAAGCAGACCGTGAGCAGCGTGACAACAATCTGGTTGAAGATCACGATGGGTGTGTTGGTTTGTAAAAAGGCGAGCATGCAGGCTCCCAGCAACGCGTTACGTAAACAACCGTATATCTTACCGCAGGCTTACCGAGTTCAAGAAACCACCTAATACTGGCTAGGCTTCGAGCAGACCGAGCTGCGGGACGATTTCGTCGCCAGCGGCAGTACGGCCGAGCGAACGCGGGGCCAGATCATCCAGAACCGCCGCAAGATCCCACGGTAGCTCATCACGGCACTCAATGCGCTCCCCCGTCACGGGATGATCGAATGCCACGCGCCAGGAATGCAGGAACTGCCTGGTCAGGCCCTGGTCAGCGCGCGCATCGCACTTGCCGTAAAGCGGATCGCCCACGCAGGCGTGGTTGATATGGCGCATATGCACGCGAATCTGATGTGTGCGGCCCGTAAATAGGTGGCACTCGACGAGGGTATAGCCGTCGTCAAAACGCGTGGAATCGAAGCGCTCGAGGACCTTAAAGGTCGTGATGGCCTGGCGTGCAAAGGGATCATCGGAAACCGCCATCTTCACGCGGTCCCGCGTAGAACGGGCGATACCGGTATTGATAGTGCCCTCGTCCATGGCAATGTGACCGTGAACAAGCGTAATGTAGCGGCGGTCGAGCGTGCGCGTACGGATAAGATTTTGGAGCGCGCGCTGGGTATCGTCGTCTTTAGCCGCGAGCATAAGGCCCGAGGTATCGCGATCCAGACGATGCACGATGCCGGGGCGGTCCTCGCCCTGAACGGTGCCCAGATGGTCGATACCGCAGTGATAGACCAGGGCATTCGCAAGCGTACCGCTCTCATGACCATGCGCAGGATGGCACACCAGGCCACGCTGCTTAGAGAGCACGATGAGATAGTCGTCCTCATAGCGAATGTCGAGCGGGATGGCCTCGGGAATCACGTCGGTCGGATCGTGCGGCTCGGGCAAGTCAACCGAGATGCGGTCGCCGGCGCGCACGGCATACTTTTTTGAAAGGCAGGTCTCGCCGTTGACGGCAACGGCGCCGCCTTCGATCAGATGTGCACAGGCAGAGCGCGTAGGGCAGCCGTCATTGGCACCCAGATAGGCATCGAGACGCTGGCCAGCGCAATCGTCAGCAACAAGGATATGGATGTCGGCCATTAGCGCTCATTCCTTTCGCGAATCTTGCGGGCACGCTCCCCACGCTGCTTGGCTTTGCGCTTGGCGCGTGCCTCATCACGGGCGTTAAGCTCAGCGGTCGCGTCGACCTCACGGGCCGCGGGGCTCAAGAACATGTATCCGAAGAGGGCGAGCACGACGCCCAAGGTAATGCCGATATCGGCCACATTGAAGACGGGGAAGTCGATGAAGGTGGTGGCAATAAAATCGGTCACGAAGCCAAAGGCCAAACGATCGATAGCGTTGCCAATAGCACCGCCCGCAACCATCGCCATGCCCACAACCTCAAGATGGGCAAGCTGGGGTGCACGAACGAGGTACACGGCAATAGCGATAATGACCGCCAACGCCAGCACGGCAAACGCGATGCCATGCCCCTCGCCCATGCTAAAGGCAGCGCCGATATTGCGGACAAACAGGAAGTCGATCACGCCGGGGATGACGGTCACATGCAGTGCATCGCCCACGGCACGAACCGCAAGCTTGGTCAGCTGGTCAACAAGCAGCACAACGAGCGCCACCCCACCAGCAACACCCAACCGCCAACGCAAAGGCGGCGTCATATCCCCAGCACGATCCAAAAAAATCCCCTACCCTCAAGAACATCGAATAACGTTTAACGCAATTAACCATCTTATATTGCCACACGCAGAGCGCACGACATATCCACCAACACAAGCGAAATAACCAGCATAAAACGAAAGCGACATTCCGAATAACGGAATGTCGCTTAATTGCTTTCGACTAGAAGCGCAAGTCGAAAGAAAGCCTCTAGCTCCAACAATGGAAACGCCGCGTTATCGTCACCAACAGCGAAAACGCCTCTAAGCGAGCAAGGTGACGTGAAAGAGGAGGGAAGCGTACTTTGGTACGCGACCGACGATTGAACGTCAGATTGCCGCTTAGGGGCGTTTGCAGCGTCGGTAGGTTACGGCGTTCTACGAACGCCGTAACCTACAGTGCATCAGCGCAGCGCTTGCAGATATGCGCGTGGCCGTTGTACTCGCCGACGGTGGTGCGATAGTTCCAGCAACGGTCGCAGCACTCGCCCTCGGCTGCCTCGATGGCAACGGAGAGTTCCTCGCCCTGGGTCAGCTCAACATCGGAAACGATGTAGAACTCGGCCAGGTCGACGGCCTTATCGCCGGTCAGCAGCGCGTACATCTCGGCGGGAACGACCGCCTTGACGCGAACCTGCTGGCTCTTGGTGAAGGTGCCGGCAGAACGGGCATCCTCAAGGGCCTTGGTCACGGCGCTACGGAGCTCGAGCGAAGCCTCGAGCACGCCCTCGAACTCATTGGCCTCGTCGACCGTGATGGGCGACTTGTACCAATCGAGCAGCGCGGCGTACTTCTGGTGATCGACGCAGCCGGCGGGCGCATATGCCATGGCCTCGTCAACCGTGTAGGACAGGATCGGCTGCAGGTCGCGCATGAGCATCGAGAAGAGCTCGGCCAGCACGGTCTGGGCGCTGCGGCGCTCGAGCGAGCCGGGCTTATCGCAGTACAGACGGTCCTTCAGGGCGTCGAGGTACACGTTGGAAAGCTCGGTAACCACGAAGTCATAGAGCGCACGGTAGGCGCGCGGGAACTCATAGCTGGCGTAGGCGTCGTCGACCTCGGCCTGGACCTGGGTCAGACGGGCAACCATGAGCTTGTCGAGCGGCAGCAGGTCGGCAAAGGCGACGCCGTCGGTCTCGGGCTCAAACTGACCCTCGAGCTCGGAGAGCAGGAAGCGCAGCGTGTTGCGGAAACGACGGTAGGCATCGGACGTACGAGCAAGGATCTCGTGGTCGATGGACACGTCGGAGCTGGTATCGACGGATGCAACCCACAGACGGATGATATCGGCGCCCATCTCGTCGCAGACCTTGTTGGGGTCGATGACGTTGCCGAGCGACTTGGACATCTTGCGGCCCTGGCCATCGAGCGTGAAGCCCTGCGAGACGACCGCCTTGTACGGAGCATGGCCGTTGGCACCCACCGAGGTGAGCAGCGAGCTCTGGAACCAACCGCGATGCTGGTCGGAGCCCTCGAGATACACGTCAGCCGGGTACTCAAGCTCGGGTCGATACTCGCAGACGGCCTTCCAGGACACGCCGGAGTCCCACCACACGTCGAGAATGTCCTTATCAGCCTTGAGGTGATGGCCGCCACACTTGGGGCAAACGCAAGCCTCGCCCAGGTAACTCTCGGGAGCGTCGGTGAACCAGGCGTCGGAGCCCTTCTCGTGGAAGAGCTTGATGACGGCGTCGAGCGTGGCGTCGTTCATGACCTTCTCGCCGCAGTCGGCGCAGGTGTAGCTGGGGATAGGCACGCCCCAGTTGCGCTGACGGCTGATGCACCAGTCGGGACGCTGCTCGACCATGGCACCGATGCGGTTTGCCGCGTGGGCCGGATACCACTTGACGTTCTCGCGGACCTCTTTGCCAGCCTGCTCGCGCAAACCGGTCTTATCCATCGAGACGAACCACTGGTCGGTAGCACGGAAGAGCACCGGGTGCTTGCAGCGCCAGCAGTGCGGATAGCTGTGCGTGATCTTCTTCTCGAGGACGAGGGTGCCGCGCTCGCGCAGGAACTCGATGATGTGCGGGTTGGCCTCGTCGGTATCCATGCCGCTGAAGGGGCCACCGGTGCCAAACTCCTCGCCGGTGTAGAACTTGCCGTCGTCATCGACCGGCATGCAGATGTCGGTGATGCCCTCCTTGAGGCAGGCAAAGTAGTCGTCGACGCCGTGGCCGGGCGAGTTGTGGACAATACCGGTACCGTCATCGACACCGACGTAATCGGCCAGCAGCGCCACGCCCTCGACACCGTCGAAGATCGGCTGCTTGTAGTGGATGTGGTGGAAGGTCTCGGCGGGAACCACATAGGGCTTGCCGTCGACCATAACCGGAGTGTACTCCCAGCCAAACTCCTCGCAGCACTTAGGAGCCAGGTCCTCGAGCATGACCTCGGCGCGGCCGTCGTGCTCAACGGCGACGTAGGCGGCGCCGGGCTTGAGAGAAACGGCCTGGTCGGAGGGGATGGTCCACGGCGTGGTCGTCCAGATGATAAAGTCAACCGGGCCGTCGAAGTTCTCGAGGCCGGCGGGCTTGGAGGTCATCTCAAAGCGCACGAAGATGGACGGGCTCGTCTCGTCGGAGTACTCGATCTCGGCCTCAGCGAGTGCGGTGTGGCAGTGCTTGCACCAATGGACGGGCTTGTGACCGCGATAGATCATACCCTTATCGAACATGGCCTTGAAGACCTCGATGTCGGCAGCGTCATGCTGGTGATAGAGCGTCAGGTAGGGGTTGTCCCAGTCGCCAAGCACGCCCAGGCGACGGAAGCCGGCCTTCTGCAGCTCGATGTTCTCGACAGCGAACTTGTTGCAAAGCTCGCGGATCTTGGCCGTGGAGGTCTGGTTGAACTTCTCGGTGCCGAGCTTCTCCTCGACCTTATGCTCGATCGGCTGGCCATGGCAGTCCCAACCGGGGACATAGGGAACCTCATAGCCCTGCATCATCCAGTAACGGTTGATCATGTCCTTGGAGATCTTGTTCATGGCGTGGCCGATGTGGATCGGGCCGTTGGCGTACGGAGGGCCGTCGTGCAGCACGAACTTCTTGTGACCCTCGTTCTTCTTCAGAACCTGCTCGTAGACCTTGTTGTCCTGCCAGTCCTTGAGTCGCTTGGGCTCGGACTTGGAAAGACCGGCACGCATGGGAAAACCGGTCTTGGGCAGATTCATCGTCTGCTTGTACTCGTTTGCCACGGTACCCCTTTCATGTCGTGGGCGCGCACGCCCGTTGGGCACCAAAAAAGCGCCCGTCCCTACAAGCTGGGACGAAGCGCCACAAAACGGACTGTACGCCCGCAAAAGCTCTTCGTTTAACCACCCAGCTTAGATGCCCTCGCCCGCGTATTCGCGCGCTCGCATCCGTTACTCGGCTGGCCTGTATCGACGACCATCTCGGCGATATCTACTAAGACGAGCCTGTGCGACGCGTCCGTTGGGACCGCAGCTCCGGGGTGATTTTCATCGGTCGCATGCACGGGTTCTCAGCGCTCCCCGCTCTCTGTAACATGCGGACGGCCGACTACTCGTCCCCATCAACGCTTATGCGGAGTATGCTAGCACGTTCCGCGCCGGCGAAAAACCCTCAACACTGGTTTTATACGTTCGAAATTTCTCGCGGCTGTGGACCTTTTCTAGGAGCAAAATACCTGAAAGCACTTTATCGAAAGAAAGAAGGTTGCCATGCGCACGATTGGAATGAGTGATTATACCGTTGGCGAGGATTGCTTTACCGAGGTGCCCGCCGCACTGGCCGAGTACGGAGCGACCAAGGTCGCCATCATTGGCGGCAAGCGAGCCCTGGCTGCGGCGCTGCCGGGAATCGAGGCGGCACTTGAAGATACCGATGTCGAGGTCCTGGAGACGCGCGTCTACGGTACCAACAGTACGCGTGCCAATATCGCCAAGGTCGTAAACTCCCCCGCCTGCCAGGAAGCCGACGTGCTCATTGCTTGCGGCGGCGGCAAGGCGCTCGATACCGTCAAGACGGCGGCCATCGAGCTCAAGAAGATCGTCTTTACCGTGCCGACGATCTGCTCCAACTGCTCCGCCGCGACCGCCATTGCCGTTGTCTACAACGACGACGGCTCGCTCGAGGGCTATTCGTACCCCAACCGCCCCGCGCACATCTTCATCAACCCCAAGATTATCGCCGAGTCGCCAGCAGAGTACTTCTGGGCCGGCGTGGGCGATGCCCTGTCTAAGCAGCCCGAGGTCGAGTACGCCACGAGCGCCGGTAATTTGGAGCACACCGCCGGTCTTGGCCTGGCACTCGCCCACACCTGCTCCGAGCCGCTGTTTACCTATGGCGTCCAGGGTCTTGAGGACGTGCGCCAGGACCTGTCGACCGAGGCCGTCAAGCAGATCGCGCTCGACATCGTGGTCAACACGGGCTACGTCTCCAACCTGACCAACCAGAACGATTACTACTACAACTCGAGCGTGGCGCACGTATTCTACAACGCCACCTGCAGCATTCCGCGTGAGGGCACCTACCTGCACGGCGAGGTCGTGAGCCTGGGCGTGCTCGTGCTGTTTGCCTATACGGGAGACACCGAGAACCTTGAGCGCTACGCCGCCTTTAACAAGCAGATGGGGCTGCCCGTGACGCTTGAGCAGGTCGGCCTTACCGAGGCCGACATCCCGGCGCTGTGTGAGTATGCCCACGCCACCAACGAGTGGAAGCAGGGTAACCCGGAGCCCTTCACCGACGAAAAGTTCGCCGCCGCCATCAAGGCCGCCGACGCCTACGGCCACACCCTCCTCGCCTAACCTACCAAAAAGTGACAGGTTTATTTTGGCAGGTTTTATATGGGTAAATACCATTGAACAATTGGTGAGATAGTCTAGCTTGCCAGCAAAAGGGGCGACCATCTACTCGATGGCCGCCCCTTTTATTTACTACTTCAACATGCTGGGGTCGAACTCGCTTGCCGGGATCACACGGTAGCCGTGGCGCAGGAGCAGGTCGACGAAAACACCGTTGCCCGCGGTGAGCGTACCGCTAAAGGTGCCGTCGTAGATGTGACCCGCACCGCACGAGGGGCTGCGGTCCTGAAGGATGCACGCGACTATCTCTTCCGGTCCGCCTGCCTGCTCGCACATATCGAGCGCACGTTGGGCACCCAGGCGAAATTCGCGATCAACCGAGATGCCCTCGCAGGTACGAACCTCGCCGTTCACAATCTCGGACGGCTTGCGCGGCGTGAGCAGGCCGCCAAAGACCTCGGGGCACACGAGGAGGACCTCGGTCCCCGTGCGCTCGCAAGCCTCGACCAACGCGCGGTGGTAGTTATCGAGCCCGTTATACTTGCAGCTCTCGCCCATCAAGCAGGCGCTCACCACGATCTTCATTTCCATCCCTCTCAAGCAAAACGCCCCATTTGAGAAAGCTGCTCAAATGGGGCGTCGGCGTTTACTGGCTCGGCCGCGGCGTTACTGCTGCTTGGGCATCAGCGGGTTCTCGCGCGTGAGGAGATTCATGAACTCCTCGCCCGTGATCGTCTCCTTCTTGTACAGATAACGAGCCAGCTCGTGGAGCTTGAACTTGTTTTCCTTGAGGATCTGCAGGGCGCGGTCGTGCGCATCCTCAATCAACTTGGCGACAATTGCGTCCACACGCTCGGCCGTACCGGGGGCGCAGGTGAGCGACGTATCCTGGTTGAGGTACGCATTCTGGACGGTACCGAGCGCCATCATGCCAAACTCGTCGGACATACCAAAGCGCGTCACCATGTTGCGGGCGAGCTTGGTGGCCTGCTCGATATCGTTGGCGGCACCGGTCGTCATCTCGCCAAAGATGAGCTCCTCGGCCGCGCGACCACCGCAGTAGACGGCGAGCTTGTCCAGGACCTCCTGGCGCGTGGTCAGGAAGCGCTCGTCCTCCTCGACCTGCATGGTGTAGCCCAGGGCACCGCTCGTGCGCGGAACGATGGTGATCTTCGTGACCGGCGCAGAGCCCTTCTGGCGAGCGGCAACAATGGCATGGCCGATCTCATGGTAGGAAACGACCTGCTTCTCGTGGTCGGAAAGCACCGTGGACTTACGCTGTTGGCCGGCAATGACGACCTCCACCGACTCCTCGAAGTCGTCCTGGGTTGCACGCTTGCGACCTTCGCGAACGGCGCGCAGGGCGCCCTCGTTGATGATATTGGCCAAATCGGCGCCCGAGGCACCAGGCGTGGCGCGGGCAATCGCGGTCAGATCGATCGGCGGCTGGGTCTTCACGCTCTTGGCGTGCAGCTCAAGGATATTCTTGCGACCGGTCAAATCGGGCAGCTCGACGGGAATGCGGCGGTCAAAGCGACCGGGACGCAACAGAGCCGGGTCAAGGCTGTCGGGGCGGTTGGTGGCAGCAAGGACGACGATGCCCTTGTGGTTATCGAAGCCGTCCATCTCGGTCAGCAACTGATTGAGCGTCTGCTCGCGCTCGTCGTTGCCGCTAAAGCCGCCGCCATCACGCTTTTTGCCGATGGTATCGATCTCGTCGATAAACACAATGCACGGGGCCTTTTCCTTGGCCTGCTTAAACAGGTCACGAACCTTAGCAGCGCCGCGACCAACAAACATCTCAACGAACTCAGAGCCCGAAATGCTAAAGAACGGAACACCGGCCTCGCCGGCAACAGCCTTGGCAAGCAGGGTCTTACCGGTACCCGGAGGGCCAACAAGGAGAGCACCGCGCGGCAGCTTGGCGCCGATCTCCTCGTAGCGCTGCGGCTTCTCCAGAAAGTCGACGACCTCCTTGAGAGATTCCTTGGCCTCTTCCTGGCCGGCGACGTCCTTAAAGGTCACGCCCACGTCCTTGGAGGCGATCACGCGCGCGCCGGACTTACCCAGTCCGCCGCCGCCAAAACCGCCGCCGCCAAAGTTCATCGACGGGCCGTCATCGCCCATAGCCTTCTTCATGCGGCGGTTGAGCCACCAACCGATGAGGAAGAAAATCGCCATGGGAAGAATGAGTGTGAGCAGGTAGTAGGTCATCAAACCCGAGTTCTTATCGGGAACGACCGACTCCAGCGAAGCGCCAGACTCAAGCACGCGATCGGTAAAGCCCGCATCGTTCGGCACACCGGTCGTCTTATAGGCGATGTTCTCGTCCTCGCCCTTCTTGGTGTAATAAATCGTATAGTCGTCGGTGTTGTACTCGACCTTTTCGACGCTCTTCTTGTCGAGCGCTTTGACAAACGTCGAGTAATCGGTCTCCGTAATCTGCTGCGTGTGACCGATGTTGGGGAACAGAACGGTCGAGAGCACGAGGTAGACGACGAAGGCGATGAGCACGTAGAGGATCATATTCCGTCTACGTTTGTTGTCATCCATCTCCATCTGCTTGAACTCCATCTACTGGGGTTGATAATGCTTTCTAGAATACCCAACCCGGACGGCGATAAACCGACGCCGGGCACGAAAGGACAGAGATGGCATCACTGTAAGTCGGCAAGGTTCAAATCTATACAGGCGACGGCAAGGGCAAGACGACGGCTGCTTTGGGGCGCGAGAGGATGTCGAGGAACTGATTGCGATAAAGCCCGCCACCACGGAGCTCGTGCTCCCCGGCCGCGGCTTGCTACCCCTCGCCGACCTTGCCGACCTAGTAACCGAAATGCGCCCCGTCAAACACTACTTCGACGAAGGCCTCCTAGCCCGTCAAGGCATCGAATACTAATTGATTCGTTTTCCGCCAACACCTACAGCTCATAAGGAAGTTGCGGTGGAATAGAACTTGTTTGACGGTCCGCAAGGGCTTTTCAGGAACTATTTCACCGCAACTTATCAGGGGAACCCGACGGATGAGCTAGGCGGTGGCGCGGCCTAGCCAGTTGCCGCTGTGGTGGTAGATGGTGAACATGGTTGCGGTGATGAGCCAGGTTACGGGGTAGACCAGCAGTAGATGCTCGAGCGACGGATCGAAGGGCATGATCGCAAACACCCAAATCACTCTGAGTACGACGGTGCCAAAGATGGTGAGCATCATAGGCTGCAGACTCACGCCGGCGCCGCGGATGGAACCCGAGGCGTTCTCGATAATCGAGAAAATCGCATAGAACGGCGCAATGAAATGGAGGATGGTCGTGGTGTACGCCGAAATCGAAGCATCGTCGACAAACAAACGCGACAGCGGGCCCGAAAACACCAGCAGCACGGCAGACAGGCCACCAATGAGCATAAACGACAGCACGAGCGACGTATGGTAGCCCTTGCGCATGCGCTCGTAGTTGCGCGCGCCAAAGTTCTGCGCCGAGAACGTAGTGATCGATACGCCGAGCGCCTCGGTCACCATCCAGATAATGCCATCCAGGCGCCCAGATAGACCCCAAGCAGTCGTGACATCGGCGCCAAACGAATTAACCGACACCTGGATCAGCACGTTCGAGATCGAATAGGCAGCCGATTGAAAACCGAGTGGCAGACCACACGAGATCATACTCTTGCAAATACCGCGATCGATACCGAGCTTAGACAGCGAAAGACGCCATGCACCCGTAGCGCGCATCATGCGCAACACGATCATCGTTGCATTGGAGCAAATGGTCAGCGCCACTGCGATGCCGCAGCCCAGCGCCTCCATATGCAACACAGCGACAAAGATGATATCCAGCACCACGTTAACAAGGCAGCCAGAGGCAATGATCACGGCGGGCCCGCGCGTGTCGCCCACGGCACGCAGCAGTGCGGTTCCCATATTAAGCAGCAGTGCCGCAACCATCGCGGCAAAATAACAGCGAGCATAGGCCACGCCCTCGGCCAATAGTTCATGCGGCGTGTTCATAAGCACCAGCATGGGCTCAACGAACACTATGCCAAGAATCGAGAAAGCGATACCGCCCACCAGCGCGAGCGTCATGGCTGTATGGACCGAACGACTCAGTCGCTCATCATCGTGCTGGCCAAAATACTGACCGGTAATGACCGCGCAGCCGGCGCCGACGCCAACGCAAAAGCCAATGCAGAGCTCGGTGAGCACCATCGTGGCTTGAATGCCACCCAGCGCGAGCTTGCCGCCAAACTGGCCAACGATATACGTACCGATAAGCGTGTAGGCCTGCTGAAAAAACGAACTAAAAAAGATGGGAACGCACAGCGACAGCAGCTGTTGCCAAATGACACCCTGCGTTACATCGATAGCCGTAGATTTCTTAGCCACACGCCCTCCCCGCCAGCATACGTCAAACAACATAACGGCAATTTAAGACCAAAGCCAATACTAGCTTAGCACCGACTGGCGGCGACCGAAACACCCCGAATTAGAGCGCGGTGCGGAAAACTGCCTAGTGATACAAACCCGGCTGGTAGTGATACTCATTGCTCACGTGCGGGCACAGCTGCCAAAAGGCGACGGCGCTCGCCGCGGCAACGTTAAGCGAATCGACCCCGTGCGCCATCGGAATGCGCACCGCGTGGTCACAGCCGGCAATGGTCTTGGCGCCCAAGCCGGCACCCTCGGTACCCATAAAAAGCGCCAAGCGATCAATCTTCTGCAGCACGGGATCGTCCAGCGATACGGAATCGTCCGTCAACGCCATAGCGGCACACGAAAAGCCGGCATCGTGCAACGCGCTCAGACCATCATGCGGCCACACACGAGCCTCGCTGCCAATGCGCGTCCACGGCACCTGAAACACGGTGCCCATGCTCACCCGGGCCGAGCGACGGTACAGCGGGTCGCAGCACGTCGGGCTGACCAAAATACCGTCAACGTTCAATGCGGCAGCCGAGCGGAAAATCGCGCCAACATTGGTGTGATCGACAATACCCTCAAGCACGCACACGCGCACCGGACGATCCCCCACCGCCTCGACGACGCCGCCCAAGAACTCATCAACCGGAATCTGACGCGGGCGACGGAACGCCGCCAGCGCGCCGCGCGTCACGTTAAAGCCCGTCAACTGCTCCATGAGCTCCATGGAGGCCACGAACACGGGAACCGGACCCGCTCCCTCGCGCACGACAAGCTGGTCAAACAGCGGCATCATCTGACCGAGCCAGCGCTCGCCCAAAAGAAAGCTCACCGGCTCATATCCGGCGCGAACCGCACGCTCGATGACCTTGGCACTCTCAGCGATAAAAATGCCCTTCTGCGGCTCCAGCACGCAGCGAAGCTCACGCTCGGTCAGTCGCACATAGGCATCGAGCCGCTCGTCCTCGAGCGAATCAATTCGCAGAACTTCAACGGCATCAGTCATAGCAGCCAGCCCGCACCCTTCTTTACAGCACATCTATACCAAACGAGGCGACGCTAAGCGCCGCCCCATGCATTCAATCAACCCGATGATACCGTTCACGCCAGACGATTTACGCCTCAACGCGATGATACGTCACGAACTCATAATCGACGCCCTCGTCACCCTCACCGGCGGCAATCGTCGCGACCCCGCTACGCTGCGCAATCTCCCACGCGGGATCGGCGTCCAAGTCGGGAAAGTACGTGTCCACGACATGCACGCAGTGGTTATGAGTGACCTCGGCCTCCACGCAGTACGGCAAAAACTGCCGATAGACATCGCCGCCACCGATCACCCAGGCAACGGGCTCATCGGCAACCGCAGCGAGCGCTTCGTCAACGCTATGCACCACGTCGACGCCCTCGCGGGTAAAGCCTATATCGCGCGTAAGCACGATATTGCGGCGGTTCTTGAGAGGACGCCCGCCGGGAAAACTCAGCAGCGTCTTGCGTCCCATGATAACCGGGCAGCCCTTGGTGCAGGCCACAAAATGGCGCATATCGGCGCGATTGGACACCACCATATCGCCCTCGCAGCCAATACCCCAGTCGTCACACACGGCGACGATGGCAGAAAGCTTACACGTCATGCGCGTCACCTACACTGCAATGGGGATGTTCTTGACCTGAGGGCCGTGCTCATAGCCCTCCACGATCAGGTCGTCGGTCGTAAACGCATAGAAATCGTGCACATCGGGGTTGAGCGTTACCTTGGGTGCCGCAAACTGCGGACGCTCGATAAGCTCGCGGACGATATCGACATGACGATCATAGATATGGGCGTCGGCGATCACGTGCAGCAGCTCACCGGGAATCATATCGACCGACTGCGCGACCATCATCAGCAAAATGGCGTACTGGCACACGTTCCAGTTGTTCGCGGCTAAAATGTCCTGGCTGCGCTGGTTGAGAATCATGTTGAGCGTCGGCTTGTCGTCCTGAGGACGCTGCGTCACGTTATAGGTCACGCTATAAGCGCATGGATAAAGGTGCATCTCGGACAGATCGCTAAACACGTACGTATTGGTCATAATGCGGCGACTATACGGCGTGTGCTTAAGGTCGTACAGTACACGGTCCATCTGGTCGAAGTCGCCCTCGGCGTAATGGCTCTTCTGACCAATCTGATAGCCGTAGGCTTTACCGATGGAACCGGTCTCATCGGCCCACTCATCCCAGATATGGCTGTTGAGGTCATGCACGTTATTGGACTTCTTTTGATAGATCCACAGAATCTCGTCCATGGCAGACTTAAGCGCCGTACGGCGCAGGGTGAGCGCGGGGAACTCCTCGCGCAGATCATAGCGCGCCGTGACACCAAAGTTTTTAATGGTATAGGCAGGGGTGCCGTCCTCCCACACCGGGCGGACCTTTTGGCCCTCGGTGGTGGTGCCATGGTCCAAGATATCGCGGCACATGGTTACAAACTGTTGATCAGCTTTGCTCATTGACCCTCCTGTCAGTCGCCTACAAGCGAGATTCATTGTAGCCCAGGCGCACGCGGCCCCACAGCCCAAACATAAGCCCTCATTTTCTGACATATGCCAGAAATTCCTTGCGCAAATCCGCACGTTCGCTATTCTATTATTGACATATGTCAGATTTGGAGAGTGTATGGCTGGAAGACGCGAAAAACTGCGCCGCGTTGGGATCATCCCCGAATATCGCGGCTTTACCCCCGATGGCCTTGCCAGCGGAGACGCTATCGATATGACGGTCGATGAGCTCGAAGTACTGCGCCTGTGCGATCTGGAGGGCCTCAATCAGGAGGCCGTCGCCCTGCACATGGGCATCGCCCGCGCCACGGTGGCGGCAATCAGCAGTCGCGCGCATCGCAAGGTGGCAAACGCGCTGGTCAACGGACGAGCGCTCGTCATCGAGGGCGGCAATATCGCGTACTCCCCCATCGCCACGACGACGGCCGCATGGCCAGCAAAGGAGGTCGGCACCATGAGGGTGGCAACGACGTACGACAACGGCAACATCTTTATGCACTTTGGCCGCAGCGAGCAGTTCAAGATCTACGACATCCAGGATGGCAAGGTGCTCAACGAGCAGGTCGTAGGCACCGGCGGCACCGGCCACGGCGCCTTGGCGGGCCTGCTTGCCAACGGTGGCGTTGACACGCTCATTTGCGGCGGTATCGGCGGCGGCGCTATCAACGCGCTTGCCCAAGCCGGCATCACGGTCTATGCGGGCGCCCAGGGCAGCTGCGATGCCTGCGTCGAGGCCCTCATTGCCGGCACGCTCGCACAGAACGGCGAGGCCACCTGCGACTGCCATGGACATGATCACGAGCACATCCACGAGCATGGCGAGTCCTGCGGCTGCCACGGTCACCACGACCATGACGGGCACGAAGGCTGCGGATGCCACTAGCGGCAAGCACCTCGTCGAGAACGCGCTTCCACGCGTGCGACAACCAGCGAACAAACGGCGAAGGCCGCCTGGAATACCATCCAGGCGGCCTTCGCCATACACGACTCAACTAGTCGTTACTTCTTGTTGCGCATCTGCGCTTCCATCTGGCGCAGCAGGTCCATATCGGACTTGGGGCCGCCCGTTCCCAGGCCGCCCATGCCGCCCAGCCCCATGGCATCCAGACCGGGAATATTGGGCATGCGCATCTTTTTGCCCTTCTTACCCTTCTTGCCCTTCTTGCCGCCGGCCTGCGCCTGATTGGCCATCGTGCGCATGCGGCCCATCATCTTATTCATCTCGCCCCACTGCTTCATAAGGCTATTGACCTCGGTGGGGGTCACGCCGGCGCCCTTGGCAATGCGGGCACGGCGCTGACCGTTGATGATGGAGGGGCGAAGACGCTCCTCCTTGGTCATCGACATGATGATGGCCTCGTTCTTATCGAAGATACCTTCGTCCAGGTTACCACCCATCTGGTTAAGCGCACGCTGGCCACCGGGGAGCATGCCCAGAATGCCCTTCATGCCGCCCATCTTCTTGACGGCCTTCATCTGGTCGAGCATGTCGTTCATGGTAAAGCCCTCGCGCAGCATGCGCTCGGCGGCCTCGAGCTGCTCGGCGTCGGCCGCCTCCTGGGCCTTCTCGATAATGCCGACAACGTCGCCCATACCCAGAATGCGCTTGGCCATACGATCGGGGTAGAACGGCTCCAGCGAATCGGGCTTCTCGCCCATGCTCACAAACTTGATGGGCTTGCCGGTCACCTGGCGCACGGAAAGCGCGCCGCCGCCACGGGCGTCGCCGTCGAGCTTAGAGATAATCACGCCGTCAAAGTCGGTGCGCTCGGCGAAGGTCGAGACGACGTTGACGATATCCTGACCGGTCATGGCATCGACGACCATCAGCACCTGATCGGGCTTGACGGCCTTCTTGATGTCCACGGCCTCCTGCATCATCTGCTCATCGATCTGAAGACGTCCGGCGGTATCGACGATGACCACGTCACGCAGGTGGTCAACGGCCTCCTGAATGGCGCCCTTGGCGATGTCAACCGGGTGCTCGCCATCGCCACGGAAGACCGGTACGCCGATCTCGCCACCGAGCGTGGCCAGCTGGTCGGCAGCAGCGGGACGGTAGACGTCGCACGCGGCGAGCAACGGCGAGCGGCCCTGCTTCTTGAGCAGGTAGGCCAGCTTTACGGCAGCCGTGGTCTTACCGGAGCCCTGCAGACCCACAAGCATGATGACATTGGGAATACGGTTGCTAAAGACGAGCTTGCTCTCGGTGGAGCCGAGCATCTCGGTAAGCTCGTCGAGCACGATCTTGACGACGTTTTGCGCCGGAGAGAGCGACTCCATGACCTCTGCGGTCATGCAGCGCTCCTTGGTCTTGGCGACGAACTCCTTGACGACCTTGAAGTTAACGTCGGCCTCGAGCAGCGCCATGCGAATATCGCGCATGGCCGAAGTAATATCGGCCTCGGTCAGCTTACCCTTGCCGCGCAGGCGGTCAAATGTGTCGTTGAGGCGATCGCTCAGAGAATCAAACACTAGTCACTCCTTAATTGGACTCGCCCACCAGGGCGCGGCAGAAATCTTTGGCATTGAACTCCTGCAGGTCATCGACCTGCTCGCCCACGCCGATGCGCAGGATCGGGAGCTTGAGCTTCTCGGCCACGGCCATGGCGATACCGCCCTTAGCCGTGCCGTCGAGCTTTGTCATGATAATACCGTCCAGGCCAAGCGCCTCGTTAAACTCGAGCGCCTGGTTGAGGCCGTTTTGGCCCGTTGCGGCATCGATCACGAGCACGACATAGACGGGCATGGGGCCGGCGGCCATATTGGCGGCGCGCTTACGGGTCACATTGACCACCTTGGCAAGCTCGCGCATGAGCTCGGAGCTCGTGTGCAGACGACCGGCGGTATCGATAAGCACCAGGTCGCTGCCGCGCTTGTCGGCCTCGTCGAGCACGTCGTAGCAAACACTTGCCGGATCGGAGCCGCGGTCGCGCTTGATGACGGGAACGCCGGCGCGCTGACCCCACACATCGAGCTGCTCAATGGCGGCGGCGCGGAAGGTATCGGCAGAACCGATCACGACGTTCTTGCCGCGGGCGGCCATGGCGCTCGCGATCTTGCCGACAGTCGTGGTCTTGCCGGCGC
Source organism: uncultured Collinsella sp. (assembly GCA_902489965.1). Classification (GTDB taxonomy): domain Bacteria; phylum Actinomycetota; class Coriobacteriia; order Coriobacteriales; family Coriobacteriaceae; genus Collinsella. The sequence continues at coordinate 47,529 of CABUCA010000001.1, forward strand.
CGTTGATGCCCACAAAAAGCACGCAACTCGGCGTATCGGCGAACGGATCGCGCTCGATGGGCACAAAGTGCTGCTCGAGCTGCTCGGCCAGGGCACGACGGAGCTGCGGGGCGGTCTTGAGGTTCTTCTTGGCCGCGGCATCGCGCAGGTCATCAGAAACCTGGATGGCGACCTCGGCACCCATGTCACCCATGACGAGCGTGTCCTCAAGGTCCTCCCAAAAATCTTCGTCAACCTCGCCGCCAAAGTAGAAGACCTCGTTGAGGGCCTCGCGGCTGCGCTCGAGTCCGCGCGAGAGAGCGTCAAAGAATCCCATTATGCATTCACGACCTTTCCGGTTTCGCGATCGAGTTTTTGCGAGACGACGCGACTGACGCCGTCGGCTTGCATCGAGACGCCATAGAGGACGTCGGCGTCCTCCATAGTACGGCGCTGATGCGAGATAACCAAGAGCTGCGTATCGGAACGCAACACATCGAGTGCGCCGATGAGCTTGGACAGGTTGGCGTCATCGAGCGCCGCCTCGACCTCGTCCAGCACATAGAACGGCACCGTGCGCGTGCGATACACAGCAAAGAGCAGGGCGAGCGCCGTCAGGCTCTTCTCGCCGCCCGACATGAGCATCATCTTGGTGATGCGCTTGCCGCGCGGCTGCGCCACGACCTCGATACCCGTCTCGGCAGGATGCTCGGGATCGGTCATCTCCAGATGAGCCTGGCCGCCCGGGAAGAGCATAGCGAAGATCTCGCGGAAGTTCGCGTCGACCTTCTCAAACGTCACCAGGAAGGCCTTCCGCATCTTGCGATCAATGGCCACCGTGATCTTGGTGAGCGCCTTGCGCGCGCTCTCCAGATCGGCCAGCTGCTCCTCGATGTAGTCGGCACGGCGCTTGAGCTGCTCGTACTCCTCCATGGCAACTTGGTTAACGGGACCAAGGTTGTTGATCTGGCGCACAAGCTGGTTGAGTTCGCGCTCGGCGGCATCGCGGTCCGTGGGCGCCGGAAGCATGAGCGCTGTCTCGAGCACCGTCGTGCCATCGGCGGTAATGGCCTTAATGGCGGCCTCTACCTGCACCTCGAGCTTGCCACGCGCGACCTTGAACTCGTTTTGCGTGGCAGAGGCGGTATCGACTCGCTCCTTAGCGCGGGCAACCTCTGCCTTGGCATCCTCGATGGTCTTCTTGAGCGAAGCGGAGTCCGCCTCCTCCAGAGAGGCCTGGTCACGCAGGCGCGCTGCCCAATCCGACGCGCGTTCCAACAGGGCAGAATAGCGTTCGTGCATGGGATCGACGCGTAGGCGCAGCAGCTCGAGCGAGCGCGAAGCCTGGCGTGTTCCGCGGATACGACGGTCGATGCCCTCAAGACGATGCTCCAGGTCGGGCACGCGGCCCTTCAGCGAACGCAGGCGTTCACTCGTCTGGGCTAGGCGGACCTTGGCGTCGGCGAGCTTGCCGGCAGCCTCGGAATCGTCACGGCGAACGCGGTCGAGTTCGTCGTTGGCCTCGGCAATCTGCAAGCCCAGATCGCTTGCCTGCGCGCGGGCCTCGTCACGCGAACGGGTGAGCTCATCAACTCGCGGGCGTGCAGCGCGAACGGCTTCGGAGGCCTGCTCGCGACGCGTGGAGATGCGCACGCGCTCGACCTCGGCATTGTTGGCGCTTTGCTCCAAGCGGCCGATCTCGGAGAGCAGCGAGCGGCGCTCGCCCTCAAGACGGGCGATCTCGCCAGCGGCATCGCCCTCAGCGGCACGCGCTTCCTCAACGGCCGCATTGGCCTCGACGACCTGATCCGACACATGCTCAAACACAGCGGCCAAATCGGGCTCAAGCCCATCCAGCTCGCGAATGCGACGCTTACGCTCCAGAGCACCCGACGCCTCGCCGGCATCGAGGCCCACACGCACCAGGCCGCCACAGCTTACGCGGGCGCCATCGGGAGTCACATAGGTCACACCGTCAACGACAGGCGCAGCCAGCGCGGCAGCCAAGTCATCGACCACGTAATAGCCGCCGAGCAGCGCCTCGACGACGGGTCCGTAGCCTGCACGCACGGACAGACGATCAACCAGGCGGGTACCGGCAGCGCCCTCAGCGGCGGTAGAGCCGCTCACGCCACGCGTCACCAGCAGTGCTTCGCCCGAGGCCTTCTTTTGGTCCAGAGCCGCACGACCGGCACGCTCAAGCGTGGCGGCGTCATCAAACAGCAGCGCATCGATATCGCCGGCGAGCAATTGCTCAACCAGGCCCTCAAGCTCGCGCGGGGCCTCCAGCACGTCGCCCAGACGACCCAAGACATCGTCGCCCAGCGCACCCACCAGACGGCTCACGAGCGGCGAGCTGTCGGCCATGCGGGCATCGAGTTTCTTTTGGCTGGAAAGCTCCGAGCGCACCTCGGACAACTTGTTGCGCGCCTCGCTCTCGCGGGCACGCAGGTCCTTCAGGGCCGCGCGTGCCGTCTCGGTGGCCTCACGCGCATCAACCTGAGCCTGGCGCGCTTCCTCAAGAGCGCCCTCAAGCTCCTCGGCGCGGTCGCGACGGCTCTCAAGCGAGGCCATGACCTCCTCAAGCTGCTCGTCGATCTGCTCCAGGCGCGAGGCATACATGTTGTCCTCGACCTCGGCATTGCTCAGCGAGTCCTTCACCTTGGCGAGCTCGAGCGCGGCGTTATCGGCCACACGCTGCACATCGCGCTGCTCACGCGTGAGCTGCGAAATCTGATTGTCGAGCGCAACGCGACGCTCGTGGAGCTCAGCGGCGGCAGGACCAGCGGCGTCAACGTCCTCCTGGGCCTGCATATGCGCACCGGTCACTTCCTCAAGCTGCGCACGCGCGTCCTCGAGCTCCTCGACCACGCGACGACGCTGATGCTCGGAACTCGAAATCTGTCCGCGCATGTCAGACAGGCGCGACACCATGTTGTGGCCCTTTTCCTCGAGCAGGCGCATGTCGGAGTTAATGCGGCCGACCACATCTTGCATATGACGGCGCTGCTCGCCTAGGTCGCCCACAAACAGGCCCTTTTCCTCGAGCATGACCTGAAGCTTCTCGAGCTCGCGCTCCTTTTCGCCCATGCGGTACTGCGCAAGCTCCAGCTCGGCGGCACCTTCCTTGGAGCGGCTCTCCAGGTCGTTCCACTGCGACTGCAGCGAACGCAGCTCGTCGACAGCCAGCATCTGCGTAAGCTCGTTCGCACGCGAGGACAGCTCTTTGTACTTGCGCGCGCGATCGACCTGACGCTCCAACGGCCGCAGCTGACGGGCGATTTCCTTATTGATGTCGCGGGCACGCGTCAGGTGCTCGTCCATCGACTTAATCTTTTTGAGCGCACGCTCCTTGCGGCGCTTGTGCTTGGAGATGCCGGCGGCCTCCTCGATGAGGGCGCGGCGCTCCTCGGGGCGGCTCTGCAAGATGGCGTCGAGCTTGCCCTGGCTGATGATGGAATGTGTATCCTTGCCCAGGCCCGAATCGTGCAGGATGTCCTGAATGTCCATCAGGCGGCACGGACTCGAGTTGATGAGGTACTCGCTTTCGCCCGAGCGATACATGCGACGGGTGATGGCGACCTCGTCAAAATCGACGGGCAGCATATGGTCCGAGTTATCGAGCACCAGCGTGACCTCGGCGACACCCACCGGCTTGCGCGCCGACGAGCCCGAGAAGATGACATCCTCCATGGCCTGGCCGCGCAGCTGCTTGGCGCTCTGCTCGCCCAGGACCCACAGAATCGAGTCGGAGATGTTCGATTTTCCCGAGCCGTTGGGACCGACGATGACGGTCAGGCCCGGCTCAAACGTCATATGGGCGCGGTCGGCAAACGACTTGAACCCCTTGAGCGTGAGGGACTTGAGATACACGGTTCCTCGCTTAAACAGGCTTCTTGTTGAGAATCACGCCGTTGGTGGTGTAGCCCATGCGGTCAAGTGCCTCGAGTGCAGCGGCTCCCTCGGCTTCCTTCTTAGAGGAACCGGTGCCGCGACCCTGACGAATACCATCGATCAACACCACGGCGGTAAAGGTGGGCGCATGCGCCGGGCCCTCGGAGCCAACGAGCTTATACGCCGGGGGCTCGTGACCGTCGGCTTGCACGCACTCCTGCAAAAACGACTTGGGGTTTGCAGGATGCTCAGCACGCTCGGAAGCCAAATGCGGCTTAAGCGTACGGTGAATGAACTCTGCCGCAACGTCCCAGCCGGCATCCAGGTACAGCGCGCCCACGAGCGACTCATAGACGTTCTCGAGGGCCGAATGCAGGCCGCGCGCACCAGTACCGGTCTCAGAGGCACCAAAGATGATGATGTCGTCAATGCCCAGCTCGTGAGAAACCTCGGACAGCGTAGCGCCCGAGACAAGCGACACCTTCAGGCGCGTGAGCTTGCCCTCGTCAAACTCCGGATAGGACTCAAACAGGGAGCGTGCGACCACAGCGCCCAAAATGGAATCGCCCAAGAACTCAAGGCGCTCATAGCTGGCAGAAACCGGCTGTCCCTCGACTGCCGAGGGATGCGTAAGCGCCGCGCGCAGCAGCACCTTATTGTTGAACTCGTGGCCCAGGATTTCCTGGGCGCGCGTAAGTCGGTCGGATAAAGCCAAGACTTAGGCCTCCTTGGCAGCTTCGATAGCGTCGACGGCGTCGGCGACAGAGTTGAGCGAGAGCAGAGTCTCGTCATCGATCTCGAGGTTGAACTCGTCCTCGATAGCCGTAACCAGCTGCAGGCGCTCGAGCGAGTTGGCATCGAGGTCGTCAAAGGTGGTCTCCTCGCTAATTTCGGCAACATCGACGCCCAGAACGTCAGCAGCGACCTCGGCGATCTTGTCGAAGATTTCGGAGCGGTCCATAGCGCTTCCTCTCATAGTGCATGAATACCAAAAGAATGGTACCGCCCGGGCGGTACCAAGACACGGTTCTGATTCTACCCCACGACGTGCGCCGCGAAGCACATAACAGCGCCCTAACTCGCTCTTATAAAACGATACCGTCCATAGAGTTGGCGACATTCTCAACCAGCCCGGCGCGCACGGCTTCGGCCGCCGCGAGCGTACCGTTTTTGACAGCCTCGACTGAGGTGGCGCCATGGCCGATCAGGACCACGCCGCGCAGGCCCAGAAGAATCGCGCCGCCCTTGGCGTCGCCAGAGAGCTTGGCCTTAATCTCGCGCATCTGCTTTTTAATGAGCAGCGCGGCGATCTTGGTGCCGAGCGAGGCCATAAAGGCGCCCTTGAGCTCCTGCAGCAAAAACTTGGCAGCGCCCTCGGTAGCTTTGAGAGCGATATTACCCGACATGCCATCGGCAACGACGACATCGAAGTTACCTGAGGTGAGGTCGGTGCCCTCGCAGTTACCAACAAAGCCGGGAACGGCGGCCTTCATAGCAGGGAAACAGGCCTTGGTAAAGTTGGAGCCCTTCTCATCCTCGGTGCCGTTGGCAAGCAGGCCCACGCGAGGATGCTCGATGCCCAGGACGACGCGGGCATAGGCGCTACCCATCTGGGCAAAACGCACCATGTCATCGACCTCCACATCGGGGTTGGCACCCATGTCGCACAGCACCGTCAGACCGCCGGCGCGATTGGGCAGCGCATTGGTCAGACAGGGGCGCACCGGCTGCTTCTTGCCTTCGGCCTGATACCTAAACGGCGTCACATAGGCGGTGGCGGCGGCGGTCATGGCACCGGTGGAGCCGGCGGAGAAGAACGCATCCGCGTTGCCCTTCTTAATGGCGCGGCAAGAAAGCACGATCGACGACTTACGCTTGGTCATCACGGCGCGAATGGGATCGTCATCCATGGCGATAACGTCAGGCGCCTCAAGGGCCTCAACACGTGCATGGGAAGCTGCAAAGGGATTGACGATTTCGGCGGGACCAGCTGCCAAGACCTCGATATCGGGATCGGCGGCAAGCGCAGCCTCGATACCATCAAGAACAACCTGAGGTTTCTCGTCTCCGCCCACAACGTCTACACAAACGCGAACGTTACTCATAATACATGCTCCTTATACAAAAATGGCCGACTCATTGAGCCGGCCATTGTGGTTCCATTTGGAACGGCATCGCATCCAGAGTATACCGTTACTCGGTAACGATAACCTCGCGGTCCTTGTAGAAACCGCAGCTGGGGCACACGTGATGCGGGAGCTTGACAGCACCGCAACGGGGGCACGTGGACTGAGCCGCAGCCGAGATCTTCATGTTGGCGGAACGACGGGTGTGAGTGCGGATACGACCCTGCTTTTGTTTAGGTACGGGCATAGTGACCTTCCTTATGAACTATCCAGTGTGGCGATTACGCGCAAGTAGCGATACTACCACAGTTTTACTCATCAAGCTTGAGATTCTTCAATGCTGCAAATGGATTTTCCGTGGCAGCGGCCCATTCTGCCTCTGCCTGGGCGGCGCAATCGCATTGCTCGACGTTGAGATTGCAACCGCATGTGGGGCACAGACCACGGCAATCGGGCTTGCAGAGCACCACAAACGGCGTGTCCATAACGACCGCGTCATTGATAGGCTCACCCAGATCAACGATACGGTCCTCACCCAGGAGCTCGTAGCCGTCCTCGTAGGCCTCGGGATCCTCGGGCTCCTCAAAGAGGTAGAACTCCTCGATCTCGCCGGCGATATCAAACGAGGCGGGCTCCAGGCAACGGTCGCACTCGCCGGTGGCGTGCGCGCGAACCATGCCCGTGAGCAAGACACCGGTACCGGCATTGGTAAAGACAACGTCGTAGTCGATGCCGTCCTGTAGCTGGTACTCCTTCTCGCCCACCGTGTAGGTGGCGACATCGACCTTACCGGTCAGCGGATACGAATCTCCAGGAAACTCGAGCTGCTCGGAAAGATCGACGGTAACGCTCGGGAACTCAGCCATTACCACTGACCATTCTGCTGGGCGGCACCCTCGTTGAGCTGCTGACGGCAACGGGTAACGGTGCCGGTCAGGCTCTTGAGGTTCTCCTCCAGGTGCGTAAAGACCTGCTCTGCGTAGTCCTCGGCAGCATAACGCGTCTCGCGCTCGTACTGCTGGGCACGATCGCGGATGTCGTCGGCCTGCTGCTGCGCAAGGCGGACGATCTCCTGCTCACCGGCAATGGTGAGGGCCTGCTGCTGAGCGTCGGCGATGATGGAATCGGCCTGAGCGGCGGCGGAAGCCATAAGCTCCTCGCGCTCCTTAAGGATACGGCGGGACTTCTGCCACTCCTCGGGATAGCTCATGCGGATCTCGTCGAGGATGTTGAAGAACACGTCGGCGTCGATGACCTTGAACTGAGCGTTCTTGCCGAAAGGCGGCTTGGCTTCCTCGATCAGCCCTTCGAGCTCATCGACCAAGCTGACGATCCTATCGCCAGGAAAATTCTCGCCCGGCATCCGGTCTCCTTTCATAGGTAACATATCATCGTGCTAGTTTACCACATGCCACCAGGCAATAAAAAACGTCACGAAAAGCGATGTCTGAGCGCTTCGACCACGTTGGACGGGACAAACGTCGATACATCGCTGCCGAGCGAGGCGATCTGGCGAACGACCGAGCTCGAGATATAGCCGTACTGCGGCGCACTCATGACAAAGATGGACTCCAGCTCGCTATCCAAGCGATAATTGAGGTCGGCCTGCTGCAGCTCGTACTCAAAGTCGGTCATAGCGCGCAGGCCCTTGACCACGGCCCCCGCCCCCTGCTCGCGAGCGAAGTCGACCAAGAGGCCGGTAAAGGGCAGGACCTCGACGCCGTCAAAATCACCGAGCGCCTCGCGGGCCAGCGCCACGCGCTCATCGAGCATAAACGTGGTGCCCACACCGTTTTTACCCTGCGATTCGGCCACGGCGACAATCACGCTGGGAAAGATGCGTCGGGCGCGGCGGATCACATCGATATGGCCAAACGTGATGGGATCGAAGGTGCCCGGGACGATCACGCGGTTGATGGTGTCATTCATGGGCGTCCTCCTGAAACGTCGTGGCATCGTTGTTATCAGCATCGGTGACGGCACTATCGCCCTCACCGTCATCATCGCCGACCCAACGAAGCAGGTCGACCGAGGTAATGCCGTAGCGCTTCTCACGTACAGTCTCAAAGCCTACCGGATGCGCGCCCGCATCGGCGGCGGCATGCTCAAACAGGGCAAAAGCGCCAGGTGCAAACAGACCCTGCTGAGCCAGGTTCTGCAGCAGTTCCTCGACCGGCTCGGCACCATAAGCATAGGGCGGGTCGAGCAGGACCAGATCAAAGGGGCCGCCCGGCACACGACCGCGCGAGGCACTCGCCAGCATGTCGCCCGTGACCACACGCCAACGTGAACGGTCACGGCAGAGCGACTCGATATTCTTGGTAATGAGCCGCGCGGCGTTGCGATCGATCTCAAACGTCGTGAGCGAGCGGGCCCCACGAGAGAGCATCTCTAACCCTAAGGCGCCGGAGCCGCCAAAGGCGTCCAGCACACGGACCTCGTCCAGATCGAAGTCGAATGCCGACATGACCATAGATGCGCACGCCTCGCGTACGCGATCAGTCGTGGGGCGGGTGACATCGCGACCACGGGGCTCCTCGATCTTACGACCGCGCCATTCGCCGCCGATGATTCTCATCCTCCGCTGACCTCCTTAAAAATGTGTCGATATCGCATGGCGACCGCATCGCGCAGAGGGCGCGTCGCCACGGAGTCAAGGGTGCAAGCATACCGCAAGAGCTCGACCGCGTCCAAATGGGCCCACTCGATCAGCTCCTCGTCGGCATCCAGGTCGACAAAGCGCAGGGTCACACCACCATGCTGGCGGTACCCCAGGATTTCGCCCTCGTGGCGCAAACGCAGGTCCATTTGGGCGAGCGTAAAGCCGTCCGAGGTCTTTTCGAGCGACTGGAGACGGTCTTGCGCCGCCGATGCGCCGCCGTTGCCCTTGGAGTGCGTCATAACCAGGCAGGTGCCCGACACGCTGCCGCGGCCCACGCGACCGCGCAGCTGGTGCAAGGCCGCCAAGCCAAAGCGCTCACCGTTCTCGATGACCATAACGGTGGCGTTAGGCACGTCGACGCCCACCTCGACCACCGTAGTCGAGACGAGCACGTCGATCTCGCCACGCTTGAAGGCATCGATGACCCGATCCTTCTCCCCCGCTGGCATACGGCCGTGAAGGCGCTCGATGGCAAGACCCGGCAACGCCAGACGCAGGCGGTCGAGCTCGGTTGCCGTATCGTGCAGTGGCACGGGGACCGTCACGCGGCCCTCGTCGTCGCGGGCGATACCGGGCACGTCTTCCAGCTCATCGGCCGAGTCACTCGGCTCCACGAGCGGACAAATCACGTAGGCCTGCTGACCCTTTTCATGCGCCTCGCGGATGGCGCCATAGGCGAGGTCACGGCTCGACTCGGTGAGCACGCGTGTCGTCACGCCAGCACCAGGGACGGGCCGATGGCGAATGATGCTCGTGTCCAGATCGCCGTAGACCGAAAGCGCCAGCGTACGCGGGATGGGCGTCGCCGTCATAACGAGCAGATCGGCACCCGGTCCCTTTGCGCGCAGGGCGTTGCGTTGGCCGACGCCAAACCGGTGCTGTTCATCGATGACCACGAGCGACAGATGCTTGAACGCAACGTTATCCGAAAGAACCGCGTGGGTGCCAAAGAGCACGTTAAGCTCGCCCGATTCCAGCTGTGCATGGATGCGCTCGCGCTCTGCGGCCGGCGTGGCACCCGTCAGAAGTGCCCAGGACATGCCGGCCTGGGAGAGCAGAGGGCCGGTCTTATCGGCATATTGGCGCGCCAGCACGCCCGTGGGCGCCATAACGCAGGCCTGCGTGCCGCTATCGGCAGCCACAGCCAGCGCGCAGGCGGCAACGGCGGTCTTACCGGTACCGACATCGCCCAGCAGCAGACGGTTCATCACGCGCCCGCCATCGCACATATCGCGCAGGATATCTTGGAACGCGGCCTCCTGCTCGTCGCTCAGCGAAAACGGCAGGGCTTGCTTGAGCACGGCCAGGTGCTCGCCCGCGGTGTGGGCATAGGGCACCACATCGACCAGGCCGCCGTCGTTGCGCAGGCGCAGCGCCAGCTGCAGGTAGAGGCACTCCTCGTAGGCAAGCCGTGCGCGCGCGATATCGCGCTCGGCCATACTCGATGGAAAATGGATTGAGCGCAGCGCGCGGGCATTGCTCATCAGGCGACGCTTAACGCGCAGCGGTGCCGGAATGGGATCAAAGGGATTGCCGACGACCTCGAGCGCGCCGCTTACGATGCGGCGCATCCACGCCTGGCTCACGCCATCACTCACGTAATGGACCGGCAGGATAGTGCCCGCGGCACGCCCTTCCTCGAGCTTTTCAAAGTGCGGCGAGGCCATCTGCTTAAAACCGTAGGCAAACTCAACCTTGCCCATCACGGCCAGGCGGTCGCCCTGCTTAAGCTGCTGGGCAATCCAGGGCTGGCGGAAAAAGGCGACCTGCAGCACGCCTGTCTCGTCAACGAGTGAGACCTCGGTAACCTGCATGCGCGGACGCGGCTGCTTTTGGACGATACGATCGACCGTGGCGATGATGGTGCACACGGTACCGATGGGCGCCATCTCGATGGACCAGGAGCGCGTAAAGTCGAGGTATCGATGAGGGATATGGAGAAGGAGGTCCCCCACCGTCCGAATTCCCAGACGGCGAAGGGCCTCCTCACGTTTACCCGAAACATATTTGAGTCGCGCAATATCCTCGTCGAGCGCATTGCTCTGGGCAAAGCGATCCGAGACGCGCGGCACGGAGCAGAGCTCGGACATGGGCAGATGCCTACTCAATCGAGAAGATCACGGGATAGAGCGGCTGCTCGCCACGATGGGCGTCGATCTCCAGGTCGGGCTGAGCCTCCTCGATAGCGTCGACGATCTCCTGGAAGGCTTCATCGGACAGCTCCTCGCCGGCCAGAATCGTCAGCGCGTCGCCCTCCTCTTCCTCCTGCATGCGGTTGATGCAATCGAGCGTGACCTGCTTCACGTCGGAGCCGACGACATCGATGGAGCCGGCAATGATGCCCATGACGTCACCGGAGTGAATTGGCGAACCGTCGGAGGCGCTGGAGTCGCGCACGGCGCGGGTGACCTCGCCATCGCGGACCTCGCTGATGGCGTCGACCATAGCGGCGACGGCATCCTCGAGCTCGGAATCGGGCAGGACCGCGAACAGCGCGGAGAAGGCCTGCGGAACGGTCTTGGTGGGAACGACGGCGACCTTCTTGTCGGTGCAGGCTGAGGCAGCGGCCTCAGCGGCCATGCGAATGTTGCCGTTGTTGGGCAGAATGATGACCGAGGTCGCGTTGACCTGGTCAACAGCGCCCAGCAGGTCTGCAGTCGAGGGGTTCATGGTCTGACCACCCGACACGATCACGTCGACGCCGAGGGACTTGAGGATGTCTGCCTCGCCGGACCCAGCGGCAACGGCGACAAAGCCCAGCGCCTTGGCGGGCTCGGCGGCCTTTTCCTGGTCCTCATGAATCTTGGCGGTACGGTCGTGGGCCTCCATCTCCATGTTGTGGATAAAGACCTCGTAGATCTGACCAAGCTGAAGCATGTGCTCGAGCACCAGGTTGGGGGTGTTGGAGTGCACGTGGATCTTGTAATCGGGGTAGGCGCCCACGAGTAGCTCACAGTCGCCCATGGAACCCAGGAACTTAAGGCACTCATCCTCGTCAAAGGGAGCGTCAGCCTTAAAGAGGAACTCGTTGCAGTAGCGGAACTCCGAGCCCTCCCAGTCGTCGTTGGCCTCGATCTCAACGCGATTGAGGGCCGCGTCGCGGGCAGAGCCAGCGGAATCAAACGTGGCGGAGAAATCCTCGACCACGGTGCTGCGGCCAAGAGCGGCGGCAACAAAGTTCTCAAGGAAAATAGCAAAGCCAAAGGCGCCGGAGTCGACCACGCCGTTCTCCTTCAGAACGGGCAGCAGGTCGGGCGTGCGAGCGACGGACTGGTAGGCCTCGACGACGATGGCATCGAGCGCGTCCTCGGCCGAGAACTTCTTCTTTTCGCACTCATCGGCCTTGGTCGAGACATCGCGCAGGACCGTGAGGATCGTGCCCTCGATGGGCTTGCGGACAGCCTGGAAGGCAACCTTGACGGCACGACGGAAGGCGAAGGCAATGTTGGCGGACGTAATAGGCTCGTCGGCAGAGACAAGGCCCTCGGCCACGCCGCGCAGAATCTGCGACGTGATAACGCCAGAGTTACCGCGGGCACCCATCAGGGAGCCGTGGGTGATGGCGCCGGCGATGGCTTCCATGTCGGCGTCGGCAGGAAGGGCGGAGAGCTCCTTGGTCACCGAGGCAAGCGTGAGCGACATATTGGTGCCGGTATCGCCATCGGGTACGGGGAAGACGTTGAGCTTATTGATCTCCTCGGCCTTGTCGGAAACGGCAGCCGCAGCGATCGGAAAACAGGTGCGAATGGTCTTTGCAATCATGGGTATTTGAATCTCCGTTTTCGGATGCTAGTTCAGACGGCTCTTGAGCGCGTCGATATGGATGCCGATCTTAAGGCTGGCGGGATCGATCTGGGCGATTTCCTGCAGGGTAAAGGCAACGGAGCTCGAAAGATTATGGCAGACGGACTTCATGTTGACGCCGTTCTCGAGCACGACGTGAAGATCGACCGTAAGGCCGTTCTCGTCGGCGGAGACAAGCACACCCTTGCGGAGGCGCTGACCGGCAAGCAGGCGCACGCTCTCGGCGCCCTGGAGCTGTTCGGCCATACCGACGACGCCATAGCACGTCATCGCGGCATAACCGGCAATATCGGCAATAACGTCGTTCGAGACGCTCAGGCTGCCGTTAATGGTCTCAGACACAAGAATCTCCTTTTCTTGGTGCTCGCGGCACCATGTCGTGGGAGCAATCACTGCAATATTCTACAACGACCGCGGCATGTTGAGGTGGCGGGCCTCGGGATTACATCCTCGACACGAAATGTTGATACGGTAACGTTCGCGAACGGCGATCGCGGCATGAAAAAACCCGCCGCATAAGCGACGGGTTTTACAACCTGGCTCCCCGGGTAGGACTCGAACCTACAACAGCGCGGTTAACAGCCGCGTGCTCTACCATTGAGCTACCGAGGAATTTAAAGCCCAACGGAAAGGGCTGAAAAATTCTGGCTCCCCGGGTAGGACTCGAACCTACAACAGCGCGGTTAACAGCCGCGTGCTCTACCATTGAGCTACCGAGGAATAGGTGCGTGCTCTCAAGCAACGAAGTTTATTATACGGACGAATCAGCTTAGGGCAAGAACTTTTTTAAGAAATTTTCCGACCTAATCATTGGGGACGTTCTTAAACGAGTAGTCATTCAAGAACGACCCCAATGACTACGTGAAAGCGCCCCCAAGCGGATGTGCTTGAGGGCGCCTCTTGCTTGACTAGCTTTCGATATAGTCCTTGAGCTTGCTCGAGCGGCTCGGGTGGCGGAGCTTGGCCAGGGTCTTGGACTCGATCTGGCGGATGCGCTCGCGCGTGACGCCAAACTCGCGGCCGACTTCCTCGAGCGTACGGGGATGTCCGTCGACAAGGCCAAAGCGCAGCTCGATAACCTTGCGCTCACGATCGGCAAGCGAGTCGAGCACCTGGGTGAGCTGCTCCTGCAGCATGGAGAAGCTGGCCGCATCGGGCGGAACGATAGCCTGGGAGTCCTCGATAAAGTCGCCCAGTTGGGAATCCTCTTCCTCGCCGATGGGGGTCTCGAGCGACACGGGCTCCTGCGAGATCTTCTGGATCTCGCGGACGCGGTCGGCGCTCATGTCCATCTCGGCACCGATCTCCTCGGGGGTCGGGTCGCGGCCCAGGTCCTGGAGGAGCTGACGCTGCACGCGGACGAGCTTGTTGATGGTCTCGACCATGTGCACGGGAATACGGATGGTACGGGCCTGGTCGGCGATAGCGCGCGTGATGGCCTGACGGATCCACCACGTGGCGTACGTGGAGAACTTAAAGCCCTTCTGGTAGTCGAACTTCTCGACGGCGCGGATCAGACCGAGGTTGCCCTCCTGGATCAGGTCCAGGAACAGCATGCCGCGACCGACATAGCGCTTGGCGATGGAGACGACCAGACGCAAGTTTGCGCTGATAAGTGCCTGCTTGGCTTCGAGGCCCACGTTCTCAATGCGCGTAAGACGACGTATCTCGGCACGCGTGAGTTCGAGCTCACCAGCATCGGCGGCCTCGAGCTTCTCGGTGGCCTCAAGACCGGCCTCGATCTTCATGGCCAGATCGACCTCTTCGGAGGCGGTCAGCAGGTCGACCTTGCCGATCTCCTTGAGGTACATACGGACCGGGTCGCCGGTCAGCATCACCGTGGAGGCATCGATGCCGCGCACGCGCGAACGCGAACGGGACGTGCGCACGGTGCGCTTCTTCTTGCTCTTGGAAGAACCCATCTCGGCGTCGGCCTGACGGGCCATCTTGAGCTCATGATCGTCGAGCGAGCCGGAATCGTGCTCGTCGTCATCATCGAAATCGTCGGTATCGGTATCGTTATCGTCATCGTCGACGTCCATGGGGGCGTCGTCGTTACCGCTCGCGGAGATAATCTGGATGCCGCTGTTGCGCAGCGCGGAATACACCGCGGTGAGCTGCTCGTCAGAAACATCGATATCCTTCAGGGCGACCTGAATCTCGTCCTCGGTTACCGAAGTCCTGTTTGAGCCGTTGCCCATGAGCTTTGCAACGTAGGATTCCAGCCCAGTACCCGTGCTCTCAGTCTTTTTTGGCACAGATTCTCCCTTCATAGTCCACAGGACTCAATACTTTAGCACACACATTGACGTCTATACCCAAAAAGAAAGCTGGATATAGACGAGAATACGCTGGTTGACCACAACATCTAGGCTTGTTCGGTGCCTGCGGCCTCCAGGCCGATCAAACGAAACGGATCCGCCACGCCGCCGATCGACTTTTGCAGTTCGCGCTGACGCTGCGAGTCCTGCGCGGCCCGCACGGTCAGCGCACGACGGGCCTCATCATCGAGCGAACGATCCTGGCGCAGCTTGGCCTGTGCGGCACGCATGCGACGCTTGATGGTGTAGAGCTCGAGCGTATCGAGCATAAACGCGATGTTCGTCTCGGTGGGGTGCTTGCTCGTCGCCGAGATGCGCCCGGCACTCACAAGCGTTGCCGCCTCGGGACACACCGAGCGTGCCGCATCCATGCAGGCTGCAGGATCGGTTCCCGGCGGCGTTGCCAGAACGGCCCATGCGATGGACTCGTGACGTGGGTCAACCCACTCGATGGAGCAGATGCGGTCGGCATACGTGCGGAACAGGTCGGGGTAGCTCGTGAGCATCGTCAACAGTTCGCGCTCCCCTGCCAAGGACTTGCGTTCAAGATCGGTAAGAACCATCGGCGCCGCCGCAGCCGGTGCGCCCGAACCGTCAGCCGCAGGCACAGCGCCCATACCATCAGGCACATCGATCGGCGGCAAGTCGTCAACGACCTCCACTGGTGCAGCACCATAGGCATCGAGCGGGACGTAGTCGTACGGGTCCTCCTCGACCGGCGCCGCTACGGCCGGAGTCGCGCCCGATGCCCAAGCACCACGAGATGTCCCCTGCGAACCAGACGACCGACCGCCCGCGCTACCAGATCGCTCAGCCTGCGCCCGCTGGCGTTCATAGTTCTGTTCGCGGCGGCGCTCCGCATCCTCGCGCTTGGCGACGTCGCGAAACACGCGGCCCGAGCTCGCGCGCACGGTCTCCAGATCCAAACCCAACAGATCGGCAATCTGAATAAAGTACGTATCGATCATGTAGCTATCGCGCAGCGGATAGATGAGCGTGAGAGCGTCCTCCAGCGCCTTGGCTCGACCGCCCGGCGTGGTGATGTCGCTCGACTCCTGCAGCGAACGGTACACGAAGTCCATAAGCGGCTCGGCAGCGTCGATGCGCGCCTGCAGCTCCTGCCCACCATGTGCCGTGATGAACTCCATGGGATCGTTGCCGTCGGGCAGCACCACGCAGCGCAGGTCCATAGAATCCTGCTCGATAAACTGAATCGCGCGGCGGGCGGCCTTCTGGCCCGCGGCATCGCCATCGAACATATACACGATGCGCTTGGCAAAGCGGGTGAGCGTCTTTACATGATGCTCCGTGAGCGCGGTGCCCAGCGTGGCGACAACGTTTTTAATCCCCGCCTCCCAGCAGGCGATGCAATCGGTATAGCCCTCCACCACGATGGCGGTATCCTGCGCGACGATAAACTCCTTGGCCCAATTAAAACCGTAGAGGTTTCGCTTTTTATGAAACACGCTCGTCTCGGCGGTGTTGAGGTACTTAGGCTGGCCGTCGCCCATAATGCGACCGCCAAAGGCAATGTTGTGACCCTGCTCGTCAAAGATGGGGAACATCACACGGTCGTAGAAGCGGTCGGCAAGCTGCCCGCGCCCGCGGCTCACGGCAACATTGGCGTCGATCATCTCCTGCGGGGTAAAACCCGCCTGGGACAGGTGTGACACCAGCGCGTTACGGCCCGGTGCAAAGCCCAGACAGTAGCGGCGGCAGACATCGCCGCCCATGCCGCGGCTGGCAAAGTACTCGCGCGGACGGCCGTCCTTACCGCGCATAAGCATAGTGTGATAGAACTGAGCGGTCTCGGCGCACAGATCGTAGATTCGGGCACGCTTGGTACCGCGCTCGCGGCGATCTCCGGTGTCGTGCAGCTCAATACCCGCGCGATCGGCCAAATAACGGATTGACTCGGGAAAGCTCAGGTTCTCGCGCTTCATGATATAGGTGAAGACGTCGCCACCCTCGCCGCAACCAAAGCAGTGCCACACCTGCGTGGCGGGGATAATGTGGAAGGACGGCGTCTTTTCGCCATGAAAGGGACAGCAGCCCCAAAACTCATGGCCGCGGGGCTTGAGCTCAACCGTTTCCTGCACGATGGCGACTAAGTCGGACGCAGCGCGTACCTGGTCTTTTTCTTCATCGCTAATCACGGATGCTCACCCCCTGCTCACCCAAGTTGTGACGAATGTCCTCGATATTACCCTCGACGGTCGCAATCAACTCATCCAGCGAATCGAACACACGCGAGGGACGTAGCCAGCGCGTAAACGCCAGCGAAACGGAAGCGCCATAGAGGTCGCCCGTATAACCAATTAAATTAGCCTCAAGATGCGCAGATGCCGCATCGTCGGCATACGTCGGCGGCAGGCCGACGTTCACGGCAGCGGGCCACACGGTGTCATCGACCAGCACCAGGCCCTCGTAGACGCCATCGGCAGGCACCTGAAGGCCGTCGGGAACTTGCAGGTTTGCCGTGGGAAAGCCCATGCCAGAACCCTCGTGACGGCCGCGAATAACACCGCCGCGCACCATATACGGGCGGCCGAGCAACTCAGCAGCCAGCTCCACATGGCCCTGTCCGAGCTCATGACGAATGCGGGTGGCGCAAATGGCCTCACCGCCCTCGCAAAGCAGGTCGTGACCGTACACGTCAACGCCGTGCTCGGAACCCCAGGCGCGCATCTCGGCAACACCAGAAGCACCGCCACGACCCAGCCTAAAGTCACTGCCAACGCGAATCGATCGAATGTCGACCAGACGCGACACCAGCGAGAGAAAATCAACATGGTCAAGCGCCGCAACCTCAGGCGTAAAGGGAACGGCCACCACCGCATCGACCCCAGTTTGAGCCAGGGCATGCAGACGGTCGGCCGTCGTCATCAATTTTTGAGCGGGCGAAGAGCTCACCACAATGTCCGGGTCGGGATCGAAGGTAACCACGACCGCCTTACAGCCATGGGCACGGGCATCACGGGCAAGCGCCGTAATGAGCTCCTGGTGTCCACGGTGCACGCCGTCGAACACGCCGATGGCAATCGATGCGGCACCCAGATGCTCGCACTCATCAAACGCATCGGCAGTAACGATGCGAGCCTCGTCCGACTCGCCCGCGAAAAAGACTCGCGCGAGGTCACGAGCGGACAACATCATCGAACACCGCCGATTGCCTGCGGAAACACGTGTTCCATCACAAAGCGACCGTCCTCAATGCGGGCAAGCGCCTTGAGCCCACCATCGAGCACCAGCGCAAACGGCGCCTTCGAAGCATCGAAGTCGACAAGCGCGCGGTCAACGGGAATGCGCCTGCCGCAGAGCAGGTCATCGGCAAGGTTGCCCGGCAAGTCGACACGCGTGGAGCCCAGGGCCGCGATGGGGTCCAAAGCAAAGCCAGTCGCAGACTCGGGAGAAAGTTCCTCCACCGCATGGCAGACTCCAATGGAAACCACGCCGGATGCCGTCCGGCGTAGCGCAGAAATGTGTGCGGCACTATCGCACGCACGACCCAAATCACGAGCGAGCGCTCGGATATAGGTGCCCTTGCTCACCGAGAACGCCACGGTCCACACACACGTATCACCTTCGCCGCCCACGGCGATCAGGTCGGCGGCATAGACCTCGACGGGGCGCGGAGGTAGGTCCACCGCATTGCCCTCGCGAGCAGACTTGTAGGCGCGAACGCCATTGACCGAGATAGCCGAAAACGCCGGCGGCACCTGCATCTGCGGACCCAGCATGGCGGCCAAGTGTTCACGGGCATAGGCAGGATCGCGGAGCTCGTCGGCAACAGCCACCGTGCGGACCGCCTCGCCCTCCGCATCATCGGTATTGGTCTCGGCGCCAAACGAGATGTCGGCGACGTAGCTTTTGGTATCGAGGGTTAGCATGCCCAGCAGACGAGTAGCCTGGCCCACGCCCACCACCATGACACCCGATGCCATGGGGTCGAGCGTGCCGGCATGGCCGACGCGCCGCTCATGGAGGGCGCGCCGGCATTGCGAGACCACATCGTGGGACGTGCAGCCCACCGGCTTATCGACGGCGAGCAGCATATTCAGTTGTGAAGGCGTACGACGAGCCATGTACCATCCAAAAAGTTAAAGCTCGACGGTCACCGAAGCGGGATCCTCCCCTACCAGCTCGGCCAGCATGGGAAGTGCCACGGCGAGCGTCTCGCGAATTGTTCCGTTGTTGGAAAAGCCGGCGGCGGCATGATGCCCGCCACCGCCAAAGTTGGCAGCAATCTCGGACACATCGAGGTCGCCCTTGGAGCGCAGGTTGCCACGCACCTTGGTATCGCCCTCAATGCCCTTTAAGAACATGCAGACCTCGACGCCCATCACCGAACGCACCACATCGACCAGGCCGTCGCACTCGTCCGAGGTGACGCCGCAGGCCTCAAGGTCGCTCTGGTAGGCATAGCTATACGCCACGCGCCCATGCGCGACCGTCTTAATGCGACCCATGACAATGGACTTGAGGTGCAAAAACTCAACGCGCATGCTCTGATAAACCTCGAGCGCAACGCGCGCCGGGTCGGCACCGTGGGCAACCAGACGCGAGGCCGCATGGAATGCGGCGGCATCGGCGTTTTGGTACTGGAAACGACCGGTATCGGTAACCAAGCCACACAGCAGACAGGTCGCAACGCCATCACGTGCGACAATGCCACAATTGTCCAAGAACCGGTCGATGATCATAGCGCAGGCTGCAGCTTCGACGCGCCTCAGACTGAGCTCGGCAAACTCCTCGCGCGCTGGATGGTGATCGAAGCACACCACATGCGCCGATCGACGCAGCACCTCGGCGGAGTTGTTCAGGCGTTCGACGACCGGCACGTCCACCGAGATGAACAGGTCCGGATTGCCGGTGTACGCAGATGCCGGCACCAGGCGATCGGAGCCTTCCATAAAGCGGTAGATGCGCGGAACCGGGTCATCGTCTGCCAGCAGCAGCGCAATATCCTTGTTGGGGAAAAACTTCATGAGCGAAAGGCCCAGACCCAATACAGAGCCCAAGGCATCGCCATCGGGAGAAGTGTGTCCCGAAATCGCAATGGAGGACGCACCCTCGATGAGCTCGAGGATGCGTCGCTGAATATCTGCAGACTCGCACGAGGCGAGGTCGGCGGAATTAGTCATCTAAAGCTGCCTCCTGGGCGGCATCCGCTATCGGATAGCCGTCCTCGTCCTTTTCGATCGCAAGCGTGGCGGGAACGTTTTCCAGCGCACGCGTGATGCGCTCGGCCTCATCGGTCGAGCGATCGATGCGAAAATCGAGCTCGGGCGTGACACGCCAATCGAGCGAGCGAGCCAACAGGCTGCGAATACGGCCCTTGGCGCTTGCGAGCGCCTCCATGACCTCGTCGTAGCGACTCGCATCGCACGACACGTACACACGCGCGAACGAACGGTCCACCGCGACCTCGACCGCGGTCAAAGTAACCAGGTCGAGACGCGGATCGGAAACCTCAAAGAGCAGGATATAACCGAGCTTCTCGCGAAGCTGCTCGCCCAGACGGCGGGTTGCCTGCGTTTGCTTCATAGCGCTACCCCCTACTCGGTACGGGCAACCTGGTCGATGCGGTAACCCTCGATCTGGTCGCCGGGCTTGATGTCCTGGAAGTTCTCCAGGCCAATGCCGCCCTCGGAACCGCTCTTGAGGCTCTTGGCCTCGTCCTTGTAGTGGCGCATCGAGGCGATCTTGCCGTTGAAGACCACGATGCCGTCGCGCACCAGGCGCACGGAATCGGTCGCGGCGATCTCGCCCTCTTCGACGCGGACACCGGCGGCGATACCGACTTTGGGCACCTTAAAGGTGTCCAGGACAGTCGCGGTACCCGTGGCGACCTCGACCTCGGTGGGCTTGAGCATGCCGATACGGGCGGCGTCAAGCTCCTCGAGGCACTTGTAGATGACGTCGTAACAACGGATCTCGACGCCCTCGCGCTCGGCGGCGGAGCGGGCCTTACCGTCGGGACGGACGCCAAAGCCGATGATGATGGCGTTGGAGGCGTCGGCCAGAACGACGTCGGTCTCGTTGATTGCGCCAACGGCGGAGTGGATCGTGTTGATGCGAACCTCGGACTGATCCATCTTGTCGAGCGAGTCCTGAAGGGCCTCGATGGAACCCTGGACGTCGGCCTTGATGATCAGGTTGAGCTCCTTGACCTCGGCGTCGGCGATGGTCTCGAAGAGGTTCTCGAGCGTGACGTGCTTGACGCGACTCTGCTCCTCGATACGGGCCTTGAGCGAACGCTCGTCGGCAAGGGCGCGAGCCTCGCGCTCGTCCTCGAACACGCGGAACTCGTCACCGGCGTTGGGCACGGACTGCAGGCCCAGAATCTCGACGGCGTCGGAGGGACCAGCCTCGGTGACGGCGCGGCCCTTGGGGTCGAGCATGGCGCGGACGCGACCGTAGGTAAGGCCGGCGACCAGCGTATCGCCCACGTGCAGGGTACCGCGGGTCACGAGCACGGTAGCAACCGAGCCGCGGCCCTTGTCGAGCTTGGCCTCGAGGACGTTGCCGGAGGCAAAGGTGTCCGGGTTGGCCTTGAGCTCGAGCACGTCGGCCTGGAGCAGCACGGTCTCCAGAAGTTCGTCGATACCGATCTTCTGCTTAGCCGAGATGTTGACGAACATGTTCTGTCCGCCCCACTCCTCGGGGATGACTCCGTACTCGGTGAGCTCCTGACGCACACGGTCGGGGTTGGCGCCCGGCTTATCGATCTTGTTGACGGCGACGACGATGGGTACGCCGGCGGCCTTGGCGTGGTTGATCGACTCGACGGTCTGGGGCATGACGCCGTCGTCGGCAGCCACGATCAAAATGACGATGTCGGTCACCTTGGCGCCACGGGCACGCATAGCCGTAAAGGTGGCGTGGCCCGGGGTATCGATGAAGGTGATCTTACGGTCGTTGATCATGACCTGCGAAGCGCCGATGGCCTGCGTAATGCCGCCCGCCTCGCCGGCAGCAACGCCGGTGTGACGGATGGCGTCGAGCAGCGACGTCTTGCCGTGGTCGACGTGGCCCATGACGGTGACGACCGGGGCGCGCGGCTTAAGGTCGGCGGGGCGCTCGACGTTCCGGCCAACGACATCATCAAGC
>CABUCA010000002.1 GCA_902489965.1 uncultured Collinsella sp.
AAAGAGAAGAGGCGGGGCATGCCCCGCCTCTTACACCACATCTCTGCGCGCTACCGAGTGGAACGTTGAATAGTTCCTGAAGTGATCAAAATCGCTGCTACTAAACAGGTAGCAGTACTCATATTTGCCCTTTTTTGACCACAGCCCTCTCGGAAACCTTTCCAGAGGCGTCAAACAGCCATAATCCAAAGGTCGCCTCAAACAATTAGCCGGCTAAGAGCGTCCGTGACTACCCAAAAGCTGTACGCCAGCATCCAAAGATGTCGAAAAATGTCGACTTTGGATACTGGCGTACATGTTCGGCCGTATGGGTTGGGGTGGGCCGGTTGCAATGCGCGTGCTAGAGCAGGTTCTTCTGCACCCACGCGATGATGTCGCTCGACTCGTAGAGTGGTTTGCCGTCGATGAACAGGCAGGGAACCTGGCGTTTTCCGCCGACGGCGATGAGTGTCTGCTCGGCTTCGGTATCGGTCGTGATATTGCGCTCGGGAATGGTCACACCGTTATCGGCCAAAAAGCGCTTGACTTTTATGCAATACGGGCAGCCGGTCATAACGTAGAGCGCGAGCTCGTGATCAGTAGCCATAGGTCTCCAATCGGTTGAGGTTTCGATTGAAATACCCAAAGCTGCCGCGGTCTATGCGCGGACCAGTGACGACTCGATGGCTTGGACCAGAAACGCCGTGGCTCCGGTGCCGCAGGGCTTGTCGTAGTAGTCAACAAAGCGCTGGTCGGCAAGATAACCATTGGCGAGGCCAAGGTATGCTTCGTCTTGGGGTTCGCGTCCCCAGTTGAGGCCAATCCAGCGACGATGCATCGCGACAAGCTTGCGAGCCTCGCTTCCATCCGCATCGCCGTCGCCCATGGCAATCGAGAGCTGGCCCAGAATAGCGCGTTCAAGTTCCTTCATGTCGTTCCATGCCTCGGGGTCCATGTCCAGCAGCGCTTCGTTTGCTGCATCGATAGCCTCATCGCCATAGCGCGCACGCGCCTCGGCGCCGTAGCGCTCTTCGTTTTCCTGCACGGAGCGCCAGCGCTCCAGTTGCGGCAGGACGGCGCCCATGAGCGAGACGGCTTCGTCGAGCGACATGCCGGTGTTTTGCGCCAGGCGCGGGGCACAGTCCTCGATCATTGCCTCCATCGTGGTGTCGTAGGTGTACTGGCCGTGGTCGTAGCACCACTTGCAATAATGATCGGTCGCGGCGCCCGTGGCATCGGTGCCGCAGTCGCCGGGCGCGAGTATCATGCCGCAGCTCTGGCAATAGTGCTCGGGCATTTCGAGCAGATGAGATAGTGGCTCGCCGGTTACGGCGGCAATGAGCTTCATCATGTCGATGCCCGGTGTGACCTCGCCGCGCTCCCACCGGCTGATGGCCTGGCGTGTGACGAAGAGCTTGGCGGCGAGCTGCTCTTGGGTAAGGCGATGGGCGCGACGGACAGCGATGAGCTTTTCTGCAAAGGCCATAACGGCTCCTTTCTGCTGGTTGATGGCTTAAGCATACGCGGCGGCAGGCGCCTTTCCAAGCAACCGTTGGTTGCACGACGGGGGACCGCGACAAAGAATTGCGCGCAGCGCCCCATGCCCCCATGCCGTACAATGACCGGCATGGAACCTATCGCACACATACATACCGACCTGCCGCAGAAGTTCGGCATTCCGCGCAACAGCTTTTTGGCGCCTCATCTGCAGGGACGCATCGTTTTTGAGCCGGAATTTGCCTCCAACGCAGCGGTTGAGGGTCTGGACTCCTTCTCTCACCTATGGCTGCTCTGGCGCTTCGAAAACGGCACGCCCGGCGGCACAGCTAAGGACATAGCTGCCGATGCCAAGACGCAGGACAGGTCTGGCACCAATGCCAAGTGGTCGAAAACCGTACGCCCGCCGCGCCTGGGTGGAGCCGAGCGCGTGGGCGTATTTGCCACACGCAGTCCGTTTCGCCCTAATCCTATCGGTCTCACCTGCGTTAAGCTCGACCGCGTGGAGCTTACCGACGACGGCCCCATCATCCATGTGCTGGGGGCCGATCTGCGCGACGGCACGCCCATCTACGATATCAAGCCCTACATTCCGTTTGCGGACTGCCACCCGGATGCAACGGGCGGCTGGATTGAGGATGCTCCGTGGCAAGAGCTCGACATCGAGTTCCCGCAGACGCTGCAGGATATGGTCCCGCCCACAAAGCTCCCCGGCCTGGTCGAGGTCCTACGCCAAGACCCGCGCCGTGCGGGCAGCAAGCACGAGCCAAACCGCATTTACCACTTGGCTTACGTCGGGCTCGACATATCGTTTACGGTCGATGAAACCCAGCTAACCGTAGTCGCCGTCAACGACGCACAAGACTAACCCGCCATTCGTCCGCACCCGTCAAATTAAGCGCCAAACCCCATGCCAAAACCGCCCACGCTGGTGGACAATAACGCCTACCAAAACAATCACTTTGCACGGGGGCTCAGCATGAAATACGACTTTAGCTCGCTTATCGACCGCCACGGCATGGACTCCATCGCCGTTGACTCCTGGGGCGAGATCCCCGGTATGGCTCCGAACGCACCCGACGAGGGCTTCGACCGCATTCCCATGTGGGTGGCCGACATGAATTTTGCCACGGTGCCCACGGTCCAGGAGCACATCATTCAGCGCGCTCAGCATCCCATGTTTGGCTACTTTAACCCGCGCGCCGAGTACTTCGATCGCATCATCGAATGGCAGAACCGCCGCAATGGCGTCGAAGGTTTGAGCCCTGAACATATCGGCTACGAAAACGGCGTGCTGGGCGGCGTCGTGTCGACGCTGCGCGCGTATGTCCAGCCGGGCGATGCGGTGCTGGTCCACAGCCCTACCTACATCGGCTTTACCAAGTCCATTGAGGCCGCGGGCTATCACATTGTCCACAGCCCGCTTAAGCTTGACGACCAGGGCGTGTGGCGTATGGACTTTGAGGACATGGAGCACAAGCTCGCCCAAAACCACATCCATGCCGCGGTGTTCTGCTCGCCGCACAATCCCTGCGGCCGCGTATGGGAACGCGACGAGATCGAGCGCGCCATGGACATCTATCGCCAGCACGATTGCGTGGTGATTTCGGACGAGATTTGGTCCGATATCATCCTGCCGGGGCACAAGCACATCCCGACGCAGTCGGTGAGCGAGGATGCCCGCATGCGCACGGTTGCCCTCTATGCGCCGAGCAAGACGTTTAACCTGGCGGGCCTTGTCGGCAGCTACCACATTGTCTACAACGAGACGCTGCGTGACCGCATCTGCGCCGTGTCCAACAAGACCCACTACAACGAGATGAACGTCCTCTCCATGCATGCGCTTATCGGTGCCTACCAGCCGCAGGGCTATGAGTGGGTGGACGAGCTCAATCAGGTGCTTGCCGGCAATATCGAGTACTTCTGCAATTACGTGGACGAGCATTTTGAGGGCGTGTCCTATTCACGTCCGCAGGGCACGTACATGGTGTTTCTGGACTGCACCGAGTGGTGCCGAGAGCATGGCCGCGATATTCAGTGGTTGCTCGATGAGGGGGCACGCGTGGGCGTGGGGTATCAGGACGGCCGCCCGTTCCACGGACCCTGCCACATTCGCGTGAATCTGGCGCTGCCGCTTTCGCGCGTAAGGGAGGCGTGCGACCGCCTGGACCGCTACGTTTTTAATGCACGGTAAGTGAGCACTGCATGCGGGGCCTTCTGCCAAGTCGGCTGGAAGGTCCCACACGGTAAAGCGCCTGTAACAATTGGGCACTCGTGTGGTTTTGTTTGCTATTATCTTTAACCATTTCAGTCTGTAAACAGGATCGTATGGAGCTCGATGAAAAGGTCCCGTCGCTCGGTTGCCATTTCGTTGTTTGTTGCGCTTGCGGTAGCGTGCGCCTTTGTCGTAGCGATAGCCGGCTGTTCCGGGTCGAATGGCAGAGCCTCGACGTCTGCATTAGAAGGCCTGGATGCCTCGCAGGCCAAAGACGACAACCTTAAGACGCTCAACGTCGGCAGCGACCTCTATCCACCGTTTGTGTATACCGACGAGTACGGCGATATCGTTGGCCTGGATGTCGAGATATTGACCGAGGCTTTGGCCCGCATTGGTTACAAGCCAAAGTACCAGCTGATCGATTGGGAAAAGAAGAAAGAGCTGCTGGCGAGCGGCGAACTCGATTGCGTCATGGGTAGCTTTAGCATGACGGGTCGCGAAAACGAGTATCGTTGGGCCGGCCCGTACCTCGCGAGCCGCCAGGTGGTCGCGGTCGATTCCCAGAGCGATATCTACACGCTTGCCGATCTTGAGGATAAGGTCGTGGCGGTCCAGTCCACCACCAAGCCCGAGGACATTTTGCTCAATCGTACAAATGAAAACGTTCCGCAGATCAAAGAGCTCTACTGCTTTTCGGACCGCTCATACCTGAACCCGGCGCTCGTCGAGGGTCTGGTCGACGCCATCGCCGCGCATGAGTCTTCGCTGCTCACCTACGAAAAAGACTATGGTGTGACGTATCGAATTTTGGATGAGCCGCTGCTTGAGGTTGGTTTGGGTACCGCTTTCGATATCAACGATACGCGCGGCATCGACGTTAAGCTCACCCATGCCTACCAGGAAATGCTAGCCGACGGCACCATGAAACGCCTGGTGTCAAAGTACTTTGATGACCCTTCGCCCTTTTTGAATATAGAGGGCCTGTCATGATCGGTGCACCCGACCACGCCGTAGAGAAGCGGGGCAATCGTTCGGCAGGGGCATGGTTCCTTGTCGCCCTGCTGGGGATAGCGCTCTCGGTTGTTGCCGGTATGATGAGCTACGGCTACACGACAGCTCAGGCCGAGCAGCGCTTTGCCGACGTTGTCGATTACGTGGCGACGCAGAGCCTTTCCTACGATGCATTCAATAGCGCCTATACGACCAAAAACCTGATTCGCGTTATGGAGATCGCCGGAGAGACAGCGCGCGATATGGAGCGCGACGGTTCGGTGGATAACGCCATGCTGGAGCAATATGCCGACCAGTTCAACGTGAGCGCACTGATCGTGACGGACGCATCGGGCAATTTGGTGTCCGAGTCCTCGACGGATGGCGTGGGCTACGAGTCGCTCGCTACGTATCTCAAGGAAGCACCCGTGCTGGAGGTGGCAGCCCATCCGCTTAAGTCCTATACCGCCCGCATCACGCTTGCGGATGATTCGGTCGCAGACATTGGCTGCGTAACCCGGCGGGATGACGAGGGCATCGTTGTTGCGGTAAGGCATCAGAGCGCGAAGGCAGTTGCAAGCAATACGCTCAAACTGCAGAGCCTGCTCGGTGGTTATGAGACCATCGACAGTGGCAATATCGTGATCGAAAGCGATGGCAAGGTCGTTGCGACCAATGTCGTTGAACCCACCATATTGGGCGTATTCGATCTGCCTGCAACGGATGTCTTCATTGTCGACGGTATAAAGGATCGATGCCCGGCTGGTAAGGTCAGATTGGTTAACGCCAACGGCGAGTGGTATTTGGGCACATTTGGAAAAGCGCGCGGGTTCTACGTGTACACCTATGCCTCGGCGCGGCGTTACTTTGAGGTCGTCGCGGCTGTTGCTGCCGGCGTGCTGGTGCTCTACAGCGGTGTTATAGCCGTTGTTGTGATGGCGCGCCGCCGCGCTGATCGTCGACGTTTGACGGACTTGCTGCAGCAGGAGCGCGACTATGGCGACAAGCTGGCAAAGGCGGCGCGTGAGGCCTCGTCTGCCAACTCGGCAAAGACGGAGTTTTTGCGCCGCATGAGCCACGATCTGCGCACGCCCATCAACGGCATTCGCGGCATGGTCGAGGTCGGCGATGCCAATGCGGACGATCTGCAAAAGCAGACCGAGTGCCGCTCGAAGATCTGGACGGCATCGGGACTGCTGCTCGACCTTGCCAACGAGGCGCTGGATATGAGTCGCCTGGAGAGCGGGCAGGTCGACCTGGAGCTTGTTCCCACAAACTTGGCGACCCTCAACCACGAGGTGCGCGATATTCTTGAGCGCCAGGCCGAGGAGCGCCTGGTGACAATTATCTGCGACCAGCAGACGCTTAATCATCCCTATGTGCGGGTGAGCGTGACGCACCTCAAGCGCTTGTTGCTCAATATTGCCGGCAATGCTGTCAAGTACAACCGCCAGGGAGGCTATGTTCGCCTGGTGTGCCGCGAGGTGGAGCCAGCGGATGGCGTCCCCGTCTATGAATACACGATCGCCGACAACGGTATTGGCATGAGCGAGGAGTTCCAGCAGCACCTCTACGAGCCGTTTTGCCGCGAGGAGCAGCAGGTGGAAGGCGCTTCATCGGGAACTGGCCTGGGCGCGCCCATCGCAAAACAGTTGGTCGAGCTTATGGGCGGAACCATGAGCTTTACGAGCGTCTTGGGGCAGGGGACGACGTTTACCATCCGCCTGCCGTTCGAGAAATGCAAGCGTTCCGAGATTCCTCAGGCAGTTCGCGTGGATGGGGGCGATGGCGATGCGCTCCAGGGCTTGCGCGTTTTACTCGTAGAGGATAACGATCTGAATGCCGAGATCGCGCAGTTTACGCTCAGCCGTGCCGGTGCCGTCGTGACGCATGCCAAGGATGGTGAGTCTGCCGTCGAGATGTTTACCGCGAGCGCACCGCACGAGTACGACGTGGTGTTGATGGACATCATGATGCCTGGCATCGATGGCCTTGAGGCCACGCGTCGAATTCGAGCACTCGATCGCGAGGATGCCGCGACCACGCCGATTATCGCCGTGAGTGCCAACGCCTTTGCCGACGACCGCAGGCTTTCGCGTGAGGCGGGCATGAACGCGCACTTGAGCAAGCCTGTGAGCTCGCAAGAGCTCGTCGAGGCGTTAGCGCACATCGCCGCCGCTTCATAAGCATATGGCCCGGTTCCAAGGTGGGTTGGAACCGGGCCATATTGTTATTGATGAGGCTTGCTGAGGGGCTTACTTTTCCTGAATCTGCTTGCCGCAAAGATGCTCAATCGTAATCTCGTAGAGCTGGACGCCTTTAATGTCCTTGGCGATTTCCTCTTCGACTTCTTCGGCAGAAGGGTAGTACTTAAGCGCGAGCTGGCGGACTTTATCCTCGATAAACGCGGGGGTGTCATTCGCCAGGCGACAGCGGCCAAAGACCACGGTACTCATAACGTAGGGAGCCCAGTCACCGTCCTGGTACCACTCGTTGCCGTAAACGGTAAAGCAGACCTTGTCATCGCGCTTGAGTGCGTCGACCTTGTGGCCGGCCTTGGCGCCATGGAAATAAATCTTGTCGTGCTCGGCGTCAAAGAAGTAGTTGACGGGAATGGCGTACGGGTAGCCATCGTCGCCGTTGACGGCAAAGACGCCGCGCTTGCAGGTGGCGAGCAGTTCGCGCGCTTCCTCGTCAGTGATGGCGCGTTTCTTTCGACGTAAGGGCCTAAACATCGTTGGCTTCCTTTCTGGTCGTGCGTGGTGGTTGAGCACAAACTATAGCGAAACGGATCCGTTTTTCTTGATGCGGGCGAGTATGTTTTTGAGCTTGTTAAAGTCGAGCGGTTTGGACAGATGGGCGTTCATGCCGGCGTCGTGTGCCGCCTTGGCGTCCTCGGCAAAGGCATTGGCGGTGAGCGCGATGATGGGGATATCGGCTGCATCGACCTTCTCGCTCAGACGAATCGCGCGGGTTGCCTCGTAGCCGTCCATGTCCGGCATCATAATGTCCATCAGGATCGCATCGAAGCTGCCGGCGGGATGCGACAGGTACAGATCGACGACCTCGTTGCCGTTGGCGGCGCGGGTGACCACGACGCCCTCGGATTCTAGCAGCGCCTGGGCAATCTCGGCATTCAATTCGTTATCCTCGGCGAGCAGCACGTTCATGTTGGCGAGCGAGCAGTCGAGCGCCCTCTCGACCGTATTCGCCCGCGCCCGGGGGTTCTTGTCGATATCGAGCGGAATTTCCACGTAGAACGTGGTGCCCACATGGAGTTCGCTGGTGACTTCGATGGTGCCGCCCATCAGTTCAATAAGCGACTTGACGATTGGCATGCCCATGCCGGTTCCTTGGAACTTGCTGCGCGCATCGTCACCTTCTTGGGCAAACGGCTCATAGATATGCTTTAAAAACTTGGGAGTCATACCAATGCCGGTATCCGAAACGCTAAAGCAAAAGAGAGCGCGCCCGTTATCGAGTGGCTTGGTCTTTGAGCTAAAGGTGACGGAGCCGCCGTGCTTGTTGTACTTAATGCTGTTGTCTAACAGGTTGATCATGATCTGTCGGATATGGGTGGGACTGCCGACCATGTATGGCCCCGTGGCGTACGGCAGACTATTGTCCTGCATTGTGATGCCGTTACTGGACGCGCGGAGCTTGCACAGCACCAGTGTATCGTCACAGAGCTCTTTGAGGTTAAAAGGCGTATGCTCCAGTGTTAGCTTGCGGTCTTCGATTTTGCCCATCTCGAGGATGTCGTTGATTAGCGAGAGCAGGTGATTGGCGGCAACGCGCGCCTTGGCACGGCTCTCGCGGGCGACCTGGATATCGCCTTCCTTCAATTCCTCGATCTCGATAAGGCCCAGGATACCGTTGAGCGGCGTACGGATGTCGTGGCTCATGCGCGTGAGGAATGCCGTCTTGGCGGCGTTGGCGGCATCGGCTTTTTTGCGCTCGGTTCGAGCGCGCACGAGTGCCCAGATGAGCAGGACGATGCCGACCGACAACATACCGATGAGGGCAGCTGCAACGGCGGCACGGTTGCGATAAAGGAATTGAAGCGTGTTGGATTCCTGGGCCGTGTACGACGTGGAGGAGTAATTGCTTGCGGAGAGCGATTCTCCGGCATTGATGATGCCCTTGTTGATGATTCCCAGCAGCTCGGGCCTTCCGCGCGAAATCCAGCACGAGAGCTCGCAGGTGTCAGGGAGCTCGGCCGTCTCGCAGTTCTCGAGATCATAACGGTCGCCGATGGTTTTTACGCGTGAACTGGGGGCGAGGATGCAGTGCACCGTTCCCTTCCTGAGGGCGTCGAACGCTTCATCGTCGGATTGGCATTCGGTCACGGTCGCTGTGGGGAACAGACTTTCGAGTACATTTCGGTTGATAAACGATGATTTGGTACAGGCGATGTTCTGAAGGTCTTTGTTCAGGTTGCTTCCGGTGTGGATGGCGGTGAGGGATGTGGTCCCCAACGATATCGACTGCACAACGCCTGATTGCTCGGCAAACCAGTAATCTCGGTATACCGGCAGCGCAACGTCGATGCTTCCCTTTGACAGGGCCTTTGACATCATCTTGTAGTTATCAAAGGCGACGGTTTTGACCGTAATGCCAAATTTATCGTGCAACGTCGTCGCAAGCGATGCGAGCGAGCCTTCCATTTTGCCGTCTTCGTCTTCGTTGCAGTAGGGGAGTTTGCCCGTAATGTAGCCGAGCGTGATGGTGTTGTTGTTTGCTTTGAGCCAGGAACATTCGGGGCCGTTGAGCGATGATGAACCGCTGTTTTGGGCCGAGTAGTGAGATTTGACTTCGTCGTTATAGCGTGGGTTGACGCGGGCGATTGCTGTCATGGCGGCATTGATGTCGTCCATCAGGTCGGGGCGGCTTTTGGGGACGGCAAAATAGTAGTCGCTCGACCCAATGTAGAACATGGGGGAGGCACTGGGCGACGAGGTCGTGTCGTTCATGATGACGGCATCGACCTCGCCGTTTGCCAGCGCATCAAAGAGAACGGAGTTTCCGTCATACTCCTTGTATGTGCAGGCGATTCCTTCGTTGGCGAGCCATTGCTGGCCAACGAAGGTTTGCATAACGCCGGGGTTGCAGCCGATGGTAAGGCCTTGGAGCGCTCGGGGGTCACCCTTGGCCAGATCGTCGCGCTCGGGCCTGGCATAGATGTAGTAGCGCTCGGTGCCCTCGGGGTTCGATGAGAAGAGCAGTTTTTGGGCGCGTTCTTCGGAGTAGGAGATGTTTGGCATGAGGTCAATCTCGCCGGCTTCGAGCTTCTCCATAAGCTCGGTGAAGGTGCCGGAGACGTATTCGTACTGCCAGCCGGGTGTGTAGTACGAGAGGGTCTGGAGGTACTCGTAACCCCATCCCGAGAGACGCTCGCCGGGGGTGCCGTCCTGGAAGCCCTCGTTGTTGACGAGCCAACCAACGCGGACCGTTTTGACCTGCTGACTAGAGTCATCGGCAAAAGCCTGGACAGGCGCGATGGAATTCAGCACGGCAAGCGCGGCAAGCGCGACGGCCAGGGTGCGATATATAACTGAACGAAGGACAGCGGAAGCTCTCACATGCAATCCTAACGAATCGAGACATTACCGCATAAGGATACCAGCTCAGCCTGCCCAGTCGGCAGCTGTACCGCTAAACGCTCCCGCCCGGCAGTCATCGGGGACGTTCTTAAACGACTAGTCATTGGGGACGTTCTTGTTTGACTGGTCATTTAAGAACGTCCCCAATGACTAGTTCCGTTTGCTGGGGAGGCGTGGGACAATACCGAGCGAACGTGATTGGTTGTCCGTGGAAGGGGTCGCGATGAAAAAGCTCAGGACGCTTGCCGATGTGCTGCGACAGGCTGGCTTTGCACGCATTACGGGCCTGTTTCTTATTTTCTATCTGCTTTGCTCGACGGCTGTCTGGCTGTCCGAGCCCACGACCCTCACGTTTGGCGATGGTCTCTGGTTTAGCTTTGAGACGGTCTCGACCATCGGCTTTGGTGACATTCCGGCCGAGACACCGGTTGCCCGCGCCATTACCGTCATTCTGAGCGTCATCAGCATCTTCTACATCGCCATGCTCACGGGCGTGGCGGTGAACTACTGCAATACGCTAATCAAGATGCGTCAAAAGGACACCATGGCGCGCTTTATGGATGATCTGGAGCATTTGGAAGAGCTCGATCGCGACGAGCTTGCCGATCTTTCGCGTCGCGTGCGCGAATATCGCCGCCGCCAACGCTAGGACGGGCGCCGCGCGTCACGATGAGGGGGACTGAATATGAATATCACCGTGTATCTGGGTGCCAGTGCCGGCAATGACCCGGCGTTTCTGCCCGCGGTGCAGGAGCTGGGCAACTGGATTGGCGCCAACGGACACGCGCTGGTATACGGCGGGTCCAAATCGGGCCTGATGGGTGCGCTCGCCGATAGCGTGCTCGATGCTGGCGGACACGTGACGGGTGTTGAGCCGAGCTTTTTTATCGAGGCCGAGTTTCAACATGACGGTATCGACGACCTCATCGTGACGAGTGATATGGCCGAGCGCAAAGCCAAGATGATTGAGCTCGGCGATGCGTTCATCGCCTTTCCCGGTGGGACGGGCACGCTCGAGGAGATTGCCGAGGTCATGTCCGCGGTGTCGTTGGGGCACCTGAGTGCTCCGTGCATCCTGTATAACCTGGACGGTTACTACAACGACCTCAAGGCGCTGCTCGGGCACATGATCGATAAGGGTTTATCGAGCCCGCAGCGCCAGCAAGGCATTTACTTTGCCGACGATTTGCGCGAGATTGTCTCGATTATCAACGGATAAGTCTTGAGCCTGTCCCACTATGGCTCCCAATGGTGCCGTTTGCGGCGCAGACGGTTGGCTCGTTCGGGCAACGCTCGCTCTACAATAAAACATAACTATGTCGACTTTGACCGCGGGAGGACCCGATGGATAACCTTGCCAAACCCACAAACCGCGCGCTGTTTTTAGTTAGCGTTGCCGTGACCGGTGCGTTCGCAGGTGCCGCGGTCTGGCTGTTCTTTTTTGCGATGGAGCACGGTATCGACTATCTGTGGACCGAGATTCCGCACGCGCTGGGCGTCGCTTCGCCCGAGCTTGCCAGCGGCCCGTTTGGCTTTCTGCCGTACCCGTTTTTTGTCTGCTTGCTGGGCGGTCTGTTAATTGGTCTGTACGAGAAGATGACAGGCACCAAGACCGATGACCTCAACCAGGTGATGGCTAAGGTTAAGCAAGACGGGCGCTACCCGTACGACAACCTGGGCAAGCTTTCGCTCGCGGCATTGCTGCCGCTGCTGTTTGGCGGAAGTATTGGACCGGAGGCCGGCCTGACCGGCGTTATCGCGGGTCTGTGCAGCTGGGTCGGCGACCGCATGCGCCGCTTTGGCGCCGAGTTTAGGGAGCTCACG
This sequence comes from uncultured Collinsella sp., assembly GCA_902489965.1. Classification (GTDB taxonomy): domain Bacteria; phylum Actinomycetota; class Coriobacteriia; order Coriobacteriales; family Coriobacteriaceae; genus Collinsella. Next base: position 12,112 of record CABUCA010000002.1, read on the forward strand.
CTGCTGGGTACCCAGGCCGCTCTGACGGCGCTCTTTACCGCGCCCGTCTTTGGTTTTGTGGCACCGCTTGCCGGAAGTGCTGACGGCGACGAGGGCTCTGCGTCCGACGAGATTACGATCAAGCTGCCCAAGGCACAGAAGACCGTGGTCTACGGCATTGCGATTGCCGGCGGCCTGGGCACCTATATGCTGCTTGGCCAGCTTGTGGGCGGTGGCATGGGCATGCCCAGGTTCGAGGCCGCCGAGGTGGGCAACTTGGAGCTTACCTGGCTCGTCCCTCTGTCGTTGATCGGAACAATCTGCGGCTGGCTGTACTTTGTCTCTGAGCACGCGAGCGAAGCGCTTGCCCATGCCATAGGGGAGCGTCCTGTCGTCAAGGCCATGCTAGCCGGTCTGGCGCTCGCCATCTGCGGCACGGTCCTGCCCTACACCATGTTTGCCGGCGAGACTCAGGCCGACGTGCTCATGGAAACCTACCTGACCATTCCCGCTGGCGTGCTTATCGCGACCGGTCTTGTTAAGGCCATGCTGACGCCCGCCCTCATCAACCTTGGTTGGCGCGGCGGCCACTTCTTCCCGGTTATTTTCTCAGGCGTAAGCCTGGGCTATGGCCTTGCCATCCTCACCGGCGCAGATCCGGTCTTTTGCGTCGCCGTCTGCACGGCATCGACGATGGGCGCGGTCATGCGTCAGCCGGTCATGGTCGTGGGCCTGTTGCTCATGTGCTTCCCGCTCAAGGGTATCGTCTGCATGATTATCGCGGCCGTTATCGCCGCTGGCATTCCGCTGCCCAAGCCGCTGCGCAAGTAGCGCGGTTTTTCACGAGTCAATTCCAGGGGTACGAGATGATCCTGTACTTCAGCGCGACAGGGAACAGCGAGCATGTGGCGCGTCGCATTGCAGCGGCGACAAGCGACAAAGTTATGTCGATTGAGCGCTTTGATGCCGAGATCCTTCACCTTGCTGTGATGGAAGGCCCCTGTCGGCTGGGGTTTGTCGCCCCGGTATACGCCTGGGGCTTGCCGACGCCAATGATCGAGTTTTTGAAGACTGTCGACCTATCGGTTGCTGCCGGCACAAAGGGCGGCGAGCGCCCCTATACGTTCTATGTCTCGACATATGGTTCGACGACCGGGCAATCGGCCAAGTTCGCCCGCGATCTGCTACACGAGCGTGGGCTCGAGTTAGATGCGGCGATGAGCGTCAAGATGCCCGATACCTGGACGCCTGTTTTCGACCTGTCTGACCCTCAAAAGGTTGAGGGTATCAATAGAGCTGCCGAGGCGCAGATTGATGCCGTGATCGAGGCGGTGCGGGCACGCCGCACGGGCAACATGATGCGTCATCGCGTGCCTCTGTTTGCATCGTGCGCGTATCACGCAATTGGGCTGCCGCGCATGCAACAGACGAGCAAGTTTGCCGTCGATGCCGATCGCTGCATCGGCTGCGGCCTGTGTGCCAAGCGCTGCCCCATGGCGGCGATTGAGATGCGCGACGGCCTTCCCGTCTGGACAAAGCCGGAGTGCGCAGCCTGCCTTCGTTGCCTGCACTGTTGTCCCAAATTTGCCATCTCGCACGGTAAGCGCACGGCATCCCACGGTCAGTACAGGCATCCCAAACCAGGTGTGAGGATGTAGCGGCTGCTGGCCGCGCTATTTCCAAATCGCGAGCGCGGCGGTGCCCAGGACGATGAGGGCGAGACCGATGGCGTTGCGTCGTGAGAGTTTTTCGTTGAATGCCAGGCGCGCAAATAGTACCGATACGACAATCGATAGTTTGTCGATCTGCACCACGACGCTCACCTGGCCTGTGGCGATGGCGTAGTAGCACAGCAGCCACGATGCGCCAGTCGCAATGCCCGATGCCGCGAGAAATACGAGTTCGTAGCGGTCTACGTGCACGGCTTGGCCCATCTTGCCTTTAGCTGCCACGATTGCCCATGCCATAACCAGTACCACACAGGTACGGATTGCCGTGGCCAGGTTGGACTCGACGCCTTCGATGCCAACCTTGGCAAGGATGGACGTGAGCGCCGCGAACACGGCGGCGCCGAGGGCGTAAGCGAGCCAGGTCCGGTCTTGCTGCCGCTCGGGTCCGGCAGACTGCTTCTTCTCGATCATTAAAGACGTGCCGAGGGTGATGACAGCGGTTCCCACGAGCTTAACCGCAAGGTTGCTCGTCTCGCCAAAAAGCACGATGGCAATCAGTGCAGCGAGTACGGTGCTCATCTTGTCGACCGGTACGACCTTATTGACGTCTCCGATGCCCAACGCCTTAAAGTAACAGATCCACGAAGCGCCGGTAGCGAGTCCCGAGAGGACGAGAAAGAGCCAAGATCTGGGTTCGATGCTGCCGATGGTTCCAATGGATCCAGAAATGCCCGCCATTGCCCAGGCGAAAACGAGCACCACGCAGGTGCGAATGGCCGTCGCGACATCGGAGTCGGTCTGCTTGATGCCGCATTTGGCCAGGACAGATGTGACGCCGGCAAAGAATGCTGACGCAAATGCTGCGACGACCCACGACACGGGTGAAATGCCTCCCCAAAGAACGACCGCGCCAGATTTACGGCGCTCGTCCGATGATACCGTCCCGCCATGAAGCTTTGATATCGCTGTGGTGAGACAGGGGCCATATTTCGAGAGGACATTTGGTTAAGGCTCGAATCGAAGGTGAATGGTTTTCCGCGAAGTGAACGAGTAAATCTTGACCCCTGGAACATGCACACTTTTTTCGAACAAAACCGCAGGATTCTTAGACAAAAACCGCAGGAATTGAGTCCTTAAAAATGTCGATGCTACAGGGCACTGTTTTTACTCGTTCACTTCGCGGAAAAGTATTCACCTTCGATATGCTGACGGTGTCTTTTTGGTTGCCAAGAACTAGACGGCCTGCTGTGAAGGGCGGTGGTGACGCTATGCCGCCTCGTTACATTGAAAAAATAAGCGGGGTACCACCTAAGCTTTTTTAGCCGTCGATTACAGATCGCGTGCTCGATAAACCTTGGTGCTGACGGTGCAGCTGATTGCACATAGCGCGAGCGCCAGTACGGCAATTCCTGCGCACAGACCGCCAAGGACGGCAGGATCGGGATTCGCTCCGGCAATCGACATGAGCCAGTTGCTAATGGGGTTGGAAGAGCTCAGCATTGCCATGGTACCGCAGCCCATCAGGGCAAACAGGCCGACGGAAAGGCGCAGCGCCTCCATGTGTCCAAATCGAAAGAACAGCGGCTGTGCCAAAAACACCATCATGAGGGAGATGAGCATCGATGCGGCGGAGGCTATTGTGATCTCAAAGACGGTCTGTCCCGTCGAGGGAATGCCCGTGTGATCGAAGAACGGAAGGGCGATGATGTTCAAAAGCACGGCGGCGCATGCCATGACGGCCGAGACAGCAATAATGCACAGGTAGCGTGCGCAGATGATGTCTTTGCGCGAGAACGGCAGCGTTGCCCGATAGCGCTCCCAGCCGTTTTGGTTATCGTAGCCAGCCAGTGAGTTCATGATTATGATGGGCGACATGGCGCTGGCCGCGCAGGCGCCGGCGCTCATACCGGAATCGCCGTCCGATGCGTTGGCAAGGGTTAGCACGACGAAGATGAACAGGCCGACGCCCGCAATGCTCGGGATGAGCGTGCGAGCGATGGCGAGCTCGGACATAAAGGCGCGTTTCATTTTGAAGCCCCTTTCAGCGTGAGGCGAAGATAGTCGTCAATGGTTGCCCGATCGCAGGGAATCTCGGGAAAGGCCTCGAGCGTTTCGCGACGGTTGGGCACGAGCACGTCCACGCTGTAGGCGCGGCGGGCGGCATGGGCACCTTCGACGCAAGCCATAAGCTCGGCGGCCTGTGCCTGAGTGCAGTGGGCGATGCCGGCTCGGTCGGTAATGTCCTCGCGCGGCAGGTCAAACACAATCGAGCCGTTATCGATGCAGATGACGCGATCAGCGGTGCGATCGAGGTCGGACGTAATGTGGCTCGAGAGCAGCACGCTGCACTGACCGCCAGAAACAAAGGCGAGCAGCTCATCGAGCAGCTCCTCGCGTGCCATGGGATCGAGGCCCGCGGTGGCTTCGTCCAAAACGAGCAGCTTGGCCTTGTGGCTGAGCGCACAGGCAAGCTGCAGCTTCATGCCCATGCCGCGGGAGAGGTCCTTGACCTTTGTCTTGGGATCGAGGCCAAATCGGTTGATGAATCCGGCGAACGTTTCGCGGTCCCACGTGGGGTACGCCGGGCCTACGAGCGACTCGATCTGGCCCACCTTGAGCGTGGAGGGGAAGGGGCACGTGTCCAGGACAAGACCGACGCGGGAGCGTAGATGGCGCTGCGTTTCATCGGGCGCGTCGGCACCACAGCGCTGCCCAAACAGGTGCACTTCGCCGGCATCGAGCTTTATAAGCCCAAGCGCGGCGCGAATCGTCGTTGTTTTGCCGGCGCCGTTTGCGCCCACAAAGCCAACAATCTGGCCGGGCTCCACGGCGAGCGTGACATCGCGTAGTGAAAAGCGGTCGCTCACACGGCGTGAGATACCTTTGAGTTCTAGCAAGTTTTTCATGGTATAGCCTTTCTTGCAGATGGCTACTGCATGGTTTCGGGGGCTACCAGGTCGAGCATCTCGTGCAGCTTGTCGCGTGTGACGCCCAGGGTTTCGGCTTGGCTTGCCGCTTTCGCAAGTAGCTCTTCGATATGGCAGAGCTGGTTTTCGCGCAAGAGCTCCTGGTTGCCCTCGGCGACAAAACAGCCCTTGCCCTGCACGGTGCAGATAAACCCGAGCTGCTCCAGGTCGGCGTAGGAGCGCTTGGTGGTGATGACGCTCACCCCAAGATCGCTCGCGAGTGCACGGATGCTGGGAAGTTTGGCTCCCGCAGCGAGTGTGCCCGAAAGGATCTGAGCTTTGACCTGCGAGGTTATCTGCTCGTAGATGGGCTTATCGCTCGAATTGGATAGGATGATGTCCACAGCGGCTCCTTAGCTGATGGGCTACACGTGTATATAACCGGTAAGCACAGTATATACACACTATGCACAGTTATGCAAGAGGAAATTACGGGGCTGTCCGTCCCTCTACTCATTCATCTCAGTCTGTAACACTAAGACCCGTTTTTGCTGGCTAACTGTTACAGATTGAGATTTTGTCGACAGGTCCATTCATTTGTCTTGATCTGTAACATCTAGACCCGTTTTTGCTGGCTAACTGTTACAGATCAAGATATTGGATGCCCGCCCTGTGCGTTCATCTCAATCTGTAACATCTGGAGGTCAAAAACCCTTCTTGGTGTTACAGATTGAGACAAACCGTCGCGGAACATCGCTGACATTCCACCGTCCGAGCCCCAGCTGATGAATTTGTCCTGATAGGCGCCCTAGATCGGGATTTCGCGGCTACAATAGTGCGGTTACAACGACGTAATGCACTCAATGCAAGAAAGGATCCGCATGGCAAGCCTGTCGGATGAAATCTCGTCGCGCCGCACATTCGCGATCATCAGCCACCCGGACGCCGGTAAGACCACGCTTACCGAGAAGCTGCTGCTCTATACCGGCAGCATCCAGACCGCCGGCTCGGTCAAGGGCAAGAGCTCGGCCAAGCATGCCGTCTCGGACTGGATGGACATCGAGAAGGAGCGCGGTATCTCCGTTACCTCCTCGGTGCTGCAGTTCACCTACAACGGCGCCTGCGTCAACATCCTCGATACCCCCGGCCACCAGGACTTCTCGGAGGATACCTACCGTACCCTTATGGCCGCCGACGCCGCGGTCATGGTCATCGACGGCGCTAAGGGCGTCGAGGCCCAGACCAAGAAGCTCTTTAAGGTCTGCACGCTGCGTCACATTCCCATCTTCACCTTTGTGAACAAGCTCGACCACGAGGCTCGCGATCCGTTCGAGCTCATGGAAGAGATCGAGAACGTTCTGGGCATCAATACGTATCCCATGAACTGGCCGATCGGCAGCGGCCGCAATTTCCGCGGCGTGTTCGATCGTCAGACCCGTCGCGTTATCGCCTTTGAGGGCGACGGCCACGCCAACGCCACCAAGAAGGTCGCCGAGGTCGAGGCCGAGCTGGGCGACTCCGCCATGGACGAGCTTATTGGCGAAGAGAACCATAAGAACCTGATGGACGACATCGAGCTGCTCGATGGCGCCGGCGACGAGCTCGACTTGGATGCCGTGGCCTGCGGCAAGCTGAGCCCGGCGTTCTTTGGCTCGGCGCTTACCAACTTTGGCGTGGAGCCCTTCCTCAAGGAGTTCCTGCGTCTGGCCCCGACGCCGCGCGCCTATACCGATACGCTCACCAGCGAACCGGTCGATCCCTGCCGCGACGACTTTAGCGGCTTTGTGTTTAAGATCCAGGCCAACATGGACAAGAACCACCGTGACCGCATCGCCTTTGTGCGCATTTGCTCGGGCAAGTTCGAGCGCGGCATGGATGCCTTCCACGTGCAGGGCAACCGCAAACTCAAGCTTGCCACGGGCACGTCGATGATGGCCGACGACCGCGCTATCGTGGACGAGGCGTACGCGGGCGATATCGTGGGCCTGTTCGATCCGGGTATCTTTAGCATCGGTGACACCGTGTGCTCCGGCAAGCGCCACGTGCAGTATCCGCAGATCCCGACGTTTGCCCCCGAGATGTTCGCTCGCATTACGCAGGTCGACACGCTCAAGCGCAAGCAGTTCGTCAAGGGCATGGAGGAGCTTGCCCAGGAGGGCGCCATCCAGATCTTCCGCGAGCTGGGTGCCGGCATGGAGAGCGTCATTGTGGGCGTGGTTGGCGTGCTGCAGTTCGAGGTGCTCGAGCGCCGCCTCAAGGCCGAGTACCGTGTTGAGGTCCGTCGCCAGCCGCTGCCCTATACGGACATTCGCTGGATCCAGAACGACCCCGACACCATCGATATCCCGGGCCTTTCGTTCACGCGCGACACGCTGCGCGTCGAGGACATGCGTGGCGGTAAGCTGCTGCTGTTCACGAGCCCGTGGAACGTGGATTGGGCAACCGATCACAACCCCGATCTTATCCTGTCGGAGTTTGGCAACGTAGCGTTTTAACGCATCGGCGCGGTGGCCCTGCGGGGCTGCCGCGCCGTTTGCTTGCCTGATGCCGTGTGAGCGGCTATCATACCCACCGTCGTCTCAAGACCGGGGCGTCCGAGCAGTTCGGGTCCGATATCCTGCTCGTTAAACCTAAAACCAAAGGAGTACATAATGATCAAGAAGGTCATGGAGGACTACAAGGTCCTGTTGCGGAGCATTCCCGCGGCAACGGTTTCGCTGTTTTTCGTGAGTGTCATCATGATGAACCTGCTGGCCAACAAAGAGCTCATCAGCCTGCCGTATCTGGCACTCGATTGCGGCTTTGTGGTGAGCTGGGTCTCGTTTTTGTGCCAAGACATGATCTGCAAGCGCTTTGGCGCCAAGGCATCCATCAAAATCTCTATCCTCGCGCTGCTGGTTAACCTGGCCGTGAGCCTGTGCTTTTGGGCATGTTCGCTCACGCCCGGCATGTGGGGCGCCTACTACGACACGGGCATGATCGAGGTCAACACCGCCCTTAACGCCACCATCGGTGGCACCTGGTACGTGGTGCTGGGCTCTTCGCTGGCAATGCTCGTTTCTGCCGTGGTTAACTCCACGCTCAACCAGTCGCTCGGCCGTATGCTCAAAAAGAATAACTTTGCGAGCTTCGCCTTCCGTTCCTATGTGTCTACGGGTGTTGGCCAGTTTATCGACAACCTGGTCTTTGCCATTGTGGTGAGCCACACGTTCTTTGGTTGGACCTGGGTGCAGGTCCTTATGTGCTCGCTGACCGGCGCTGTCGCCGAGCTGCTGTGCGAGGTCTTCCTGAGCCCCGTGGGCTACAGGGTCGTGCGCGGCTGGGAGCGCGAGAATGTGGGTTCCGAGTACCTCGAGCGCCACGCAACCGCCTAAGGAGCAAGTATGCGGGTTTTGATCACGGGCGCTTCGGGCGGTATCGGAGCCGCGTGCGTGCAGCGCTTTTTGGACGAGGGCCACGAGGTCGTGGGCTTTGATCTGCTGCCGGCGGCGATCGAACACGAACGCTATCGCCATCTGATCGTTGATGTCCGCGAGCCTGACTCGTTTCCAGGCGACCTTGAGCCTCAGGTAATCGTGAATGTTGCCGGTACGCAGGATTCGGCCGACGACATCGCCTCCAACCTGCGTGGCACCATCAACGTGACCGAGCACTATGCCTTTGTGGGGGAGGGGCTTGCCGCCAAGCCGGCGCCTGCTATCCAATCCGTGGTCAATGTGGGGTCGGCGAGCGGGCATACGGGATCGGAGTTTCCCGCCTATGCCGCCAGCAAGGGTGGCGTTATCGCCTACACCAAGAACCTTGCAAACCGTCTGGCGCCGCAGGCCATCGCCAACAGTGTGGACCCGGGTGGCGTTGTCACGCCGCTCAACCGTTGTGTGATGGAAGACGAGCACCTGTGGAACCAGATTATGGAACTCACGCCGCTTAAGCGCTGGGCCACTGCCCAAGAGATCGCCGAGTGGATCTACTTTGTGGGCGTGACCAACCGGTTTATGACCGGGCAGAGCCTGTTGATCGATGGCGGCGAGGCCGGCCGCACACAATTTATTTGGCCCGAATAGGAAACGCGCCCGATGGAAAGCCGTCGGGCGCGTTTTTGATGTATCGATTTTTAGCCGATGCAAGTCCAGTTGACGGGGGTCGAGCCGTGCTGTTCGAGTAGCCGATTGGCAGCGGAGAAGGGGCGCGACCCCATAAAGGCGGGGAGTTCTGCCGTGGCACGGTTGGCCGAAAGCGGCGAGGGGTGCGTAGAGGCCAGGCAGAACTTGCCGGTTGCCTTGCCCGCACCAGTTGCGGCGAGCTTGCCTTCGACCATCTGCTGGGCAAAGCGGCCCCATGCCAAAAAGACTACCGGTTGGGGCAGCTGACAGCAGCGTTCGATAACGTAGTCGGTGAGCGTACTCCAGCCCAGTTTGGCGTGCGAGTTCGCGGCATGCTCGCGCACGGTGAGCGTAGTGTTGAGGAGCAGGACGCCCTGCTGTGCCCATGGTGTTAGGTCTCCCGTGGCGGGAATGGGGCAACCCAGGTCGGCTTTGAGCTCCTTATAGATGTTGCGCAGGCTTGGCGGCAACTTGGTTTGCGTCGCGGGGACCGAGAACGACAGCCCCATGGCCTGGTTGGGTCCGTGATAGGGGTCCTGACCCAAGATGACAACCTTGACCTGGTCGGCCGGCGTGTAGGCGAGGGCATTGAGGATGTCGTCTTGTGCCGGGTAGATGGTCTGCTCGGCACGCAAAAGGGCGATGCGCTCGAGCAGCTGGTTCGTAGTGTCACGTACCGGCTGCGGCGCATCGCCCAACCAAGTTGCTATGTTGCGGTCGCGGGTTACGGTGTCCATGGGGCTCCTTTATGGCAGATGCTCTGTTGGCATCTATTGTAAAGGCGCACCGGTTGCCTTTATGCCGCGGCTGCATAAGGAGTGGGGTCTACGAGACGTGCTCGGGCGCTCCTGCCATGCGAGCCTGTCCATGTGCGCGGAGGCGCGGAAGCTCGACGGTTGCCACCATGACGCCGGTGAGGATGAGAGCGGCGCCAAAGAAGGCGATGGGGCTCAGGACTTCGCCAACCAAGAAGAACGAGAAGACCGCGGAGCAAACCGGCTCCAGCGAGAAGGCAAAGCCCGTGGTCTCGGCGGGAACATGGGGCTGCACGATTGTTTGGGTAATGAAGCCGTAGGCAGAGCAGATGAGTGCGAGTGCGACGACAACGACGATCTCGCTCGGCGTGCCGGGAAGCATGAAGCCGCCAAAGGCGCATGCGGCAATGCCCGAGAACAGGCCGCCAAAGCCCAGCTGCCAAACGCCCAGAGCCAGCGGGTCGACATCTTCGACAAAGCGCTTGGCTACGATAATGTGGCTGGCATAGATAAAGGCGGAGAGCAGCATGATGAGCGCGCCCGGGTTCAGGCTGGTGAAGTCGGCGCCCGAGAGCAGCAGCATGCCGCAGGTGACGATAGCCGTGCCGACGAGCACCTTGCGCTCGGGGGCGCGACGCAGCAGGGCGGCGTTGGCAAACGGCACGATCACGACCGTCAGGCTCTGCAAAAAGCCGGCAGTGGAGGCAGAGGTGAGGCTGGAGCCCAGGCACATGCAGGTGAGCTCGGTTGCCATAATGGCGCCGATGATAGCGGCGCGAACCATAAGGTCGCGGTTGATACGGAAAGCGCGCTTGTGGAAGAGCAGCAGGCAGGCCACAAAGGCGATGATGCAGCGCAGCGCAACGATGCTCGTGGCGTTCATGCTGTCCATGCCGATCTTCATGAGGGGGTACGAAAAGCCCCATGCGACGGGAACGGAAAATGAGAGCGCGATTGCTTTTTTGCGATCCATGGGGCTCCTTTTGTTACAGAACGGTTTCGTAAAAAGGATTCTGCTCTCAGATGTGGATGTAGTAAAGCGAATGTATCTTCAGTATGATTAAGAAATGCTAATGTTGGCAGAAAAAGCCCTGGCAAAACGTTTTACGTCTGCATTGATGGGGAGGCACAATGGCATCGCGGTATCAGATTGTTTGTATGGTGGTCGATCGCGGCAGTCTTAAGGGCGTGGCCGATGAGCTGGGCTATACGCAAAGTGCGGTGAGCCAGGCCGTCAAGGCGCTCGAGCGCGAGTTAGGCACCACGCTTATCGAGCGCGGCAAGCAGGGCGTTTCGCTTACGCGCGACGGCAAGCAGTATCTGCCGTACCTGCGCCAGATCGTGACCGCCGAGGCCGAGCTCGAGGGCAAGCGCCAGGAGCTGCTGGGACTTTCCTCGACTGATATTCGTATTGCGACGTTTACCAACGTGAGTCGAACCGTGTTGCCGCGCGTGATCCGCGACTTTGGGGCCCTGCACCCGGGCGTACACTTTACCCTCAAGCAGGGCGATTACACGCGCAACGCTCAGTGGGTGCACGATGGCGTGGTCGATTTTTGTTTTACGGCACGCGGATTTACCGCTGGGCTCGAGAAGCGTGTGGTCTATCACGACGAGTTGGTGGCATTGTTGCCGGCGGCGCATCCGCTGACGGCAAAGGAAAAGGTGACACTCGCTGACCTAGCGTCCGAGCCGTTTGTGCTGCTGGATGAAGGCGAACAGAGCCTGGTGCTCGATGCATTCGCGGCGCATGGGCTGTCGCCGCACGTGACGAGCGAGGTGACCGACGACTACACCATCATGGCGATGGTGGAGGAAGGCCTGGGCGTGAGTATGCTTTATCGCCGTACCGTTGAGGGCGTGCAAGCCGATATCCGTGTGCGGCCTATCGTGCATGCCCCCTCGCGCGACGTGGTGGCCGCCTGGCGCAGCTGGGACACCATGCCCATCGCCACGAGGCGCTTTATCGACTATATGAGCTCGCATATTGTCAATTAATGACTGGCGTGGCGTTGAGTGCGGTGTTTAGCGGGCTGTCGCTTTGGCTTGGGCGGCGCGATAGGTGCGTGCCGGGTGGCAGAGTAATACCGCCACGACCATAAAGAACGCCGTGGTGCCCAGGCTGATGGGGTAGACCATCATGATGTTCGCAAAGGTGCGGAAGTGCGGGAACACGCAGAACACCCAATAGAAGCGGATGCCGCAGACACAGATCATGGTGATGAGGGCGGGCATGAGCGAGATACCAAAGCCGCGCAGGTAGCCGGACATGTTTTCGTAGAACATGCTAAAGGCGTACGCCGGGAAAATCGAGCACACGCGGATATAGCCGATCGAGACGATGTTGGGATCGCTGTTGAACAGCGATAGGATTTCGCGCCCGAGGCCGACAATAACGATAATCGTGGTGAGGGCAACGATACCGCCTTCGACCAGGCAGACCTTAAGCGTCTTGGTGCAGCGGTCGATCTGGCGGGCACCGTGGTTTTGTCCCACAAAGGTGGTGCAAGCCTGGCTAAAGCTGTTGAGCAGGTTGTAGCACACGTACTCCAGGCTCATGGCGGCGCTCGATGCCGCCATGACCTCGGTGCCCAGGCTGTTGATGGCGGACTGGATGATGATGTTGGCGACGGCAAAGACAGCGCTTTGGATGCCGGCGGGCAGTCCGATCTTGACGATGCGCTTGAGGGCGACGGGGTCGATAGCCAGGTCGCGTAGGGTGACGCGGACGACGGAGTCGGTCTTGAGCAGGCGGATAAAGAGTGTAGCGGCACTGACGGTGTAGGCGATGGCGGTGGCGATGGCGACGCCCGCGACGCCCCAGTGGAGTACGGGGACAAAGATGAGATCCAGGCCAATGTTGAGGACGGTGGACACGGCAAGCGCCTGCAGCGGCATGCGAGTGATGCCGACGGAGCGGAAGATCGCGGCCTCAAAGTTGTAGAGCAAGATCGAGGGCATGCTAAGCAAAAAGACGCGCAGGTAGAGCGAAGCGAGCGGCATGGTTTCGGCGGGAACGTTGAGGGCGGCGAGCATGGGCTCGGCAAAGATCTCGCCCAGCGCGATGACGACAAAGCCCACGAGCGCCATTAAAATTGAGGTATGGACGGCGCGTTTGACCATGTTCTGATCGTTGCGGCCGATAGCGTTGGCGATGACCACGTTGGAGCCAAGCGACATGCCAATAAACAGGTTGAGCATAAGACTGGTAAGCGGAACATTGGAGCCGACCGCCGCCATGGCGAGGGTTCCCTGGTCGCCCGAGAAGTTGCCGATGATGACCGTGGCGATGAGGTTCGACAGCTGTTCCAAGATGCTCGTGGCGGCCACGGGGAAGGCGAACAGGGGAATATTTCGCCACAGCGAGCCGGTGATCATGTCAATGTGCTTAGATGCGGTATCAGCCATACGCTCTCAATCTCTAACATGCTCTTTCGTGCTTATTTGCGCAGATGATGATACTCCTAATGCATTCAGTCGGCACTTGGGGACGTTCCTTTTCTGCCGGCAGTTGGGGACACTCCTTGTCTCTTCTATGACTAGGTTGGGAAGGCGTGCGACAATGGTGGGCGTTGTGTTGTTCGCGCTAAGGAGTTGCCATGTTGTTGTGTCCCGTTTGCCATGAGCCGTTGGTGGACAATGAGCGCGGTGCTGCATGCGCGGGAGGACACCGGTTTGACCGTGCGCGCGAGGGCTATCTATATCTACTGCGCTCGTCCAAGAGCGGCGACTCCATGGGCGATCCCAAGTCGCAGGCACGCAGCCGTCGTGACTTTCTGAACCGTGGATACTATGCGCCGTTGCGCGATGCGATGGTCGAGCTAGTGCGCAAACAGGTGTCTGGGCGTGCTGCGTCTACGAGCGGCCCCATGACGCTGCTCGATATTTGCTGCGGCGAGGGTTACTACACCAGCGCCATGGGCACGGTGCCGGGCGTAGACGCTTACGGGTTCGACTTGGGCAAAGAGATGGTGCGCCTAGCCGCCAAGCGCGGCGATGCGACCTATTTTGTGGCCAACATGAAGGATATCCCCGTGGCCGATGGCGCCTTCGATATGGTGACCGAGCTCTTTGCTCCCTTTAACGAGCGCGAGTTTGCTCGCGTGCTGGCACCCGAAGGCTCGCTCTGCACCGTGGTGCCAGGTGCCCGTCATCTGTTTGGGCTTAAGGAAGTGCTCTACGACACGCCATACCTTAACGATGAGAAGCTGCCGAAGACCACCGAGCTCGAGTTGGTCGGAACGCAGCGGGTATCTGCGAATATTACGCTTCAGACCCAGGCCGACATCGAGGCGGTGTTCCAGATGACGCCGTACTACTACCGCACGCGCCCTGCCGACAAAGAGCGCCTGGCAAACCTGGACACGCTCCAAACCGATATCGACTTCATCATCGCCGAGTACCGCCACAGCTAACAACCTGCCAAAAAGGGACAGGTTTATTTTGGTAGGTTTTATCTGGGCAAACGTAAAGGGCCGACCGCGGAGATGCGCGATCGGCCCTTTTTAGTTGCTTGGCTGCAGAGGTTATGAGAAGCAAGCGCTTACAGGCGGTCCTTGTTCTCGGCCTTAACGGCGTGTGCCTGCTGGACAAAGAACAGGTCGTACACCACGATGACAAAGGCGCCAAAGTTGATGGCGTCGCCGCCAAACGCGGGAAGCGTGAGCACCGCTTGGGCAAGCGTGGCGACCGCGGCAACAATACCGAGCTTAAACGCGCCGTCCACCTGCGAAGGCTTGTTGGCGCCCTTGACACCGGCGACGCCTGCGGCAAGGTCGACGAGACCCTTGGCGATAAGCACGACCGCTGCGAGCATGGCATTCGATCCGTAGGTGGACTCGAGCTTGCCGGTCGTGATGCCGGCGATTCCAATGACGAGACTGGCGATGCCCAGAACAAAATAAATCAGGGCAAGGATTTTGAGTGTCTTGCGAGCGGCGCTCATAACTGGTCCTTTCGATGCGGGCGCGGTGAATCTGTCGCACCCAGGTTGCGGCGTATATGGTGAAGCACATTGTAGTTCAACGGAGCGATGCATGCGTTTGAAAGCGTCTCTCGCCTGTGCAGGGCAATCTTTCAAAAAGGAAAGCTAGCTGTAAGTCAAATCGATGGCAGCTCATGCGCGGCGCTGCGATGATGAGGCCGTGATAAGAAGTGAGTCTAAGGAGGAGCCATGATGTACGGACCAGAGCAAGTGCGTGAACCGCGGTCGTTGGGAAGGCGCATGGGTGATTCTGTGATCGCTGCCGTGTGCACGGGATTGATGGCGGTGCTTTGCATTGGGATGCTGTGGACCATGTCGCGTGTGGGACAATAGCGGACGGTTGGGTGCCGACATAAACGGCGCTCGCGTATTCGTTTTGCTTGCTAAGGAGTACCCATGGGCATCGTCGATCCCTTTTCTGTTGCTCGAGCCGCGGGGCTTGAGCTGACCGGGAAGTCCGAGGGCCTCACGCTCACCGACGGCTCGATGGAACTGCGTGCCGATTTTACCCGTATGCTTCCACGGCTCAAGCAGGGCCGCCTGCAGCAAGAGCTGTTGGTAAAGGCTGCGCGCACAAAAGGCATCGAGAGCCCATGGGCGATTGACGCCACGGCAGGCTTTGGCGAGGATTCGCTGCTGCTGGCTGCCGCGGGCTTTACCGTCGATCTGTATGAGCAGGATTGCGTGATCGCGGCGCTCCTCAAGGATGCCCTGGATCGCGCGGCAGATGATCCGGCGCTTGCGGCTGCCGTGGCGCGCATGCGCTTACACGCGGGCGAGGACAGCATTGCCGGCCTTCGCCATACAGCTGAGCTGATCGAGCAGGGCGAGCTCGCGGCTCCCGATGTGGTGTATCTGGATCCCATGTTTCCCGAGCGTACCAAGAGCGCGGCGGTGAAAAAGAAGTTCCAACTCTTGCACCATCTGGAACAGCCATGTGCCGATGAGGAGACGCTGGTCGAAGCTGCACTTGCGGTGCACCCGCGCAAGGTCGTTATCAAACGGCCGGTGAAAGGGCCACTGCTTGCCGGCGTTAAGCCGAGCCATCAACTTGCGGGCAAGGCCGTCCGCTACGATGTTTTGGTGCCGCCGCGCCCGTAGCTTGCGTGCAATGGCTGGCGCTCCGTCAGTGCCGTGCCGATACGGGTCTATTTCCAAGGGTGCGACGTCAGGTGCCAGCCGCCGCAGTATTCGCATTTGTAGCAGGCCAGCCCGCGGCGTCCGCGGTTTTCGCAGTCGGCCATAACGGCCTCGGCCTCGGCGCGCGTGTCGTAACGGTTTTTGCGTTCGCACGACTTGTAGCGCCAGGCTTCATCGCGCTCGGCGTCCAGGGCGTCGCGGCGCTTGTCCTCGCGCGCAAACAGGTCGCTCATATCGCCGCCGGTGGCAGCGCTCAAAAACTCGCTTTTTGCCTTTGACCAGGCGGCTCGCTTTTTGCTCCCCATCTGCTTCGCGCCCCTCTCCAAACGCTGGTATCATTGCTCAATCAAAGTGATACCAATAAACGTGAGGTCGCCGCGTGATGATCAGAAAAACCCTCGATACCGACATTCCCGCCATCATGGCTATCTATGACGCGGCCCGCGCCTTTATGCGCGCGCATGGCAACGCCACGCAGTGGCCCGAGGGCACGCCTTCTGCCGAGCAGCTCAAAAGCGATATCGCCGCCGATGGCAGCTATGTGTGCGAAGTTGACGGCCGCGTGGTGGCGACATTTGCCTTTTTACCGGGTCCGGACGAGTGCTATGACGTAATTGAGGACGGGCAATGGCGCAGCGACACTCCATACGCCGTGCTGCACCGTGTGGCGTCCGACGGCACCGTGCACGGTATCGCGGCCGCGATGTTTGCCTTTGCCAAGGAGCGCGCCGATCACCTGCGCATCGACACACATCAGGACAACCTGCCCATGCGGGGCGCGAGCCTCAAGGCGGGGTTTGAGCGCGCCGGCATCGTGTATGTGTCCGACGGTACCCCGCGCGTGGCGTTTGACTGGCTGCGCGAGGCGTAAGAGCAGGGGCGCGTGTCAACAATTTGCACGAACGAAAATGGCCCCGGGTGGGGCCATTTTCGTTCGCTGGCTGTTTTGCAAGCCGGCTTTCGCAAGGCGCGAACCTACGAAAATCGCCGCGCGGCAACGCAGGGCGATGAGCTCGGTCGGGGGATAGGGCCCGCTTCGCCCGCCGGCCCGTAAATTGTATCATCCAGTGTGGAACGAGGATGCCCGTTGCCGCGTGCGATGGGCTTGCAATAAGAGGAGAGCCATGTCGAAGCAAGCGGTCGTTGGAATCTTGGCACATGTCGATGCCGGCAAGACCACGCTGGCCGAGGCCATGTTGTTCAACGCGGGCCGCATTCGCAAGCGCGGACGCGTGGACGATGGCGATTCGCACCTGGACACTGACGCGATTGAGCGCGAGCGCGGTATCACGATCTTCTCGTCGCAGGCCGTGCTCGATCACGGCGATACCCATGTCATGCTCGTGGATGCGCCGGGGCATGTCGATTTTTCAGCCGAGGCGGAGCGCACGCTGCGCGCACTCGACTACGCGATTTTGGTTGTGGGTGCCAACGATGGCGTGCAGGGACACACCGAAACCCTGTGGCGCCTGCTTGCGCGCTATGACATTCCGACGTTCATCTATATCAACAAAATCGATTTGGAGAATCCCGGCCGCGATGTTTTGCTGGCACAGCTTGGGCAGCGTCTTTCCGAGGGCTGCCTGGATGCCAACGAACTGCTGGCGGGCGGCGCCGTTCAGGAGGACGCTGCTGCGTTGGACGAGGCGGCGCTCGACGAGTTTCTCGACGCAGGGGAGCTTTCGACTGCTACGCTTTCGCGGTTGGTCGCGGAGCGAAAGTTGTTTCCCTGCTTTGCCGGCTCGGCGCTCAAGGACCAAGGTGTGGACGAGCTGCTGGATGGCATATGCGCGCTGATGCGTGAACGGGCGTGGCTCCCGGAGTTTGCCGCGCGCGTCTATCGTGTCAGCCGCGGGGATCGCGGCGAGCGCTTGGCTTGGGTTAAAGTGACCGGCGGCACGCTGCGCGCAAAACAGGTGATCGACGGACGCTCCGGTACCGAGGTATGGGAGCAAAAGGTCGATCAGATCCGCATCTATAACGGCGAGAAATACGAGCTTGCCCAGGAAGTTGCCGCTGGCGGCATCTGCGCCGTGACGGGCCTCGCGCACGTTCGCCCGGGTGATGCTCTGGGCGCGGAGCCCGCGGGCGATGCGCCCGTCATCGCTCCGGTCCTCACCTATACCGTGCTGCCGGGCGAACACGACGTCCATGTGGTATTCAAAGCGTTGACTGAGCTGGCAGACGAAGACCCCATGCTCGGCGTAAGCTGGAATACTCATCTTGAGCAGATTCATTTGCAGTTGATGGGCGCGGTGCAGCTCGAGGTCGTGCAGCGCGTGCTGGCCGATCGTTTTGGCCTTGCGGTCGAGTTTGAGCCTGGCGGCATTCTCTATAAGGAGACCATTTCGCAGCCGGTCGAGGGCGTGGGCCACTTTGAGCCACTGCGCCACTATGCCGAGGTGCATCTGCGCCTGGAGCCGTTGTCGGCGGGCTCGGGCGTGCAGTTTGGCACCGTGACCTCGACCGACGAGCTCGATCTTAACTGGCAGCGTTTGGCGCTCACCAACGCTATGGAGCGCGATCACCTGGGCGTGCTGACCGGCTCGCCCATCACCGATGTGCGCATTACGCTCACGGGCGGCCGCGCGCATGCCAAACACACCGAGGGCGGCGATTTTCGCCAGGCCACGTACCGCGCGATTCGCCAAGGGCTCATGCAGGCGCGTGAAGCCGGCGCGGCGGTGCTGTTGGAGCCGTGGTATCGCTTTGAGCTCGAGGTGCCGGGGGAGTGCGTGGGCCGGGCGCTCTCGGATGCCACGCGCATGGGTGCCGAGTACGAGCCGCCGGCGATGGCGGGGGACCGGGCGAAGCTTGTGGGTCGCGTGCCGGCATCTGAGGTGCAGGATTACGCGCTGGAGGTGGCTGCCTACACGAGCGGTCGCGGACATCTGTACCTAGAGTTTGCCGGCTATGCGGCTTGCCATGATGCCGAGCGCGTCATCGAGACGGCCGCCTATGAGTCCGAGGCCGATCTGCCCAACACGCCCGACTCGGTCTTTTGCTCTCACGGCGCCGGTTACACGGTCAAATGGTACGACGTACCCGCCGCGGCGCACGTAAAGATCGATCCCGCCACCTTCCGCCCCTGGCGAGCAGCAGACGCCGAGTTTTTCGGCCACATGTGACAAAGGGACAGTTCCTTTGTCACATGCTATTGGTATAACTCGGTATAAGTTGGTATAACTATTACCAGGGTTTGCCAATCCGAGGAGGCCGACATGAATCCAAATCCCTTTAAGCCCACGGCTGGCAAGCGGCCTCCGATACTCATCGGTCGCGAGTCGGTCATCGAAGATTTCGAGGAAGGGCTCGATAACGGCGCCGGAGCGCCGGGTAGGCTCATGCTCATTACGGGAAACCGCGGCTGCGGCAAGACGGTTCTCCTGCGGGAGCTGCAGCGTTTAGCTAGCGAGCGCGGATGGGCGGTTGTCTCCGATTCCGCTTCGCTTGGCTTATGCGACCGATTGGCCGACGCGCTTCGCTCGAATAAACCCGTTGTGACGTCAATGGAGTTCGGTCCGTCGTTTGGTCGGATGTCAGTCGAGGCGGCGCGGGCAAAGGGCGAGATGTTGCGAGGGCTGGTCAACGAGCGCCTTAAGAAGCTCGGTCCAGGCAAAGGCATACTGTTTGCGATTGACGAGGCGCAATCGGCGTCTATCGAGGAGCTGGCGGCCCTTGCCGTTCTCTATCAGCAGGTGCTCGGAGACCAGGATGCCACGGGCTTGCCCGATAGCGAGCAGCGCGGTCTTGCGCTGGTGTTCGCCGGCTTACCCAGTATGGTTGACGACCTGCTCGAAGAGCCGAGCGTGACGTTTTTGCGGCGTGCCCAGCAGCGTACGCTGGGGGCGATATCCTTGCCCAAGGTGCGTGATTCATATATCCAGGCGGTCAAAGATGCTGGTCTTTACGTTGACGCGGAGACGGCGGACCTTGCGGCGCGCAAGAGCATGGGGCATCCCTATATGGTTCAGCTGGTGGGATATTACATGTGGCGGTCTGCTGTCCGGCGTAGCTCGCAGGTCATCGAAAGGCGCGATGTCGAGGATGGCCATGCGGATGCCGTCTCCGAGTTCTACGAAGCGGTTGACGCGCCTCTGTATTACGGGCTGCGCAGTCCACAGCGCCTCTTTATCGAGGCCATGGCGGTTGACGAGGGCAAACCGACGCGCATGGCGGATATCATTGAGCGCTGCGAGCGTACCCAGAGCTGGGCGAGTAAATATCGCGCAAGCCTGATTCGCGAGTGCGTCATCGAAGCTGCCGGATACGGCCTCGTCCGGTTTACCGTGCCCATGCTGGGCGCGTACATTCGCGATCGAGTTTTATGGCATGAGTAGGGTGATAAAGGTGACGGAACAGAAGATGAGCCCGCAGGCTATCGAAGTGCGTGGCGCACGTGTACACAACCTCAAGGACATCGATATCGATATTCCGCTGGGAAAGCTCGTGGGTATTGCCGGCGTGTCGGGCTCGGGCAAGAGTTCGCTGGCGCTGGGGGTTCTTTATGCTGAGGGCTCGCGTCGCTACTTGGAAGCACTCAGCACCTATACTCGACGTCGCCTGACGCAGGCCGAACACGCCCAGGTGGACGAGGTACTGCACGTGCCGGCGGCGCTCGCATTGCATCAGCGCCCCAGCGTGCCGGGCGTGCGTTCCACCTTTGGCACCATGACCGAGCTCAACAACAGCCTGCGTCTGCTCTTTAGCCGCTGTGCCCATCACGTGTGCCCGCATTGCGGGGCGCGTGTGGAGCCGAGCCTTAATGTGGCTGCGGGCCTGTCGCTCACGTGCCCCGCATGCGGCCGCGAGTTCTACGCGCCGGGTGCCGAGGACCTTGCCTTTAACAGCGGCGGCGCGTGCTCTACCTGCGGCGGCACTGGTGTCATGCGCGAGGTGGACGAGGCGAGCCTGGTGCCCGACGAGTCAAAGACCATCAACGAAGGCGCGGTGCTTCCCTGGGGTACGCTCATGTGGGATCTGATGAAGCAGGTGGCCGGCGAGATGGGCGTGCGCACCGACGTGCCGTTTAACCAGCTCACGCCTCAAGAGCGCGACATCGTGTTTCATGGTCCGGCGGTTAAGAAGCACATCCTCTACGTGCCCAAAAACGGCGAGGGCGCTACGCCACTCGACTTTACCTATTACAACGCCGTCTATACCGTCGAGAATGCGCTCGCCAAGGTCAAGGACGATAAGGGCTTAAAACGCGTTGCGCGCTTTTTGCGCGAGGGGCCATGCCGTGACTGCGGCGGCACGCGTCTCTCTGAGGCCGCACGCCAGCCCCAGGTGCGCGGTATCAATCTGGCTCAGGCCGCGGCCATGACGCTTGGTGATGCGGTTGAGTGGGTGCGCGAGGTGCCCGCATCCTTGCCGACCGAGATGCAGCCCATGGCGACGGATATCTGCGATTCGTTTTTGGGTGCGGCCCGTCGCCTGGTCGATTTGGGCCTCGATTATCTTTCGCTCGATCGCGCCGGTGCCACGCTTTCCACGGGTGAGCGCCAGCGCGTGCAACTCGCCCGCGTGGTGCGCAACCGATCGACGGGCGTGCTCTATGTGCTGGACGAGCCCTCGATTGGCTTGCATCCTGCCAATGTCGACGGCCTGGAAGGCGTGATGCGCGATCTGGTGGATGACGGCAACACTGTGGTTGTTGTCGACCACGATACGCGCGTACTGGTGGAAGCCGACTATCTGGTCGAGATGGGCCCCGTTGCCGGAGCAGGCGGCGGTAACGTGATCGCTGCCGGTACGGTAGACGAGGTCGAGCAATCGCGGGGCAGCCGCATCGCCCCGTTTTTGCGCGCAGAGTCCAAGCGCTTGCGTCCGCAGGTGACTGACGACGAAATGTTCAATCAGGGACATATCCGCATGGCAACCGATGCCATCCATACCGTAAAACCGCTCGAAGTCGATATCCCGCGCGGCCGCCTTGTCGCGGTTACGGGCGTTTCGGGTTCGGGTAAGACGACGTTGGTGCTCGAGACGCTCATCCCGGCACTTAAGGCTCGGGCAACTGGCGAGCGCCTGCCAAAACATGTGCGTTGGGTCGATGCCGAGGGTATCGCACGCGCAAACCTGATTGACGCTACGCCCATCGGCGCCAACGTGCGCTCGACGGTGGCAACCTATGCCGACATCCATGACGAGCTGCGCCGCGCCTTCGCCCGTACGCCCGAAGCCAAGGCAGCCGGCTACAAGGCGGGCGCCTTTAGCTACAACACCGGCGCCTTGCGCTGCCCTACGTGTGACGGCACGGGCTCGATATCGCTCGACGTGCAGTTTTTGCCCGACGTCGAGATCGTCTGCCCGGCATGTCGCGGCTCGCGCTACGCCGAGGCCGCCTCGCATATCCATCGCGAAGGCAAGGATGGCAGTCTGCTTACGTTGCCGCAGCTTATGGATATGAGCGTGGACGAGGCACTCGACGCTACGGTGGGACTCAAGAAAGTTCAGGTGCGCTTGCAGACCTTGCACGACCTGGGCCTGGGTTATCTCACGCTTGGCGAGCCCACACCGGCGCTTTCGGGCGGCGAGGCGCAGCGTCTTAAGCTTGCGAGCGAGATGGGCCGCGTGCAGGATGATGCTGTATTCGTGTTCGACGAGCCCACGATCGGCCTGCATCCGCTCGATGTCCAGGTGCTGTTGAACGTGTTTGACGGTCTTGTTGCCAAGGGCGCCACGGTTATCGTGATCGAACACGATCTCGACCTTATCCGTAACGCCGATTACGTGATCGACATGGGCCCAGGCGGTGGCGACGCCGGCGGGCAAATCGTCTGCGCCGGCACGCCGGGCGACATCGCGGCCTGCTCCGCAAGCATCACCGGCCGCTACCTATAGGCAATGTGACAAAGGGGCTGCCCCTTTGTCACATTGATGCCTATTTCACGCATTGAGCGGCGAGATAGTCACGGAAGAACGGCAATTCAAATGCGACGAGCCCTCGTCCTCGTTCCCCGATGATGCCGGCATCTATCATGCGGCGTCGATAGCGGGAGACCTGCTGTGGCGAACGCTTAAGGCGTTCGACGAGGTCGGCGGTGGTGGATTCTTCCTCGTCATCGAGCATGGCGATGAGGAATCGCTTGTCCTCTGCAGTGAGTTCCCGATAGGTTGCCGCGAGGATTCGGTCGTCCATCTCGTCGCGCGCGATTTTGATTCCCAGGTCAAAGTCGCGTGACGAGATTTCCTTCGAATCGCTTGTGAGATCCCAGGCACGGTAACCTACGAGTTGCAATAGGAAGGGAAATCCAGAGATCGAGCGAACGGCTCTATCGATTCCCTCAGCATCTGCCAGGCGATCGTTTTCCTGGATTGTGCGAATCAAGGCCTCGCGCACGTCATAGTCGGCAATGCGACCCAGATGATATTGTTGGGCGCGGCGAAGGAACGAGACCGTCTTGTGGTTCAGCAACGTAGAGACGTTGTTGGGAAGTCCCGCCATAAGCAAGGCGACGCGTTTCCCATCGGTCACAAAGTGCTGATACGTGGCTGCGAGTTGGATCATCTCGTCGAGTGTCGGGTCCACCTCGTCAACCGTGACGAGCAGACCGGTGCCCGCCTCGTTGAGCTGGTCGATGATGTCGCTCATGCGATAACGCCAGGTTGAAGCATCGTGAACGCGATTGACCTCGACGCTGCCGAGCGGTGCAATTCCGAGACCGGTGACTTCGAAGTTCTTAGACGGGTCGATAAGATGGCCGGCAGCACGCTTCGCCCCGAACTCGATTTCCTCAAGCATTCCCGGGAGCGCGGTCGTCTTTACGGCTATCCAGCCGTGGGATTCCGCCCTTGTCGCGAGCGACGACATGAGAGCGGTTTTACCGGTTCCACGCGCGCCTGAGAAGATCGAGGTCAATTCTGGGCGCCTGCGCTGACTCAAGAAGGCACGGTCCAAATCCCGAATAATCTGTTGTCTGCCAGCGAGATGGGCAGGAACCTCACCAAAACTGGGGGTAAACGGGTTTTCGAGGTATTCCACTATGCCCTCCTTTAGCGTCTCGAGTTAACTTCATTTTATTCTAGTTAATCTCAATTAAAAACGATTAATTTCATTTCAAAGCATAAGGTTGGCGCCGTGCGTTATCGAAGCGGTGCTTGAATAGCTTACGTTGGAGCCCGAAAATGGGTTCAACCCATTCGCGAAATTTGCACGCCCTATTGTGAGTGGGCTCTCAGATGAGCTGAAGCTGCCATCGTGCGGCTGATAGGGGCAATTATGAAAAACAGAATCTATGGGTATGCTCGAGTTTCGTCAGCAGATCAGAACCTGGATCGCCAACTGGATGCGCTGGAGCAGTTTCCGGTCCAAACGAATTTGATCTATGCTGACAAAGCGAGTGGAAAGGACTTCAGGCGTCCTCAGTACCGGCGTCTTCTTCGTCGTCTGCGCGAAGGGGACGTTCTGGTGATTAAGAGTATCGATCGATTGGGTCGCGACTACCGTGAAGTTATCGATGAATGGCGTCGCCTAACGACGGACAAACGCGTTGCCATCGTGGTGCTCGATATGCCATTGCTTGATACACGCGAACAACCCAATGGAATTACGGGGACTTTTATTGCCGATCTAGTGCTTCAGGTTTTGAGCTACGTGGCTCAGGTGGAGCGCGAAAACATAAAGCAAAGACAAGCTGAAGGTATTGCTTCGGCGCGATCGCGCGGCATTCGATTTGGACGCCCAATGATCGAGCGTCCAGAAAACTATCGTTCAGTTGTCCAATCATTTAAAGGAGGTGGGGTGACAAGGCGGGACGCTGCCGCACTATTGGGCGTTAGTCCGTCGACGTTTGATCGTTGGAGACGGGCGGATTCAGCTATTGTTGACCGCCCGCCGTTTAATCGTTCGCTTTAACTAGACAATTTGATGAGGGTAGTATTCTTACGCGGGCCCGCTCCTTCCCTCAGCATTTATCCAGTTCACGCCCTTAAACCAAATAGTGCCACCGCGTTGTCAATTCGTCTGCTTTTTGATGAGGGGCTATGAGTTGCAACGTCAATCGAAGGGAAATAGTCGTGAAACGAAATATTACTAAAAAGATGCCCATGATGGGTTTGCTTGTACTACTCATCTGTTCTCTGGGGTTCATTTCGGCCTGTTCACAGAATGATGCAAACGCTGCAAAGTCGAAATATGTCGACGATAAGGCGATGAATGTTATCGCCGCCGGGTTTGAGAGAAGGTCCGACGTCATTGAATCTAATGCAAACGATGATGATCCTCATTCAACCGAGAATATCCAGGAAGCTATTGAGGCCGAAATCAAGAACGACAAGGAACTCAAGAACGCTAGGTTTAAGGATTCCAAGATGCAACAGGACGTAATCACGTATCTGAATCTGCTTGATGACCAGCTTAAAGTGACCGAGGATTACTCGCAATCGTCTTCGGATTATTACGAAGAGTGGAATAAGGTCTACGATAAGCGGTCTGCGCAGCTCAAAAAGCTTGTTGATAATTACGGGTTGGAAGTCGGGGAGAAATACGAGGATGATTTCAACGACTTAATTAAGAATGGAAAGTCCGTAGCAGAGAAGACCCGCTACGAGGATGCCATCAACAGTTTGATTCAGGGAGCAAATTTCGAAAAATCGGATGACGGTTACGGTCTGTATACGTATACGGCGGTAGTTGAGAACACCTCTGGTATATCGTTCTCTAACGTCAGCCTGACACTTGCTCTCTATGATGCAGATGACATCAAAGCGGAGGAGACCTATGCGGACACTTCTTCGTGGGCGCCGGGTGAGAAAGTCAAGTTCGAGGCAATGTCCGATGTTGACGCCGCGCGCGTTGTCGCATCTGTTTCCAGCTACGATGTAAATAAATAAGTTCTGCACGGAAGGGGCGGGTTAATCGGCAATGAATGGTTGACCTGCCCGTTTTATGCCAATTATTTAACAACAAGTGCTGCGAACGAATGCGTATTATTTCGGATTGCAAACAACTGCCCTCGTCTAAAGACATGCTGAAAACGACAATTAAGGCATGAGGTATAACCCACGGCAGTTTCTTAAATAACAGGGATTTTGAAAGGAATAGGGGATGGATGAGATAGAGGAAGGCATGGGGGCGCTGAAAGCGAAACTCGGGAGAATCCTGACAAAGCCCAAGGTATTCTTTGCGGGCCTGGCGCTTGGTGGAGTGATTGTGGCTGTACTTTTCATTACCATCTTTAATAACGGCAAAGCTGCGGGCGCGAAAGAAACGACCCCCAATACGCTTTCCCCGTCGGTCGTGTTTGAACGCATCGCTTCCCAGAACGAGATGGTTTCTGCATCGCAGAACTATGCGATTGTCGATAAGGTGACGGATACCAAGAGGTTTTTCGATTGGTTTGATATCCCGTTTACGGAAAACAGCTTTTGGTACCGCTATGTGGGAACCATTAAGGCGGGTGTGAATCTCGAGACGGCAGAGATACATACAAACAAGAAAAAGCTGACCATTACGATGGATGAGCCTTATGTAATCTCGAACACGCCGGATATGAATAAGTCGGGTGCTCTCGAGGAACGCAACAACATCCTCAATCCCATTGAGGTCAAAGACGTCACGGCGTTTGAAGCGCAGTGCAAGGAGCGGAGTGAAAGCGAGGCCATCAAGGATGGCAAGCTGCTCGAAGAGGCTCGAGTGAACGCCGAAGCAAATATCCGTGCGATGTTCAACTCGGCATTTGGCGATGAATATACGGTTGATTTCGACTATCGGAAATAGGAGGTCACTATGGAGGATAAAGACGATCTAGCTGTTGTCGAAAGGGAGGAGCTGTCGCGACATAAGCAGAGTTTTGATATCCGTAAGGCCGCTGCTGGGTTGGTTGATGGCGCCGGAAGCGCGATGGCGGGCGCGGTTGCAACCGTACAGAAAGTTGCCGATGGTGCAATGCGTGCTGCAACTCCGATGGTCGATGACGCCTTGGCGGCTATTGCTGATGCGGCCGATGGTGCGGCAGGTGCTGCTGCGGATATTGGTGACGCCGTCAACGATTGGGCATACCAGCAACAGCTCAATAGGTACAGGCCTGTAACCAAAGAGGTCTATCAGAGCCCTTCATTCCATTTGCCGAACATGATTCGAATTGTTGACGGAAATGAGCGTCGGGACATCGATGTCTGTAGGGATGCTATTGGTTGGTTGGATACTGTTAAGGGCACGCAGATTTTCAATTTGTACCGCGAAGCAATTGGGGATAGCGAGCTGTCTTTCTACCCTAAACCATCTCTTTATTCCACATATTACATAGATGCTTTTGATCGGTCTCGCTTTGTTGATCTTGACTCCTATTTCGCAACCATGCAACAAGACAAGATGGCCGAGTTGAGACGGATTGCGTTCATGCTTGGCGCGAAGCGCTGCAAGTTGGAGGTGACGGAGTACGAGGAAACTCGGAGAGGCCACCAGGTTAAGGGAAATGCCAAAGCGGGAAAGAAGGGCTCGGCTCGAATCAACGGCTCTTTGAGCGATTTAACGAGAAATGAGAAGAAAATCCTGTTTACACAGGAATTCGAGGGAGACATGGTTCCACAGCGCCCTGAACTCCATTGGTATGCCCATGACTCTGACATTCTCTTGTTAATCGAAACGAGATGCGGTGGAGAGGATAAAAACAAGGCGAAGAGTTATCGGGTTGAATTGAAAAGCGAGACGACCATGACCATTGTTAGCGTCGGATTATTTTAGCCAAATATAGTCGGCCGAGATTGACCAATCCCGGCCGACCCATTTTAGCCAACACGCCCGCATCTATGACTTTCCTATCGCATTCCTACATCCCCTCGGGCTGGATCCCCCTCACCTTCACCGCCTGGGGGACGGCCTCCACCGAGTAGGTGTCAAGCCCCCTGCCGCGGTAGCTCGGGCCCCGCATCACGAACACCGACGCCTTGTCGAACAGCCTGTCGAGGGCGCAGAGGAGCGTGTCGTCGCCCGTGAAGAACTCATCCCACCCGCTCGGGGCGATGTTGCTCGTGAGGACCATCGCGTTCGGCCCCTCCTTCTCGTAGCGCCTGTCGACGACATCGAAGAACAGGTCGGTGCACGGCCTGTCGTAGACGCATCTCCCCACCTCGTCAACGATGAGGCACGACGGCTTGACGAGCGAGGAGACGACCCGCGAGGTGTTTCCCCGCTGGACGGCCTTCTGGAACCTGTCCCTGAGCTCGGTCGCCTTTATGTAGTAGGTCTTGAGCACCCGCATGCAGCACTCGCGCCCGTAGGCCTGCGCGAGGTGCGTCTTCCCTATGCCGCCGGGCCCGACGAAGGCGACGTTGCGGTGCGCGTAGAGGTCGGCCAGCGACGGGAGCTTGCCCAGCGCGGCCGCGTCCCGGCCCTGGATCCTGGAGAAGTCGAAACCCTCGAAGGTCTTGGGCTCGCGCCTGGGCAGCCTGCTCAGCCTCAGCAGCGTCTCGATGGAGGCGAGCCTCCTCCTCTCCGCAAGGTAGGAGAAGGTGGCTGCCACGGCGGCCATCTCCCCGTCGCCGAGGTCGAGGTCCGAGGCGAGGGTCGCGAGCTCCTCCGCCCCGACGGCGATCCCGAGCCTCGACGCGGCGTCGCTCGCGAGCTCGTAGGGGCTCGCCCCCGCGCCCGCCATCATTCGGCCCTCCCGAAGTCGAACCTCTCGAAACCGGGCTTCGCCCGGGGCGGGGCGATCTGCTCGACCACGGTCCCGACCGGCTGGGTCGGCAGCTCCTCGGGCTGCGCCGGCGATGTCTCCCACTGCCCCTCGCACCAGCTGTCGGCGCCGGCGCCGACGGCGTGGGCGACGAGCTCGCGGGAGAGGTCGTCGCTGTATATGTGCACCACGCGCCCCTCCCGGCTCACCCTGCACTCGCGGCGGCCGTACCAGTAGGGCACGCCGTAGCGGTGCCCCTCGAAGCTCACGAAGCCGTCGAAGGAGATCTTCCGGCGCGGGCACAGGTACCGCTCGACCTCGGCCGTGACCTCGAGCGGCCTGGTGTTCGCCGAGCACGCCGCCTCGTGCTCGCGCATCGGGACGCATGCCGCCGCGCGCCGCCAGCGGCCTCCCTGCTCGGCGCACCAGAGGGCGGCCTCCCGGTTGAGGGCGTCAAGGTCGGTAAAGGACCTTCCCGCGAGGAAGTTCCCCTTCACGAAGCGGACGAGCCTCTCCACCTTGCCCTTCGTATAGGGGTGGCGCGGCCTGCACAACCTGGTGCGGAAGCCGACGACGCCCATGAACTCGGCGTAGTCGGCCTGCCAGACGGGCCGGCCGTCGGCATCGCGGCGGACGACCACGCTCTTCATGTTGTCGGTGAGCACGGTCGCGGGCACGCCCAGCGCCGAGAACGCGTGCAGCATCCCGATGAGGAGGTTCTCCTGGCGCGCGTTCGGGAAGAACTCGACGTGGGCGCCCCCGCAATGGTGGCAGACCATGGCGAAGCAGGCGATCCGCGCCCGCTCCCCGCCAGGGCGCTCGACCGCGACGAAGCCCCAGTCCATCTGGTAGGCCTCTCCGGGCGCCGTCCTGAAGCGCTGGCCGCGGCAGCCCTGCGGGGCCGCCTGCCGCCTCTTCGCGGGCACGAGGTCCCGGTGCGCGGCGATATAGGTCTTCACCGTGGTGAGGCCGCCGGCGTAGCCCTGGCCGAGCAGCCGCTCGAATATCACCTGCGAGTTGGTGACGCCCTTCCGCAGGAGGTCGTCCACCAGGCCGGTGTGGCCGGCGAGCACGCCCGGCGCGGCCCTCCTCCCGCTGTTCCCGTGGGGCAGGGCCCTGAACCCGTGTGCCCTGACCGTCCTCGCGCGGGAGCGGGTGAGCCCCGTCCTCCTGCAGAACTCCGCGAGGTTGCATGCCTGCGGGTCGAACCCGTCGCCCTCCTCCGCGGCCATCTCCCGGAGCGCCGCGTCTATAATCTCCTGTAGGTCATCGTGTCTCTCGTTCACCTCAATGGTCCTCCTAACGCCGGCGTGTTGGCACCACCAGCGTAGTGGCGGCGGGGAGGCACGGTGGCCATTATTCGGTGACCGGGATTGGTCAAAATAGTTTGACTATTAGCGGCTAAAATCGCCCGGCGCTAACACCATGTCCGTATCGCTTGCTATGGCTATCGATGAGGCATGCAGCAAGCTGAACATAAGGGCGAATTCGAGCCTGACAAGCCAAGCTAAGCGAGAACTTCGGCAGTCGTTTGTATTTGAAGTTGAATTCTGACGTGAATTGTCAGCAGCCAAATGCGGCAAAGGGTCTGTCCCTTTGCCGCATTTGATGTCAAAACCATTTTGTCGAGGACTAGAGAGTTTGATAGTCTACCATTTCTACCCCGTCCCCTAATGGCAGGTTTTACATGCCGGCAAAGCCTGTTTGGCGCAGGGCCTCGTAGAGGACGATGGCGGCGCTGTTGGAAAGGTTGAGTGCGCTGATGCGGTAGTCGTCCGGGTTGACGAAGTTGCCGCAGATGTCTTGTTGAAGGATGGCCTCGTGGCCGTCCTCGGTATGCCCCAGCGATTCCTCGTGAGCTTCCCAAGCCTCGGCGTTATCGAGCGAGTCGCAATCGCGCAGCATCGGGATGCGCTCGCAGCGCTCGGGCGCCGCGGCAAGCAGTGGCTCGGGAATGCCCGAACTCTCGCTGCCAAAGACCAAATAGTCGCCATCGCGGTAGGTGCTCTGCGCATAGGTGCGGCGTGCCTTTTTGGTCAGCAGATGCAGGCGACCATCGGCGGGGGAGAGGTCGTTGCGCGCAAGGAAATCCTCCCAGCCGGCATAGGTCGTCACGTCCAAGTTTTGCCAGTAGCCCAGACCGGCGCGACGTACCGTCTTGTCGTCGAGCGAAAATCCCAGCGGCTCCACCAGATGCAGGCGGGCGCCGGTAACCACGCAGGTGCGGCCGATATTGCCCGTATTGGCCGGAATCTCGGGCGCATACAGCACGATGTTGAACATGAATCTCCTTGGCTCAGAACGAAAAACCACCACGAAGAGCACCTTCGTGGTGGTTTGGCGGTTACATAGGCGGAAAAATGCCCGCTTGGATAAACCTAGGCGCGGTGCCAGTCGGTCAGGCAGGCATCGAGGGAGGCGATGAGCGCATCCTTGTCCATGTGACGGCCGATGATGCACAGGCTCGTCATGCGGTCGCCCGTCTCGTCGTCCCAAATCTGCATGATCTCGGGGTTCTCGTCGATGATCTTCTGCTTCTCGCCCTCGGGCGCCGAATCGACAAACAGACCGTTCTCCATCAGGCGCATCTGGTGGCCGGCCTGCTCAAACATGTAGCACATGTCCGGATCGCCGGTCTGCCACAGCGGACCCTTGACGCGGATGACCTCGTCGGGCCACTCCTGCTCAACAAAATTGGTGAACTTCTGCAGGTCAAACGGCTTGCGGCGCGAGTACACAAAGGTCTCGATGTCGTACTCGAGCACCTCGGGGTCGTCGTGCTCCTCGGGATGCTCCATGGCCTCGATCCAGGCGGCGGAGTTGTAGGCGCGCATAAAGTCGAAGCGGTCGGTGTCGAGCAGCTCCTCCATGGGGACCTCGCCGTTTTGGGCCTCGACAATCACGGCGTCCTTCTGCAGGCTGCGCACGATGGCCTTGAGCTCGGCGATCTGCTCGGGCGTCACGGTATCGGTCTTGTTGAGGATCAGCGTGGAGCAGAATTCGATCTGCTGGATGAGCAGGCTTTCGATGTCGTCCTCGTCGATATCCTCGGCCAGCAGGTCGCGACCGCCGTTGAACTCGTCGTACATGCGGGCGCAGTCGACCACGGCCACGATGTTGTCGAGCGCGAGCTTGGGCTCGCCGCCCACCTTGGCCTCGTCGCAGAAGCTCGAGATGGTGTAGGCGATGGGGATAGGCTCGCAAATGCCCGATGCCTCGATGATGATGTAGTCGAAGTTGCCCGAATCGGCGATGCCCTGCAGCTGGTTGGCCAGGTCATCCGAAAGCGTGCAGCAGATGCAGCCGTTGGTGAGCGGGATGAGGTCATCGGTCTCGGAAAGGCCGCCGTCGGCGATAAGGCTGGCGTCGACGTTGATCTCGCCGATATCGTTGACGATCACGGCGGCGCGGATGCCGCCGTCGTTAGCGAGGATGTGGTTGAGCAGCGTGGTCTTGCCGGCACCGAGGTATCCGGTAAGCATGATGATCTTCACGGGTTTGTTGGGCATGTGCCCTCCTTTGTTAGACATGGCTTACAGTTGAATCTTATGCCAAACGCCCGCTCTTATACCCACGAGCCGGCAAATAACACAAGCTACTCCCAGGCTCCCCATACATCGGGGCAATAACCGACGGTGGCCTTTTTGCCGTTGCGCACGATGGGTTCGGCGAGAACCTGCTGGTTCTCGAGCAGCTTGTCAAAGCGCTGGCTGGGGGTGAGGTGCTGGATGAGCGCGAGCGTCTCCTCGTCCTTGGCCTTGGGGTTGAGTAGCTTGTCGATGCCGCCGACCGCCTGCATCACGCTCGTGAGCTCGCCCTTGCTCATCTCCTTTTCCTTAAGGTCAATAAACTGCACCTTAATGCGGCGCTCCTTAAAATAGCGTTGGGCCTTCTTGGTATCAAAGGACTTTTTGGTGCCGAAGATTTGAATATTCATTTATTGTTCCGCCGTTCTAACGAACGGCGGTCACCTCGACGCTGCAAAGCCATCTGATGGGCAATCTGCCTTTCAATCGTCGGGCGCGGGCAAAAGCCCAGCGCCCTCCTCTTTCAAGGCACCTTGCCTCATCAGCTGGCTTTTCGCTGACATTGATAGGACATCGAGGTTACCGCCGCTGGACTTATCGAATGAAGTTGGTCGTTGCGCGATCTGCCTCGGGTGCGTTGATACCGGCGGCCTGTCCTGCCTCGATACAGCGCAGGAGCCAGGCCATGTTTTTGCCGATGTTTCGCATGGTGGCAAGGCCCTCGGCATCCCCATCGGCGTCGCCGGGCACGCGGCCAAACACGTTGTTCCAGTAGGTGGAGGCAACTACGGGCATTTGCTTAATGGTGAAGTACTTGTTGAGCACATCGAAGGTGGTCGAGGTGCCGCCGCGACGGGCGACGGCGACCGCGGCGCCGGGTTTGTGCTCAAAGGCATGCCCGCCTGCATAGAAGGCGCGATCGAGGGCCGAAAGGATGCGTCCGCTGGGGTGCGCATAGTAGACGGGTGAGCCAAAGACAAAACCATCTGCCTGCTCGGCGGCAGCGATGAGCTCGTTCACCACGTCGTCGTCAAAGGTGCAGCGACCGCCAAGCTTGCCGCACAGGCCACAACCGATGCAATCGCGAATGGGCTTGGCGCCCAGCTGAAACACCTCGGTATCAATGCCTTCTGCATTAAGTTGCTCGGCGACCTCGGCGAGTGCGCGGGCGGTGTTGCCGTTTGCCTTGGGACTGCCATTGACCAAAAGAACCTTCATCACAAACTCCCTCTGCTTTTGGTGACTTCTGCAGAGGATTATCGCACGATGGGGGAGGCGGTGCGGGCGCGGTGCTAATCCAGTTTGGTACCTGGCACCTGCACGGCTTTCCCGAGCAACGCTTTAAGCTCGTTCAAAATGGAAACAGGCTGACGGTCGACGCCGTCCAGATGGAGCGTGGCCACGCGAATGGGCGGCTGATATTCAAGCGAGCCGATGAGCACGGGAGAACCCAGGAACCGTTCGATGTCGCTTGCGATCTCATCGATTGCCTCGGGGCCGAGCTCATCGAAGAGTGCCACGAATGTCGGCCCCGTCGAGCGGAACAGGCGGCCCTTGCCGCGCGAACAATCCATGAGGCAGGCGGCGCTTTCGGCGAGCACGCGGTCGCCTGCATCGAATCCAAAGCGGGCATTGACCTCGGCGATATCGTCGACCTTAATGGCAATAAAGCCTGCCTCGTGCGGCACGCGGCGCATCTCTCCAATAGCGTTGACCAGCGCGTGGACATCGCCCAGGCCCGTTACCGAGTCGGTCGTATCCGCTAGGCTTCGGTTGACGATAATGCCCACATACATGCTGGGCTCGGTATCGGTGCCGTCCAAGCGGTAGCCCGTGCAGTCGCAAAGCGCGTATTTTCCGGTGGCATCCATTACGCGATACTGCATGTAGTGGAAGTGCCACGTGCCGTTTATCACCATGTCGAGCTCGGCGCGTACGTTGTCGCGGTCCTCGGGATGAACGCGGGCGAGCCACATGTCGAGTGAGTTAAAAGGGTGCTGGGAAGGCAGGTCAAAATCGCGCACGGCGTTAACCGACCATTGCGATTCTCCAGTATCGAGGTTAAGGATGAACGGATAGCGCGTCTCGGAGCTCATGGAGATCGCTTGGAACACCCGGTCGTTGCAGGGAAGCTGTTCGACGATTGGGCGTTGCGGCGCGTCATCGTCTTTCGGTTGCTGCACACGATGCATAAGCTTATAGCGATACATCTTGCGATCGGCATCCATCGTCATCTGGCGACGCGTGTCGCCAGCAAGTGGATCGACGCGCGAGCAGCCAAAGCTAAAGCTGCCGATCATGGGCGCCTTGCCACCTGAGCTCGCCTCGATCAGCCCGGCACGTACCTGCTCCAAGCGCTGCTCGAGTTCAGTCTCGTTTGCGGAGAGCGAGATAAGCACAAACTCGTCTCCACCGATACGGAACAGCATCTCATCGTGCTCCATGGTTTCGGAGAGCGTGCGGCAGATGCCCAGAATATAGCGATTGCCTTCGGCGTGGCCAAACCTATCATTGCAATGTTTGAGATGGTCGATGTCAATATAGGCGCAGGTGAAGGGGTCGCCTTTGTGCCAGAGTTGCTCGACGTGACGGTCGAATCCGTTGCGGTTGTCCAAGTTGGTGAGCGGGTCGATATAGGCGTTGCTCTCAAGCAGCCGGCGCTCTTGCTGCAGGATGGCGTGCGTCTTTTGCAGTTGCTCGCCAACGGCGCGTAGCTCAGCAGGCAGCGCGGCAACATCGAGTTCGGCGGTCGAGATGCCATTCGCAAGTCGCTGAAGATAGGCAATAATCGATTGCTCGCCCAGGCGATATGATTCGTTCATGATGGATAACCTCCTTGGGCGGAACAGCGGTTTGTATCATATCCCCAATTCGGTTTGAATTGGGGATATAAGTTAACTAATGGAGGCAAATTCCCCCTTCGGCGGTGGTGTTTTGCGCGCGAGCGTATCAGTTGTTATTGCCACCATCGAGCAATGCCTCAAAATCCTTCGCTGGCATGGGGCGGTAGTAGAGGAAGCCCTGGGCGTCGCGGGCGCCCATTTGCCGTAGCACGTTCGCCTGCTCATTCGTCTCGACGCCTTCGACCACGACGGGCAGATGGAGCGAATGCGCCATCTCGAGCATTGATGAAATGATTTGCGTGTTGCGGCCATGATCGCCGTCGATGGACACAAACGTGCGGTCGAGCTTGATGACGTCGACGTTGACGTTCTTGAGCATCGCGAGTGTGGACTGGCCGGTGCCAAAATCGTCCATATAGGTCGAGAAGCCGCGGGTGTGCAGGTCGGCTGTCAGTTTGTCCACGGCCTCGGACTCTCCCGTATAAGCCGTCTCGGTGATCTCGATACGCATGAGCTCGGGCGGTAGGTTGTATTGGGCGGCAAGCGCCCCCATATGTTCGGCAACGTCGCAGGCAAGGATATCCACGCGCGACACATTAAGCGAGATCGGAACCACGCGAAGACCGCGATCGAGACGCTCGCGCAGCCACGAGGCGACACCCTGCCAAATGTACTTGTCGAGCGTCACTACAAAGCCGCTTTCCTCGAGTGCGGGGATAAACGTTGCGGGCGAAATGAGAGAGCCGTCCTTGTCAATCCAGCGGGTGAGTGCTTCGGCACCAATAATCTCGCCGGTTTCCATATCGACCTGGGGCTGCAAGTGGTAGGTAATGCGACCGTCCGAGAGCGCGTACTGGAATTCGCTCAGCGTGCGGTGGAACACGACTTCGCGCTCGTACTCCGCGGGGCAGAAAATGGCAATGCGCTCCTTGAAGTCGTTTTTTGCGCGCCGATTGGTAAACATGGCCTTCGCCTGAGCATCGATGGTGATCTCCTCATTGGAGTCGATGGGGTAAACGCCCATGGACGGCCAAAAACCTACGCCGTCATCATGCCTGGCTACGGCCTCGCGAATGCGGTTGTAGATTTGATGGACGGTGATGTGCTTAAAGGGGATGAGTACGCAAAAGTCATCTTGGCCCCAGTATCCTGCGACTCCCATATCGGCATTCTCGATGTCCTTGAGGACCGTGCCCACATCGGCGAGCACGCGGTCGCCCTCGGCCTGGCCGTGCCATTCATTAAACAGGCGCATGTGGCCCATGTCGACCGTGGCGATGCACCAGGCACCGTCGCGCCTTGTCTTGAGAAATGCGTTGGCGAGCCGCATAAACTCGCTGGGTCGATAGAGGCCCGTGAGCAAGTCGATGCGTTCGGCGATGGCGCTTTTGCGCTCCGCCTCGGGTATGGGGAGGCTGTCGTTGGGAACAAGCCCGCCGGCCGTGCGAAGGCGACGCTCAAGTTCGCCTAAAACGGCAGTCGTTTGATGAGTTAAGTGCTCGTAAAAGGCCGGAACGACAAGACAGACGGGAGTAATGGTGTCGCCCGCGATTTGAACAGGAGCGAAAACGGCCTCTTTAAGGTGGCAAGTCAGTTGCTCGAATGCCTCATGGTCCAAATCGTTGCTGAGCACGACGAATTGGGCGCTTCGTGAACGGTAGACCCTACTCCTGCCGTGGGTGATCGACAGTATACGACCTGCGTATTCGGCAAGCATGTTGTCGACGGCCTCGGCTCCGTAGGGCTCGTTGAGCTTCGCCGTGCCACGAACGCGCACCGCTATAAGCCCCGTCTTGCAATGGTCGCGACGGCAGGCATCGATAGCGTTGACCAGCATGCGCTGCGTACCGAGGCCCGTCGCGGCATCGACGGTTTCGGCAAGTGAGTGGTTGACGAGCTCGCCGACATAGAGCGAGGGGACATTTCCGTCGCCGTCGATACGAAACCCGCGAGCACGGCAAAGGACGTAGTCGCCGACGGCATTGCGCACACGATACTGCATGACGCGACGGTGCTTGGTGCCGTTATAGACTTGGTCGATGTCGTTGATGCAGGCCTCAAGGTCATCGGGATGGACGCGCGTTTTCCAGTAATCGCGGCAGTTGTCTATGTGCTCCGAGGGAAGACCGAGATCGCGCAAGGCACCTTGTGACCAAAGGGTGCGATGTTTGTCCAAGTTTTCGATAAAAAAATAGCGGCCCTCGTTGAGCATCGAAAAGGCGTCGAAAATACGATCGCTTATTTCGAAGTCGTCGGCGTGGACTTGCGTGATATTGCGTCGGTCGAGGTGCATGGCATGACGTAGCTTGTAGTCGTACATGCGATGGTCGGCATCGAGCGTCATGCGATTGCGGGCTTCGCCCAGGGCGGGGTCGGCATGCGACACTCCGTAGCTAAACGAGCGGGGCGTCTCGGAATCGTTGTTTTTGAGCAAGACCGTTCGGCAGCGTTCCAGACGTTCGGCGAGGTCGTCCTCGGTTGCAACCGTAGACAGGATGGCAAACTCGTCGCCTCCCAGACGAAATGCCGCTTCGTCTACCTTCATATACAGCTTGAGATAGAGGCTTACCTGCAAAATATAGCGGTTGCCCTCGTCATGCCCAAAGATGTCGTTGCAGTGCTTAAGGTTATCGATGTCGATAAACGCCATGGTTACGGGGGTGTCCTGCTCCCAGAGCTCCTCGAGGGAACGGGTAAAGCCGCCACGGTTGCCAAGCCCGGTAAGCTGGTCGGTAAAGGCGGTCCTGATCAGATCCTCCTGACGCTCGAGAAGGTCACGGACGGTCTTTTCGAGCGTTTCGGTGTAATTGCTGACAGTATCCATGTTCTAAGCGGCTTTCTGAAGTCGGAGCGGATTGCGTCGGGCGAGCTCGTTGTGTACACGCATCGTTGCTCAGCGTTTTGCGTGTATCCAGGCCCCCGCCTTGCTGCGTTGTTGGGTTACTTTGCCGGCTAATGTTCGCTGTTGATAACTGCTGAGTAGTATAAACAACAGTGCAAAATTATATAGGGGTGCACATGCTGTGGGTGGCTATTATTCGACAAACGGCAGCGCGATGATGCGATGTTCGATAAAAATGCGACTGGGGCGGTATATGTTGACGGGTATACTTGTTCCGTTTGAATTTGTGGGGATGGAGATGGTCGCATGGCACAGTCAACTATGACGCGCACGGTGGGGCTCGCGCTCGAGGGAGGCGGCTACCGCGGTATGTATACGGCGGGCGTGCTCGACGTTTGGATGGAGCACGGTTTGACCTGCGACCATATGGTGGGCGTCTCGGCGGGCGCGGCGTTTGGCTACAATTTTAAATCGCGCCAGATCGGCCGTGCCATTCGCTATAACAAGGCCTATTGTGCCGATAAGCGCTATGCGGGTGTAGCAAGCTGGCTGCGGACCGGCGATATGTTCAATGCCGATTTTGCCTATCACGAGGTGCCTATCGAGCGCGATCCCATTGACTTGGAGGCGTATCGCGCCTGTCCTATGCGGTTTACGTGCGTGTGCACCGATATCGAGACGGGCAAGGCCGTCTACCACGACCTGCCCTATGGCGACGAGAGGGATATCGAGTGGATCCGGGCATCGTCGGCGATTCCCGTGGCGACGCGTCCCGTTGCTATTGACGGGCATAAGTATCTGGATGGTGGCGTGGCTGATTCTATTCCCAGTGCATGGCTGTTTGCGCAGGGGTATGACCGCAATATCGTGGTACTCACGCAGCCGGCGGGCTTTGTGAAGCAGCCCAACAGCGTGATGCCCATGCTGCGGCGCGTGTTCCGTCACTACCCGGAGTTTGTCGCGGCGCTTGAGCATCGGCATGAGGTCTACAATGCTACGCTCGATGACCTGGCGCGTCGCGAGGCTGCCGGCGAAATCTTTGTGGTGCGGCCGAGCGAATCGGTGAAGGTGCCGTCGCTGTGCCGCGAGCCCGATGAGCTCGAGCGCATCTATCAGATCGGCCGCCACGATGCGGAGGCGACCTTGCCCGCGCTGGAGGTCTACCTAGCGGGGTAGGGCAAACTGCCGCGGACTCGGCGAAAAGCGCATCCCGGAATGGAGGCCCAAACTGGGATGCGCTTTCCGCTATTGAAGATATGAGGCCGCGAATCGGCTGCTCGGCTTGAGTCTATGCCTGCTGCCAGGTGTCGACGAGCTCCTTGGCGGCGGCGCAGGGGTCGTCAGCACTGCAGACGGCGCTCACCACAAAGAAGCCATCGACGCCGGTGGCCTTGAGCTGCGGCAGGTCGGCCGTCTTGACGCCGCCGCCCACCACGATGGGCACGGGGCTTGCCGCGTGGAGTGCGGCCAAGTCCTCAAAGCTCTTGGTGATGATAGAGCCGTCGGCCGCGCGTCCGCAGTCGCGCTTGGTCTCGGTCTCGTGGAGCGGGCCGATGCCCAGGTAGTCGACCAGGCTCATGTCGGCGGTCTTGACGTACTCGAGCATCTCCTCGCAACGGGCCGAAAGGCCCACAATGGCATCGGGGCCCAAAAGTTTGCGGCAGACCTCGACGGGAATATCGCTCTGGCCAACGTGCACGCCGTCGACAGCGATGCCCTGCTCGCGCGCGGCGAGTACGCAGTCCAGGCGGTCGTCGATCAGCAGGGCGACCTGACCGGTCTTGCCGGCCTGTGCGATTGCCTGCGCGGCGTCGCCCGTCAGCGCGATGATCTCGCGGGCACTTGCCACCTTGGAGCGCACCTGGATGCAGGTAAAGCCTGCGTCGAGCGCCTGGGCCACCACATCGCCCACGGGACGCCCGAGCGTGTTTTCGGGGCCGAGTACCAGATAGGCCGAGATATCAAGGTTGTCGCGGATGCTCATCGTGCTTCCTCCTGCTTTTTGATCTGTGCTTCCATGCGCTCGAGCTTGCCGGTCATGGTGTCGGTAAATCCGGGTCGAATATCGGCTTTGAGCACGACTTCGGTGCGGATGCCCCTGCTCGCCAACACAAAGGTTGCGTCGCGCACGACCTGCATGACCTCGTCCCAGTCACCCTCGATCTCGGTGAACATCGAGGTGGTGCGGTTGGGAAGGCCGCTCTCGCGAATGACGCGCACGACCTCGGCGACCTCGGCGGACAGTTCATCGCCGGTGCCGCACGGGGCGATGGCCACGGCGACGAGTGTGTTCATGCCGGCATTGGTTGCGGGCTCGGACATGGCTTATGCCTCCTCGAGCTCGAGTTGGTTATCGGCGATGTCCTGGGCGGTCGCGCGGTAGAGCTCGTCGATAAAGGCGACCTTAAAGCTTGCCGGGGCATCGGCGACGGCGGCGGCACGCGTGCCGGCAACGTTGTAGACGGCGGTGCCGCAGACGGCTGCCGTAAACGGGTCGGCGGCGCAGGCGTACACGGCCAGCACGCCGCCCTGCGAGCAGCCGCAGCCGGTGATCTTGGACATGAGCGGGCTGCCGCCGTGGGACTTGGCCACGGTCGTGCCGTCGGTAATCAGGTCGACTTCGCCCGAGACGACCACGGCGCCGCCGGTGTAGCGGGCGAGCGCCACGGCGGCATCGCGGGCGGCGTCGACCGTGTCGGTGGTATCGACGCCGCGTACGCGGCTCAGATCGGCCGCCTCGCCCTCAAGACCCCACAGGCCGGCGAGCGCAATGATCTCGGAGGCATTGCCGCGCACGATGGCGGGCTTGTACTGCTTGAGCTCGTTTACCAGCTGGGTGCGCAGGCTACCGATGCCCAGGCCCACCGGATCGAGCACCCAGGGCTTGCCGGCGTCGTGTGCCGCCTTGGCCGCTCGGGGAATCGTCTGCTCGTAGATGGGGAAGAGCGTGCCCATGTTGAGATAGATGGCGCCGCCGCCGGCAACGAGTGCCTCGCCTTCGTCGGGCAGATAGACCATGGCGGCCGATCCGCCCACGGCGAGCTGTGCGTTGGCGACAAAGTCGATCGTCACCGTGTTGGTGATGGAGCCGGCCATCGGATTGGTGGCGCGAATCTCCTCCACGGCCTTGACCATATGCTGCTTAAGCTGTTCCGAATCAATCACTGCACATGCCTCCTTGGCATAGAAAAGGGGCGCTGTGCATAGACAGCGCCCCTGTAAAGGCGGCATGCTCCCTACGCCAGCATTAACTGACAGGTTCAAAGGATTGGGCCCCATGCCCTCTCAGCCTTGTGGTTTGCACCGCCGGCACTCCCGCATCGAATCTGTTGTTCCCTATACTAGCGCACCTGCCAAAAAGGGACAGGTTTATTTTGGCAGGTAACAACTGGGACTTTGCGTTTTCCCAGATGAAACCTGCCGAAATAAACCTGTCCCTTTTTGGCAGGTCGGTACAATAGATGGGATTAAGAATGACCGAGGGGGCCTTATGATTAAACTTGTGCTGACCGATATGGACGATACGCTGATTCCGGCTGGGCATGACGGCGCCAGCGACTACGCCATCGAGGGCATTCATGCCATGCAGGCGGCGGGTCTGCACTTTGGACCGGTTTCGGGCCGCCAGCCGTCCGCGATGGGCTGGATGTTCCGCAATTGCGCCGAGTGCTTTTCGACCGGCGCGTTCTGCAACGGCCAGGTAATGTTTGTCGACGGTCAGGCGGTCGCTTCGCGCGCGACCGACAATGCCGCCCTTATGCGCTTGGCTGACTATTTGGAACAGGAGACCGATGATACGTACCTGAAGGTCTACAGCCTGGGTGATGACTTTTGGGGTAACGATGCCTATTGCGTGACGAGCGACCCCGAGCGCGTGCGCCGCGCCATGGAGTCGGGCGGTAATACGTGGCTCAAAGGCGAAGAGGCCCCGTGCCGTCCTGTTGTCGATGATGCCCCGGTGTTTAAGGCGAATATTTGGAGTGCCCGCTCGCGCGAAGAGCTCGTGGAGCTACGCGAGCGCGTTGCCGCCGAGGTGCCGGAGCTCTCGCTTGTGTTTCCAAACAATCGTGTGCGCCTGTTCGATATTCTCCCGGCCGGTTGGGACAAGGGCTGCGCCGCCCTGGAGCTGGCGCGTGCCCTGGGTCTGACGCCCGACGAGGTGGCCGTGTTCGGTGATTCCGATAACGATCTGCCCATGATCGATGCCGTTCCCAACTCCGTTGCAGTCGCCAATGCCAACGAGGCTGTTACGGCTGCCGCGCGCTGGCATATCGGCGCTGCGGCAGACGATGCGGTTGCCGGGGCTCTGCATCAGATTGCCGACTGCGCCGCGACGGGGGAGATGCCGCCGTTTATGCGTCAGATGGATGCGACGGGTTTCGACGTCACGAACGTCTAGGGAGAAAGCTATGAAGCTTCAGCAGCTCAGGTATGTCGTCAAAGTTGCCGAATGCGGCAGCATCACCGAGGCCTCGCGCCGGCTCTTTGTGTCGCAGCCTTCGATTACCGCATCGATTCGCGATCTCGAAAACGAGATGGGCGTGCACATCTTTGAGCGCACCAACAAGGGCGTCATTGTGTCCGAGGAAGGCGAGACCTTCTTGGGCTACGCGCGACAGGTGCTTGACCAGGCCGATCTGCTCGAAGGTAAGTACAAGGGAGAGTCCGAGCAGGTGCCGCACTTTAGTGTGAGCTGCCAGCATTATTCCTTTGCCGTCAACGCGTTTGTCGATGTGATCCGTGAGTTCGATGCCGCGCGCTACGACTTTACCCTGCGCGAGGAGCAGACTCACGAGATTATCGAGGACGTCGCGCATATGAAAAGCGAACTCGGCATCTTGTACTTGTCCGAGCACAATCGCGAGGTCATCGAGCGCATGCTGGCGGCCAACGAGCTCGTGTTCGAAGGGCTCTTCTGCGCCACGCCGCACGTTTTTGTGTGCGCCGACCATCCGCTGGCGGGCCGCTCCAGCGTGACGCTCGAGGACTTGGAAGACTACCCGTTTTTGTCCTATGAGCAGGGCAGCTATAACTCGTTCTACTATTCTGAGGAGCTGACCTCGACCTTTGAGCGCCGCAAGAATATCCGCGTGCGTGACCGTGCGACGTTGTTCAACCTGGTCATGGGCCTCAACGGCTACACGGTATGCTCAGGCGTGATCAGTCACGAGCTCAACGGGCCCGGCATCATCTCGATTCCGCTCGATGTAGACGAGTACATGGAGATCGGCATCATCACGCGTAAGAACACGACGCTTACGCGCTACGGCCAAGCCTATATCGACGTGATTCGTCAGCACATATAGACTGCTGCATTCTGCACGGGCCAAATCTCTTTATGGCAGTCCAAACTGATATAGGAAGCATCTATATCAAACTGTTATAAACGTATATTTTGCGATGGCCATATGAGCGCTCATACTCTGTTCCAGTGAAGCAACCAATGCAAAGGGAGATATCTATGAGTGCTTTAACCACGCTGAATGCGCCGTTTCGCGCCGATATCGTCGGCAGCTTTCTTCGTCCACAGGCCGTAAAGGACGCCCGTGCCGCCTATGCTGCGGGCACACTCGACACCGCCGGCCTTAAGGCCGTCGAGGATGAGGCCATTCGCGACCTGGTGGACAAGCAAAAGTCCGCTGGCCTGCAGGTGATTACCGATGGCGAGTTTCGCCGCAGTTACTGGCACCTCGACTTTATGTGGGGGCTCAACGGCATTGAACGCCGTACCTCGCGTACGGGCTATATGTTCCACGACGAGGAGACCACAGCCGACACCGCCGTGGTAACCGGCCCCATTAGCGGCGAGAACCATCCGTTCGTCGAGCACTTTAAATTTGTCAAGGTGCTCGAGGGGGAGGGCCAGGTCGCGCGGCAAACCATTCCGGCGCCGATCCAGACGTTCTCCGAAGTCACGCTCGACCGCTGCGACGGCCAGCAGGAGAGCCTGCGCGCTGTCTATAAGACCGATGAGGAACTTGCCGACGCCATCGCAGCCGCTTATCGCACGGTGATCGCCGACCTGTACGCAGCAGGCTGCCGCAACATCCAGTTTGATGACTGCACCTGGGGCATCTACTGCGACACCGATTTTGTCGCCAAAACCGGCATGAGCCCGGTCGACCTGCAAAAGGTAAGCGAGCTGGGCGTGGCGCTCAACAATGCCGCCATCGCGGACAAGCCCGACGATCTGGTCATCAACACGCATGTGTGCCGCGGCAACTACCACTCCACCTATGCCTTCGAGGGCGGCTATGACCCCATCGCGCCGTACCTGTTCGCAAACGAGGATGTCGATGCATTTTACCTGGAGTTCGATACGCCGCGCGCCGGCGGTTTTGAGCCGCTCAAGTACGTTGCCCCGGGCAAGAAGGTCGTGCTGGGCTTGGTAACCACCAAGGCGGCAGAGCTCGAGAACGAGGATGTTATCGTCGAGCGCATCCGTGAAGCCGCAAAGTACGTGCCGCTCGAGAACCTGTATCTGTCGCCTCAGTGCGGCTTTGCCAGCTGCGAGATTGGCAACAAGCTGACCGAGGATGAGCAATGGGCAAAGATCGCGCTGGTCAAGCGCATTGCCGAGCGCGTTTGGAAATAGCGCTAGTGTTTGCAGGTGGCGGCGCGTGCGAGGCATAGTGTATCGCGTACAATGGTTCGGATCGTATCGTTCAGGCAGGTTATCCGATATGCCTGATCG
The DNA here is from genome assembly GCA_902489965.1 of uncultured Collinsella sp. Classification (GTDB taxonomy): domain Bacteria; phylum Actinomycetota; class Coriobacteriia; order Coriobacteriales; family Coriobacteriaceae; genus Collinsella. The sequence goes on from CABUCA010000002.1 coordinate 56,175, forward strand.
CCCTTCCATTCGAAAGGACATCCATGTCCCAGTCCTCGACGCCCGCCGTCAGCGATGCCATCTACGACGCATCGTCGCTCGGCCGCCCGCGCATGTTTCTGCTCGGCCTACAGCACCTGTTTGCCATGTTTGGCGCCACCGTGCTGGTGCCCGTGCTCACCGGCCTCTCGGTATCGGCAACGCTTTTGTTTGCCGGCTTGGGCACGCTGCTGTTCCACTTCCTGTCGCGCGGTAAGGTGCCGGCATTTTTGGGCTCATCGTTTGCCTTTATTGCCGGTTATGCCGCAATCGCGCCCAACGGCGAGACCGAGCTTTTGCCCTACGCCTGCCTGGGCGTAGCTTGTGCCGGTCTGCTCTATCCGGTGCTGGCGGCGCTCTTCCGCGCGTTTGGCGCCAAGCGTGTCATGCGTTTCTTTCCGCCGGTGGTGACTGGCCCCATCGTCATTTCCATCGGCTTGATCCTGGCAAGTTCCGCTATTGCTAACTGCCAGACCAACTGGCTTGTGGCTGTCATTGGCGTTGCCGTTATCGTCATCTGCAACATCTGGGGCCGTGGCATGGTCAAGATCGTGCCGATTTTGCTGGGCGTTGTGGTGAGCTATGCCGTTGCGGCTGCGCTCGGCGAGGTTGATTTCTCGGGCGTTGCCGCCGCTCCGTGGGTCGGTCTGCCCATCGTGTGGGACAACACCGTGTTTGCACTCTTTGGGCCGCAGTTCGATAGCGGTCTTGCCACGACGGCCATCATCACCATCATGCCGCTGGCCTTCGCGACCATGATCGAGCATATCGGCGATATCTCTGCTATCGGTTCGACTTGCGAGTGCAACTACATTGCCGATCCCGGTCTGCATCGCACGCTGCTCGGCGACGGCCTTGCCACGATTCTGGCTTCGCTCTTTGGCGCTCCGGCCAACACTACGTATGGTGAGAACACCGGCGTGCTCGCCCTGACGCGCGTGTTCGACCCGCGCGTAATTCGAATTGCCGCGTGTTGCGCCATCGTGCTTTCGTTCTGCCCCAAGTTCGCGGCTGTCATTGCGGCCATGCCGGCGTGTGTGATCGGCGGTGTGTCGCTCGTGCTCTATGGCATGATCAGCGCTGTGGGCGTCCGCAACCTCATCGAGAACCAGGTCGATTTCCAGAACAACCGCAACGTGCTGGTTGCCGCGCTGGTGCTCGTGCTTTCGCTCGGCATCGCGTACAGCACCGCCGGCGCCATCGTGTTGGAGCCCGGCGGCGTGACGATTTCGCTGTCCGGCATTGCCGTGGGCTCACTGGTGGGCATTGTGCTCAACGCCATCCTGCCGGGTAACGACTTTGAGTTTGATGTCTCCGAGCTTGAGGAGGCTGCTGAGTAGCAGCTGCGTTCAGCTAAAACAAGATATGGTGCCCATGCGTATATGCGTGTGGGCACCATTTTTAATGTGTCAGTATCCAGTGGATGCCGCGGGCCATGCGTAAGTCGGTTTGGGCAAAGTGATTGCCGGGGTTGAGCTCCAGCGTTGTTGGAATGCCGCGCTCGACGAGCAACGCTTCCATCGCGCGTGTGTCGTCGAGTACATGCCGCATCATGCGGTTGGGCGTCTTGGTTTCCTTTTTGCCGAGTGACAGGTAGACGGCTTGCGGGCTGCCGGCAAAAGGGGCCGTGCTGGCACGGTCGACAAAGTCGGGAAACCATAGCGACCCCGATGCGCTCGCGGCGCGGTCAAAGGCGTCGGTTTGCCAGAGGGACCAGAGTGCGAAGAGGCCCGCGAGCGAGTAGCCGGCAATGCCGCGCCAGGTGGGCGGCTGAGGAAGCGACGACTCGACCTGGGGGATTATCTGATTCAGCAGCTCATCAAGAAAATCGGCAGCTTGGCCGCCGAAAGGCTCGGCATCGCGTACGGTCCCGTCGCATGCCCAGGGGCTCAGCTCGCGATTCCAATCGAGCCCGCCAATGGTGACGAGGGCGAATGGCGGACAGTCGAGCTCTCGGCAACACTTATAAACCTCGCTGCCGTCGCCCACGACCACAGGAAGGTAGATGACAGGCGCGCTTTCCGTATGATTCGAATAAACGGTTATCTGCTTTTGATGCGCTTCCATGACGGGCTTCTCTCAGTGTTGTGATATCGGCAGCCCCAATTGTCGCACGCCAGCGTATGCCGGTTGGGCTAGACCAAAGACAATCTCGTGCATCCCCTGCGGACGCATATGGAAAACGCCACCGCCGGAGGGGAGCTCGGCGGTGGCGTTGTTAAACGGTGCTGGGGCTCGGGGCCTTCGCGGGAGCTGCCATGTGCGCAGAGGCGTCTAAGAACGCTTACGGCTCGCCATGGTGCCTGCGGCGATAGCGGCTGTTCCCGCAAGGACGGTTGCCACGATGGCCGCACCCGAGGTGTCGCCGGTTGCCGCGAGCACGCCGGTAGTCTTGGCTTTCGTGGTTGAAGCCGCAACGGCCTTGGTCGGCTTTGAGCCCTCAGGCTTGGGGTTCTGCTTGGACTCCGCGGGCTTGCTTTCTGCGGGCTTGGTCTCGTCGGGCTTGGGGTCTTCCGGCTTGGCTACCTCGGGAGGTGCGATGGTCGTACTTTTGGCGACTGCTTTGATATAGAGGGAGTCGACCGTGGCGTCGCCCGTGCCGATGGCTTGGCCTGCCTCGTAGATGCCGTCACGGAGCTTGCGATAGTCAATGATCTTGCCGCCTTCGGGCGTCTGGATGGCGGCGTTCTCAATCTTGATGGTGCCGATTGTCTTGCCGTCAGCGCTCATGGCACGGGCAAAGATTGCCGCTGTATCTCCTTCGGCCGTTACCTTGCTGCGGATGATCGAGATGACTGCGGGTGTGACGCCCTCGCTGGTCTGGGCGATGATGCCGATGTTCTCGCCTTGGGGTTCGCGCCTCGTCTCGCCATCTTGGTTTTCGCTGTAGGGGATGGGGCCGTCGCCGTTCTCGACATAGCGGGCTATGGCCTTGACAACGGAGTCGCTGATGTAGATGTGGCCGCCCTTCTCGTTGGGTCGATCGTTTCTGGTGGAGAATGCAGCCGAAACCTCGCCTTCCGCAAACGCGTCCACGGTGGAGCCGTTCTTGACGACGATGTCGTCCTGGTAGGTGAAGAGGGCGTTGGCGCCACCGTATCTGCCTTTACTTGCACGGACCGTCACGTTTGCATGATCGAGGGTGATGCCCTTGTGGGCATAGACGCCATATTCAACACCGTTTACGTTGAGGGAGGCGTTTGTGGCTGCGAGGCTGCCCTTGGCCTCGACGGCAGCGTCTTTCTCGGAGCTTGCCTTGACCTGGCCGCCGTCCGAGATGTTGATATTGCCGCCGCTCCAAAGGGCCTCACCATCGGCTGAGCTTGCCTCGACCGTCCCGCCACCCTTGATGGTGAGGTTCTTGTCGGCTCCAATACCCTTGTCCTTGGTAGCCCTGGCGGTGACGGCTCCGCTGTCGTCAATCGTGATATTGCCGTTTGCCCTGATGCCATCCGATGCACCCGTGGCGTTGACGTTGCCCGAACCTTTGATAGCGAGATCACCTCCGGCATTGATGGCATCAAACCCAGTGCTCGTGGCGTTGACGGATCCGGCTCCGTCGATGTTGATATTACCCGTGGAGAGGATAGCGTCCTCAGTAGATGTCACGCTGAGCGTGCCGCCCTCGTCGCCTTGGATATTGAGCTCGGCATTCTCGTTAGTGCCATGAGAAACGTTGATGCTTTCGATCCATTCGGCAGTGACGATGTTGGTTCCCGAGTAATTCACGTTGAGCTTGCCTGCGGCCTGGATCTCGCCGCCGTTATAGTTGTTGAGCTTCAAGTCGTCGGCGCCGTCCCACGACCAGGTACCGGCCTCGTCGCTCGCCGCGGTGTTGTACTTGTTGCCGCCGACCTTGACCCATTCCGCTGCGAGCGAGACGCTCGGCATGAGCAGCGAGCTCACCGTGAGCGCGCACACGGCGCCCGCGACGATGCGGCGCGTCACGCGGCGCCAGCTGCCGTGCGCGAGTCCTATGCGATGGCGAACGTCGGGTTCGGCAACATGGGTTCCGGCGGTAGTGTCATTGCGTTTGGGGGTCGTGAACAAGGCTGCCATGGTTGCTCCCGTTCTCATAGGGCCTATACGACTAGATTCAGCGTATCTGCTGGATGTTGCCGGCGGTAGTGCCGTTTGGAGGGCAAAATGGCCAAAATTGGGGAGAAATAGGCCGCACGCCGGCGCAGGGACCGGCGCTAAAAGAAAGGCTCTGTTAGACCATGATTGACATCTTGCCCAATCATCTTTTTGTAATTGCAAA
>CABUCA010000003.1 GCA_902489965.1 uncultured Collinsella sp.
GCTCACGCAGCTTGACCTGCAGGAACTTTGCCACGATGCTTCGTGCGGCGGGGGTCCTGCCGTCCTGCGGAAAGATTTGGGGGCAAAGCCCCTGGCCTCCCCTATGTTAACTTCGCCGGCGGCGGCTACAGGGACCTACACTCTGGAAAGTCGCCGAGCTGATAATCTGGCTTTTTATTGGTAGGGGCTCTTGCTAGGCTGGAGCACTTCCTAGAGGCGGGCATCGGCTGTGTGCTTGGTTTAGGCTGCACTGGTTTCTTTGTATTCGAAGACTGGCTCTAGGAGGTCTTCGATGTTGCAGTGTAGGGCTTTTGCTATATCCCTTACGGTTGTTACCGAGGCTTCGTTGATGTTTCTCTGGCGTTGTTCGTACATTTGGATTGAGCGGAGGGACACGCCCGATTCGTATGCCAGGTCTTGTTGGGTTTTCTTAAGCTTCTTTCTTGCTAACGCAAGTTTGGTTTGCCTGGACGCTTTTTTCGCCATATCGCAGACGAGGCGAGCCACGCGTTCCTCCGAGGCTTCATGCCAGGGATAGTACAGACTGCGCAGTGCGTCAAACGGAACGACATGCAGCAGGTCTTCGAAAGACTCCCCTAAACGCCACTGCAGATATGCCAGTATCCAGCCTGTCCAATACTCTGGCGTCTTCTCAAAACGATAGGTGCGATCCGGTATAGACCCGCTCTGATAGCCGGACCTTTCAGCGATAAGCGCGAACAGCTCAACGCCCGATTTTCCCGATACGACCCATGCGTTGCCGCGTTCGAACTCGCGAGCTACGCCGCTCAGGCAAAAGAGTTCAGCAACTTCCGATCCTTCTGCTCCATAATCGTTAACGGCATAGTCAAAGCAGTCGCCGAGGTTGTTCATTGCATCCTCGAGGTAGTAGACGGGGTATGTCCTGCTCGGCCCACAATCCGTTAAATCTTGGATCATTTAAATCAACCCTCCCTGCCATCAAATCCCTAATGTCGACTCCCTCGGTGTCAAGATATCGCCCTAGTGACAGTTCAATATTGACTATCACTAGGGCGATATGCTCAAAAGCTTTTGCCAAGAGCCCTTACTAGAGGCAGGCCTCGGCAATGCGGCGCTTAAGCTCATCGATGCCGGTGCCGGTCTGGGAGCTTGTGATGATTACGTTCTCGGCCGGAACGTTGAGCTGCTTTTTGATGGCTGCTGCCTGGCGGGCCTGCTGGGTGCGACTGAGCTTGTCGGCCTTGGTGAGGCAGACGATAAAGTTGAACTCATTGCCCTGCAGGTAGTCGATCATGTCATGATCGAGCTTGCTGGGATCGTGACGAATGTCCACCAGCGAGACGACCAAGTTAAAGCTGCGCTCGGAGTCGAAAAAGTCGCCGATAAGCTCGGCCCAGCGGTCGCGCTCGGCCTTGGAGCGACGGGCGAAACCGTAACCCGGCAGGTCCACGAAATGCACGTCGTCGGCCTCAAAGAAGTTGATGTTGCTCGTCTTGCCCGGCGTACTGGAAACCTTGACTAGGTTCTTGCGGCCAAATAGCTTGTTCATAATCGACGACTTGCCCACGTTGGAGCGGCCGACAAAGCTCACCTCGGGGCAGGTGGACTCGGGAATCTGCGAAACCTTGCCATAGCTGGCGACGAACTTGGCAAGCTGGTAGTTAATGGAATCGGCCATGGACACTCCTTGGTCGTAGGTTCTTACAAATAGACGCGCTATTGCGCAGCGGCAATGCGGCGGACGATATCGAGCGTAATGTCACTTGCGACACGCGCGTACTCGAACAGATCGAACTCTCGCTCGCAAATTGCATCGTACGCCTCGTCACAATTATCGCTGATAGCGCGCAACACCAGGCAATCGACACCATTTTTGGTTGCGACATGGGCAATTGCCGCGCCCTCCATGCCGACACAATCGGCATGCGTCGCCTCGATAGCGTCGTTGCGCATGGTGGCGCCCGTCACAAAGCGGTTACCCGTGGCAATCGTGCCGACCAGGAACTGCTTGGTGCCCTCGTTCGAAGCGACTGCATTTTTCGAAGCGTCAACAAACCCACGTCCAGCAAGCACGTCGGCGGCAATATCGACCAGCGCGGGCGTCGAGCCAAACTCCTCGAGCCCCGGTGCGGACTCGGCGATAAGCGCGGTATCGGTATCCAGATAGCGTAGGCGTTTGCCAATGACCACGTCGTCGATATGGAGCTTGGGGTTCAAACCGCCCGCAATGCCCGAAAACACAACAGCCTGCGGAGCATACTTGCTAATGAGGTGCTGTGTTGCAGCGGCGGCGTTCACCGTGCCCATGCCCGCCGTTGTGGCGACAACTGTCAGGTCGTCGAGCTCACCGCTCACAACGGTCAAGCCCGCCTCCCGTGCCTCGCAAACGTCGCTCAGCTCTTCCTTAATCTGCATGATCTCTTTTTCGAGCGCACCGATAATCGCGATGGTAGCCATACCATTCCCCAAACCTATACGAAATTCTCAACCAAGGTATGGTACCAGCATTTTGTTTGACCTCGCCAAACGAACACGCTAAGCCAGTGCAGCTCGCGTATCAAACAGAGCCTTTGCAATCGCGGCCGTAACCTCGCTCGAACGGTCACTCCATGGCATCGATGTCATGACGCTCATGACATAGGTACGGCCATCGATGTCGATGAGGCCTGCATCGCATGTCGAATAGTAACCATCCTCGCTAATCCAGCCTGCCTTGTTGCGCACCAAAGCCTGCTCGTCCGCAATGCCATCGCGAATAAACGAGCGCGATGTTGATGTCAGAAGGCCCGACAACCACTGTGAAGTCTCGGTATCCATGCTCAGATACTCGCTCATCTCACGCCATAACCTCGCAGAAGTGCGCGGGCAGTAGGTCGGAAAATCACTCATCGGATTCAGTGCCGTTTCGTCATCAACACCCAGATTGGCAATCCAATCCTCATAGCCATCATGGTCAAACGCCGCGCGTAACGCGATAAACGAATCGTTGTCTGAGTTGGCGACGGCATTCTCGATAAGGTCGCGCACCGTCTGCCAGCCCATGCTGCAACCACCATACGTGGCTAAAGGCCCATCGAGCGACACCCGCCCCGATTCGACCAACGTCTCGCAAATATAGAGCGCATACAGCGCTTTGTAGCTGCTCGCTCCATACACCTCGACATCGGCGTTATACGTCACGCCCCTACCGCTCGATAGGTCGTAGAACACTACACCCACGTCGCCCAGCTCCTGCGCCCGACACAGGGTATCCTGGAGCGAGGCAAGGCTCTCATCCTCCAAGGCAGGAGTCTTGTTATCCACCAACGAGAAGGTCCGAACGGTATCACCCGAAGGGATATCGTTGAAGTCCGCCTTCGAAAGTCTCGTCTTGAGATCTGCCGTCGACAGAGCTTGATCTGCCGACGCTTTGGACTTTGAAACCTTCTCGTTTTGCAGCTGTACCGTTGACGCATCTGGGCGCCCCGTTCGCTCCGAGGCGTAGGTTTTAACGGTAATTCCAAGGATAATAACCGCCGACGTTAGCATCCCAATAGCGGCAATCTTCCTCACGCGGATGCGAGCGCCGGCAAGGCCACGCGAAGACGTGCCCTTCGTCTTATATCTGCTGCCATGCTGCGGCACATACTCGTCCCGCGATGCGATGTTTCGCACGTGGTCTCCTGACTGCCACCGTTTATATACGAGCAGCATGATACCGAGCAGGCATTTCTTTCCAAAGATATTCAGCAGCGTTTAAGGTGTCTTTAAAGAAACCACAAGCGTATTTATCCAAATGGCACGATTCTGTTGCGCATCTCTACCCAAAACGAAGTTGCGGTGAAATGGTTCCTGTTTGGGCGACATGGGCCTAAAAACAAGAACTATTCCACCGCAACTCAGCTGGGAACGAGGGGATATGAGGGCTATGGCATGCTATCCGATAGCGTTTTTGAGCTCCGCACGGCGCTTTTTCATACCGGCCATAACGGCATTGCGCAGCTCGGGCATGCGCGCGGTATCCATCTGGGGCACGCCCTCGAGCTTATAGGGAATGCCCAGTTGCTCGTACTTGACGACACCCATCGTGTGATACGGCAGCATTTCCAGGCCCACCACGTTGTGCCATGGAGCGATGAGGCGACCGAGCTTCTCGCACTCCTCCACCGTGTCGGTAATGCCCGGCACAACCACGTGGCGGATAACGACCTTGATATTGCGACGTGCAAGCTCATCGCCAAACGCCAGGATGCGTGCGGGATCACAACCGGTCAGCTTTTTATGCTCGACCGGGTCGGCATGCTTAATATCGAGCAGTACCATGTCGGTCTCGTTGAGCACGGCATCGAACTTCTCGGGGTGGTTGGGGTCAAATGCATAGCCACAGCTATCTAGGCAGGTATGTACACGGCCATCGGGGTTGTTATGCATAGCACGAAACAGATCGGCCAAAAACTCGGGCTGCAGGAGCGGCTCGCCGCCGGACACCGTAATGCCACCGCTGCGATAGAACTCGTGGTTACTCTGGAACTCATCCATCAGGTGTTCGACGGTCACCATGGTGCCGCCGTTGACCGACCAGGTATCGGGATTGTGGCAATACGCGCAGCGCATGGGACAGCCCTGAACAAACACCACAAAGCGGATGCCGGGTCCGTCGACCGTACCCATCGTTTCAATCGAATGTACGCGGCCCAGGGCAAACGCGGAGTCCTCGGAACGAGCGTCCACACCCTCGAGCGTCATCTCAGCCATTCCCGCTACCTTGCCTCTCATTGGTTTTAGTTACATAAATGCCAGAGCCATTCTAGCCCATACGCATGATGGTGAAACGGTTTAGTGGTCAATTGGGTTGTTCTATTTGGCCCCACACAAAAGCGGCGGGAAGGTTGTCACAACCCACTCGCCGCCGAGGCAATAGATATCGATAGACGCCAGGCCTTACGCCTTAAGCGTGAGCACCGCACCGAAGGCGGTCGGGCCACAGTGGCTCGAGATGACGCCGCCGACTTGAGTCCAGGTAACGTCCTTAAAGCCCAGGTCATGCGCATAGACTTCCATGTCATCGCGCAGCTCCTGGGAAAGGCCCACCGAATACGCCAGGCCAATGTGCGAGTAGTCAATCTCGCCCTTCGCAACCATGTGGTCAATGAAGGCGCGGGCGCACTTGAGCATAGAACCGCGGAACTTCTTGGTCGCCACGAACTTACCGCCCGTCACCTCAATGCAGGGCTTAATCTTGAGCAGATGGGCGCCTAGGAACGCGACGTTGGACAAGCGGCCACCTGCCTTAAGGAAGGCAAGGTCGGTAGGAACAAAGCCCAACAGTACGCGGTCCATGACGGAGTTCGTAAATGCAAAGATCTCGTCGACGGTGACATCGGGGTGAGCCTCGATGTATTTGGCGGTCTCGACGACAACGAGCGACTGGCCCACCGAGACAAAGCGTGTGTCCATGGAGAACACGTAGTCGCGCCCCTGGGCCGCAATCTTAGAGGACTGATGCGAACAGGTCGTGGCCTCGGAATATGCAAGATGCAAAATAGTCGCGTCGGGTTGCTCGGCATGGATGCGGTCGTACACATGCGCAAAATCCGCTGGCGAACAGCCACTGGTCTTGGGCATCACGCCAAACTCGTTACAGCGCGAGTAAATCTCGAGCGGATCAATCGAGCCATCCTCGACGGTCTCGTCGCCAATCGTGACATGCATGGGCACGCGCACGATGCCGTAGCGTTCGCAGAGCTCTGGCGTCACATCCGAACCAGATTCAACCACGATTACGTACTTGCCCATTCTTATCACGACCCATCTCGACGTTGGTTTTTTAATATATGACGCACGTCCACCGTCCTGCTGTAGAACGGCCTCCAAGCGCCAAAGAGACGCCGTCCCTTGCACACAACAAAGGACAGCGTCTCCCTGGAAAACTCCGTGCTTATTTGAGATTCTACACGGTTTATTAAGGAGTGTTACTTATTCCGCAAACGGTCGCTATACGCGATAAGCGGTAGCTGGCCGCGGCAACTGCGACACATTCCGCCCAACAAGTCCAATCGTGCTCCATGCACGGTTAATGAGCGAGGCGGTAGAAATCCATCGACGCCGCACCCTCGGCGTGCAGCTCCATCGCCGGAACCGCCGGCGAATAGGTACGGCTCGTAAGTGCCGCCTCGCCACCGTTGGCAAAAATCTCGACCATCGTAGTGTCCGAAAGCACGCGCAGGTCGCGAAGTTCGCCGAGCTCGATCGACCTCTGGTCGCGTCCATAGCCTTCGTCGCCCATATCGAGGGTAAGCATCCCGTCCGTATAACGCACAAAGACACCCTTGCGGATTTCGAGCTCGATCATCTTGGCTCCCTCACAGGAAACCACGACATCAAACAGGCGTCCCGGCTCCTCAACGGTCTCACCGCCTACAGCACGAACGCAATCGCCGCGCATCCTCTCAATCTCGTGCGCCGGCCACTGGCAGAGCTTGCCGCCGCGCATGCTCAGCTCTCTCGGCACCGTCAGCGCGCACTGCCACCCGCGCGCCACCGTCGGGCTTTCTGTCGTCGCATCGGGGCAACCCGACCATCCGATCATCAAACGCCGACCCGCAGCGTCCTCAAAGGACTGCGGGGCATAGAAATCAAAACCGGCATCAACCATCGGAGGCATGCCCTGGCCGACGATCTTAAAGCTCGGCGCCCCCCAATCGGCCTCGATGGAGAACCACACGCACTGATGCGGATTGCGGTAACGCCAGCCATCGGCGGGCACGCCCTGCGGACAGCAAACGAGAATAAGCTCGCCATCGAGCTCAAACAGATCAGGACACTCCCACATAAAGCCAAACTTCTCGCCCAGCTCAATGCGCGTCGCATAGCCCCAGTCCTCTAGATCACGCGAGGTATAGACAAGCACGCACCCGCGATCGTCTTTCGTACGAGCGCCGAGAACCATGTAGTAGATACCGTCGTGTTCAAGGATCTTGGGGTCGCGCACGTGCGTACCGATATCGTCGGGGTAATCGACCGGCCCAACAGCTATGCGCTTCTCGCCCAATTCGTCGGGATTCTCGGCAACCATATGAATTTGGTTTTGCTCACGGCCCGTCAACACGTAGTCGTAATCATCACGGTCAAAATGCTTGACGTTGCCGGTATAGAAGTAGTGAATCTTGCCATCACGTACAAAGGCAGAACCAGAATACGCTCCACTCGAATCCAAATTGGAATCGGGGAACAGCACGGGGCCGTGATTCTCGTACGTCACAAAATCCTTTGTCGTCAGATGGTTCCAAAGCACTGGACCGCCATGCGCAGCATCGAACGGATCGTATTGATGATAGATGTGATACGTATCACCAATCTGAACCAAACCATTGGGGTCGTTGAGCCAGCCAAGCTCAGGCTCCACATGGAACAAAAGTCTATCGGGGTCGGATGCGATGCGAGCCGCCGTCTCATCCTGTCCGGCACGCCACTGCTCATAGTCCGCGCGTGTCACCTTATTTTTTTGATTAAACATCGCCGTTGACTTTCTCGTCTATGGGAAAGGACGCTCGACTCACACGAGCCGAACGCCCTTCCCCAAATGGACTTATCCGCACATTACGCTGAACGGCTCAACTAGAAGCTAACGTCGAAGCCAGCGCCAGCGCCCTCTTCATCGGTGGTCGGCACGCCCTTTGCCTTGTTGTAGGCAAAGATCAAGACGATCGGCACGATGAAGGCGATGAGATTGCCAGCCACATACCACACGAGCGTCTCGGGCGTGACGATGAGCAGGCCAAGCACGCCGGTCAGACCCTGACCGATGGCGCGCACCTCAAAGAGCTTCACGAAGGCACCGCCGCAGCCTGCACCGATGCAAGCGCAGATGAACGGGATGATCGAGTAGCGCATGTTTGCAGCAAAGATTGCGGGCTCGGAGATACCGACCAGCGTCGGGATAAAGGACGACATGCAGATGTTGCGCTCTTTGGAGTGCTTCTTGTGAATGAGGTACATACCGATGGCGCCGCCGCCCTGGGCGATGATGGAAACCGACCAGATGGCCTGGATGTAGTTGAAGCCAGTCGTGGCAACAAGGTTTGCCTCGATACCCTGGATGAACTGATGCGTACCGGTAACGACGAGCGGCTGCAGGAACGCGGCGAAGACAAAGGCACCAAAGACGCCCATCCTGTTGTACAGGATATCGATTACGCCGGCGAGGACGTCACCGATCAGGTTGCCGAGCGGGCCGAACACGGTGAACAGGGCAACGTTAGCAAGAATCAGGGTAACGGTCGGGACAAAGACGAACGAAACGACCTCGGGGATGTACTTCTGGGCAATCTTCTCGACCTTGGCCATAAACCAGGCAGTCAGGATTGCGGGGAACACACCGCCCTGGAAAGCAACCATGGGAATGGATAGCGGACCGAAGTTCCAGTACTCAGCACCCGTCGGGTCCATAACGAACGTGTTGCGGTTCATAAGGCTCGGGTGAACCATGACGATACCGACGAGGATGCCCAGGATCGGGTTACCGCCAAAACGCTTGACCGCGCTGTACATAACCAGGACAGGCAGGTAGTCGAACGTGGTGGCGATAATGGCAAAGAAGCTTGCGAGGTTCTTGAGGAACTCGCTGTGATCGGCGAGGCTGCCCTCCATGCCAAAGAGGCCGTTGGCAACGATCAGCGACTTAAGGCCGATGATGATTGCAGCGCCGACGAAGGCGGGAATGATGGGGATAAAGATGTCCGAGAATACCTTGAGGACCGAGAAGAACTTGCCCTTCTTGTCCGCCTCGGCGCCCTTGACCTCGGAAGCACTGATCTCCTTAACGCCCGTCAGAGCCATAAACTCATCGTAAACCTTGTTGACGGTACCGGTACCGAAGATGATCATGAGCTGGCCGCTGTTGTACAGCACGCCCTTGACGCCATCGATGTTCTCGAGCTCGGCCTTGTTGTATTTGCTCGTATCCTTGAGCACCAGACGCAGACGGGTCACGCAATGCGTGGCGCCCTCGATGTTCTCCAGTCCGCCGACGTTGTCGACGACTTGCTGGGACACTGCCTTGTAGTCCATGTTCCTCTCCATTCCTTTTCTAAATCATAAAACGGTTCGTTGCCGCTACAGAGACGCGATCGTTGCGTTTGCGCACTTGAGCGCACCGTCGGTGACGGTAAGCGCCACACCCTGGCCCTGCTTGTTGCAGAAGCGAGCGTTGAGCGCAACATCATCGACAAAGATGGTCGCGATGTCGTCGTCGACGACCAGACGCACATGGTGAGTGCCCTCGCCCTTAAAGAACAACGGACGCTCGAGGCCCATGTTGTTGACCTGGAACCACGGGTACTGGGGAGCCGGCGTGAACTCGAGCTTGCCCTCGCGCAGGTTGGCGCGGAACTCATAGGCAAGACCAGTCTCGGCGTCCTCGGCGAACTTGACCGAGAAGCCAGCAGCGTTACCGCCGAGCTCAATGTCGGCATCGAGCAAGTAGGTGGAGCCGGCATCCGCGGCGAGCACCTGCTCGACCTTGCCCGACTCGCAGGAAAGCTCAAAGGTCTCGACAGCCTTGCCCTCGCCAAAGGCGCCAAGCATGCTGTCGGGGAGCTTGGTGCCGAGCGTTCCGTCGGCACGCTGAACGATCTCGAGGGGCATAAAGGTTCCACCCCACAGGTAAGAGCTGGGGTCACCGCCCTCGTCACGCGTAGGAACCCAACCAAAGAGAACGCGGCGCTCACCATCAAATGCGGTACGTGCGGCATAGTACGCGCGGCCATCGAAGGAATCGTCCGCAGGAGTGATCCAAGGACCGTTGATAGAGCGAGACATGCGGTAACGGGTCTTGTTGCCATCACTGTACTCGGAGAACACCAGATACCACCAGTCGCCCATCTTAAAGAGATCAGGCATCTCGAACATGGTGTACAGGCCCGGATTCCACCAGTCGCCCTGGAACTCCCAGGTATCCAGGTCCTTGGAGGTGAACTTGACCAGACGACCGGTCATCAGACGCTTGTCCTCGCCCACACGCGTGCCGAGGATGAGCATGTACTCTTCGTTCTCCTCATCCCAAAGCACAAAGGGATCGCGCCAGTTGCGGTCATCGTAACCCTCCTGGGGCGGAAGCAGCGTCTCGGCGATGTTCTTCTCCCACTTGACGGCGTCGTCACTCGTTGCGTGAAGAAGAACCTGCTTCATCAAGCGTGCGCGGACCTTATCGCGATTGCAACCAGTGTAGAGCGCATGGTACTTGTCGCCCACCTTAAACACCGTGCCGGCATAAACATACTGGTCGACTTCCTCGTCGCCGCCACGCTCAAGGCTCTCGCCAAAGTCCTTGTAGTTGACGAAATCCTTGGTCGTCGCGAGTGCCCAACCAAACGGCTCTCCGAAAGGACCGGGGTTTCGCGTGTCACGCTGGTGATAGAGATAGAACGTGCCGTCCTCGCCGTACGGCATGATGTCGCCTACCCAAATTCCCTCAGGCTGGTAATACACCTTGTGCATCCGAGACTTCCTTTCTCACGAGATACTAACTCGGTACAACTGCAAGATATGTCAATCGTTTTCATATGTCAAACGTTTTCACACCAATACGTCTTTTCGCAGTTCCAGTCGTCGGCAAACGGTTGACATATGCCGGCGAACGGTCATCAGAGGCGTTTGAGGAATTCTTTTGGCACGGGATGAACTACGCGGTTTTACCCTCAATGAGTTCAACGGGGAGCTTGATATTCGATTCGGGCTTTTCGCCGTTAACAAGAGCGACGATGGATTGCGCCGCGAGCTCACCGATGCGATCGATATCTTGGCGTACGGTTGTTAAGTCAGGCATAAACGTCATAGTGCGGCGGGCACCATCCGCGCCCACGACCTTAATATCATCCGGAGCGCTCAAGCCGCGCTGCTTCATCACGTTAAGACAGATAGCCGCCATCGTGTCGTCTCCCGCAAAGATGCCGTCAATATCGGGGTTCTCATCGAGGATCTTCGCAACGACCGCGCTCTTTTCGTCGTCGGGCTTAACGAACTCGACCTCACGGACAAGCGCGGGCAAACCGGCCTGTTCAACAACATCGAGGTAGGCATCGGTACGCTTATTGGCAGGCATGCGCATGCGGCTATTGCTGCGCAGGCACAGGATGCGTGAACATCCGTCATCGATCAGGCGACGCGTGGCAAGTTCGCCGATGCTATAGCTGTCGCTCGCAATCTGAACAGAGGCTTCGCCAAGGTCGCAGTCGATACCAACCAGACTCAAGCCCATCTCGGCATACGCCTCGGCACCGATATTAAGCGAGTTGACGATGACGCCATCAACCATATTGCGTCGAAGCATGTCGATATAAGAGCGCTCAAGCTCGGGTCGATTGGCGCTATTGCACAGCAGCATCTTAAAACCGTTTTCGGCCAGGGTATGCTCAATGACTTGAACCACTTGGGCATGAAACGGACTGCTGACATAGGGGACGATCATACCGATAAGATTCAGGCGACCGTTGAGCATGGCACGGGCGATATCGTTGGGCGTATAGTTGATGCGCTTCATCGCGGCATGGACCTTATCGCGGGTCTCTTGGCTAATATAGCCGCGATTATTAAGCACGCGAGATACCGTAGTAGGCGAAACCCCCGCCACCGCCGCAACTTCCTTGATGCCAGGCTTAGCCGTATCCTTAGAACGAGCACTCTCGCGAGCCATAGCACCCTCCCCCATCAACATGTCATACGTTTACATACGAACAAAGCATACCCCAACAAGAGCGGGAAGACGGTAACAGTACAAGTAAGTAAACGACTCATCCAAATAATTAGGAGAGTTCCGCCTAAAGGGTGACTCCAAAGGACCCCACATGGCCGGTTTTGGGTTACTTTCCAAAACATCCCGCAGGACGCAAAGGGCTCCGCCGCGCGAAGCGCGCAGCGGAGCCCTTTGCATGTCCGAGGACGTTTTGGAAAGTAACCCAAGACGGCCCGGCGATCCTGCGGGAGTTAAACCCCTTTAGAACTTGTTGTGGAAGGTACGCGAAATGACCTCGTCCTGCTGCTCCTTGGTGAGCGTGTGGAAGTTCACGGCGTAGCCGGAAACGCGGATGGTCAGCTGCGGATACTTCTCGGGGTGAGCCTGAGCGTCGAGCAGCGTCTCACGGTTGAAGACGTTAATGTTCAGGTGGTGGCCACCCTTCTCGGCGTAAGCGTCGAGCATGTGGACCAGGTTATCGGCCTGGGTCTCGGAAACTTCAGAAACCTTCATAATGTGTCTCCTTCGATTAAAAGGCGCCGGCCGAAACCGGCGCACTAATCAGTAATCGTTATTGTTAGTATAGCACTAACAATAGTTACTCGCTCAGCTGATCAAGGTCGATATCGCCAAAGAACACCTGGTCCTCCTTGCCGAGCGCACTCGGGATGATGGAGAAGGTGTTGGAGATGCCATCCTGAGCATCGCGGAACGGGAGCTTGGAAACCGAAGACAGCGAAGCGATGGCGCCGTGGCTATCGCGCTTGTGCATGGGGTTAGCACCCGGGGCGAACGGCTGGCCAGCCTTGCGGCCGTCGGGCGTGGAGCCGGTCTTCTTACCGTACACGACGTTGGAGGTAATGGTCAGAACCGAGGTCGTGGGCACGGAGTTGCGGTAGGTGTCGTTCATGCGGATGTACTCCATGAACTGGTGCACAACGTCGTGAGCGATCTGGTCGACGCGGTCGTCGTCGTTACCGTACTTGGGGAACTCGCCCTCGGTCTCAAAGTCGACGATGATGCCATTCTCGTCGCGGACGGGGTGAACCTTGGCGTACTTGATGGCGGACAGGGAGTCAGCCACGACGGAAAGGCCAGCGATGCCCGTAGCGAACCAGCGGTGCACGTGCTTGTCATGCAGAGCCATCTGGATGCGCTCGTAGCAATACTTGTCGTGCATGTAGTGAATGATGTTCAGCGAGTTGACGTACACGCCGGCGAGCCACTTCATCATGTCGTTGTACTTGGCCACAACGTCGTCGTAATCGAGGGTATCGCCCTCGACGGCGCGATACTTGGGGCCGACCTGCTTCTTGGAGACCTCGTCGACGCCGCCGTTGAGTGCGTACAGCAGGCACTTGGCCAGGTTGGCACGGGCGCCGAAGAACTGCATCTCCTTGCCGATGCGCATGGAGGACACGCAGCAGGCAATACCGTAGTCGTCGCCATGATAGACGCGCATGAGGTCGTCGTTCTCGTACTGGATCGAGGAGCTGGCGACAGAAGTCTTGGCGCAGAACTTCTTGAAGTTCTCGGGCAGACGGGTCGACCACAGAACGGTCATGTTGGGCTCGGGGCTGGTGCCCATGTTCTCGAGCGTGTGCAGGTAGCGATAGCTCATCTTGGTAACGAGCGTACGGCCGTCGACACCCATGCCGCCGATGGACTCGGTGACCCACTGCGGGTCGCCGGTAAACAGGGCCTGGTACTCGGGGGTACGGGCAAACTTGACCATGCGGAGCTTCATGATGAAGTGATCCACGAACTCCTGGATCTGCTCCTCGGTGAAGGTACCGTTGGCAAGGTCGCGCTCAGCGTAGATGTCGATGAACGTAGAGGTACGGCCGATGGACATAGCGGCGCCGTTCTGCTCCTTAACGGCAGCGAGGTAGGCGAAGTACATCCACTGGATGGCCTCCTGCGTGTTGGTAGCAGGGTTAGAAATGTCGAAACCATAGGTCTCGGCCATCATCTTGAGCTCGCCGAGGGCGCGGATCTGCTCCTGCAGCTCCTCGCGATCGCGGATGTTGTCGGCGGTCATGACCGTCGGGGTAGAAGCCTTCTGGGCCTCCTTGTCCTTGATCAGGTAGTCGACGCCGTACAGGGCAACACGACGGTAGTCGCCGATGATGCGGCCGCGGCCATAGCCATCGGGCAGACCGGTGATGATGTGAGCCGAGCGGCAAGCGCGCATCTCGGGGGTGTAGACATCGAAGACGCCAGCGTTGTGGGTCTTGCGCTCGAAGGTGTAGCGCTCGACAACGTTCTCATCGACCTTATAGCCGTGCTGGCTGGCAGCCTGGCAAGCGATGCGGATACCGCCGTTGACGTGCAGCGCGCGCTTGAGCGGCTTGTCGGTCTGGAGGCCGACGATGGTCTCCTTCTCGCGGTGGGCGTTATCGATGTAGCCAGCGGGGTGGCTCACGATACCCGTGACGGTCTTGGTGTCCATATCGAGGACACCGCCCTGCTCGCGCTCCTTAAGCAGCAGGTCGAGAACCTCGCCCCACAGCTCCTTGGTACGCTCAGTCGGGCCGGCGAGGAACGACTCGTCGCCCTCGTAGGGGGTGTAGTTCTTCTGGATGAAGTCTCGGACGTCAACCTCTCCCGTCCAGATGCCTTCCTTGAAGCCTTCCCATGCCTCCTGCATTGTGTAACCACGCTCCTAGTTACGTGTAATGCGGCGCTCTCTCACACCGCTGCTTATTGAATTCTTGAATGTTCGGCTTGCACTACCGGCTTCTTCCGTTCTTCACCACACGTTGGTGCAGAGAAAAACGTTTGTCCACCTTGGAACTACAACCCAAAAACCCAAGATTTCACCCGTTTGAGAAGGATAACATAGCGACCCTCTCCATCTGGGCTGTTATATGTTTCTTTTTTTATATCATAAGGGCGTTTTTTACAAACCCGCAGGAAATGCGAGCGCGAACAACTACCGTTCACCGATTTGTATGTTATTTTTCCTTGCCTTTGTACGACGTTCGCTCTAGCTGTTATGCCAGCTTTAGCAGGGTAAAGTGTCCCAGAGACCCTACAGAAACTGCAGGGCGGCCACGGAATCCCCCGTGGTCGCCCTGTGGCATGGCTAGTTTTTAGCTTTGATTGCCGCTTGGCATTAGGCGGCTGCGGCGGCCTTGTCGGCCGTTGCCTTGCTATCGCCGTTGCCCTGGCCCTCAAAATGCTTGTAGCACCAGCTGGTGACCAGCGGGGTCAAAATAGCCGTAACGATTGCGCAGGCAGCAACCTGTGCCGTAGCCGTCGCGAGCACCGCACCGCCGTACATGGCCCCGTTGACGCTTGCCATGGCAGCAGGCGTGGCCACATTGGCTCCGGCGCAGCTCGAAATGGCCGCACCTGCGACACCCGTACCGCCCGTGAGCTTATCGACCGCGATGACGGGAATTGCAAAGACCACCGAGCAGATCACGCCGAGCAGAATACCGGGAAGACCGCCATTAATGAGCTGGCCAAAGGTCATGGTCGAGCCCATGGCAAAGAAGACGAGCACGATGACGGCGGAAAGTGCCGGTGCCATCATCTTCTTAAAGCTGGGGAAGAGGTTGCCCAGAATAATGCCGACGACGATCGGCAGGATGGCACCCACGAGCGACCAGCCGATCGGAGCCTGGCCGGCAGCGCCGAGCACGATCATCGTGACCGGAGGGCCGACAACGAGCGTGGTGATTGCGACAGCGCCACGCTCGGCCTCATTGCCCATGGTGCCCATCAGGCCAGCGTACATAGCGTTGTTGGCGCCGGTGCAAGCCGCCAGCATCACCATGGCAGAGATGCCAAACAGGTTGTCGTTGAACACATAAAGAATGAGCAGCGACACGGCAACGACCACGATCTGCTTGACGGCGATGATAATGGCACCGCGGGCAGCGGCGGCAGGAGCGCTCTTAAACGAAATCGTCGTACCGACGATGAGCAAAAAAGCGCCCACGAGCGGGCCCGCGCCCTGCTGGGTCATGCCAAGCGTAAAGCTGCCGAGCGTTTTGAACAGGTCGGGGAATAGCGTGTTGAGCAGGCAGCCCAGCAAAAGCGGCACCAAAATATTGGCACCCGGGATGGAGGACATCTTAAAGAACGGCTCCTTTGCCGCCGGCGCCTCCACCGCAGTCGATTCACTCATATATATCTCCTTTGGATGCATGCGAATCGTAGCCGCACGCGCCTATGTCAGAAAGAAGGCGACGGTCCCGAGTCGCAGGAGCCGTCGCCGAATAATCATCGCGGGGTATTACCCGTCCAGGACGATGCCGCCGTCGCAGTCACCGATCTCGCCGTTCACGAAGCTGGCGAGGTCGGAAGCGAAGAACAGCACCATCTGCGCAGGCTCGCTGGCCTGGGCGGCGCGGCCCAGAGGGATACCGTTGATGATGCGCTGAGAGTTCTCGTCAGAGAGAATCGAGGTCATATCGGTCAACGTGAGCGACGGGCACACGGCGTTGCAGCGAACGCCGAACTTGCCGCCTTCCTTGGCGACTGCCTTGGTTAGACCGTTAACACCGGCCTTGGAGCTAGCGTAGGCAGCGGTGCCGAGCAGGCCGCCGCCGATCTTGCCCGCAACAGAGCTCACGTTGACGATAGTGCCGGCATGGGCCGCCTTAAAGTGCGGGTACACGGCGTTCATCATAGTGAAGGTACCGTTGAGGTTGATGTCGATGGTGCGACGCCACTCGGTGTCATCGATCTCGTCAAACTTCTTGGTGCTGATGACGCCAGCGCAGTTGATCAGGATGTTGGTTTGCGGCAGGTCCGTAAAAATCTGCTCGACGGTCTCGCGCGCCTTGGGCGCATCGGCGACATCGAGCTGATAGAACTTGTTGCCCTCGCCAAGCTCGGCCACAGCGGCCTCGCCCTTAGCAGCGTTCCTTGCGATGAGCGCGACATGTCCGCCGCCCGCGACGATGCCCTTGGCGATCTCGAGGCCAATGCCCTGAGTGCCGCCCGTGACAATCGCGGTCTTGCCCGTGAAGTCAAATGCCATGACTCCATTCCCCCTTATGTAAGGTGTCTCCTTGCGGGAAGTTGGAGCATCGCACGTGGCGCTTATATGAGTCCCAGTCGTCATGGTGGTGACAACCCCTCGCCTAACCGCGGGCATGATAGTTCTTTAAAACGCTTCAGCAATTGAATGATTTTAAGTCTTTATAAGCTCTTAATATTGCCCACTGTATGAGGCTCGCGTATTGGGGTATCATCTTTCACCGAAAATAGTTTCTAGTGTTAGGGGTTTTCGGTGGAAGATACCGATTTCCATGAGCTTGGGCGTCAGCTCTTAACTGAGTTCGGCAGCATGCATCAGCGTATTTCGCGCTTTGCGGACAAAGCTCTCGGCGGCGAGATGGCCGTCATGCGCGCCCTCATGCGCGCCGGCGGCTCGCTCACGCCGAGCGAACTCGCCGATCGTGCGTGGGTCTCGAGCGCCCGTATCGCCAATATCCTGCGCGCCCTCGAGGCCAAGGGCTGGGTCGAGCGCGAGCACTCAAAGACCGACCGTCGTCGCGTACACGTCACGGTGACCGACAAGGGATTCCAGGTCATCGAAATCAAACGTCGGGAATTCGAGGACCGCACCGCGGCTTTCCTCGAGCAGCTTGGCGAAACAGATACCCAAGAGATGGTGCGCCTTCTAAGACGTGCCAACGAAATTATCGACCGCAATCAAGAAAGGAGAGATGCCGAGTGAGGATTCTCAAGCTCTTTAAAAAGCATATCCTGGCGCTGTTCGCAGCTATCGTACTTATCGTAATCAGTTGCAACGCCGATCTGGCACTGCCTACCTACATGAGCGATATTGTCGACGTGGGCGTGCAGCAAGGCGGTATCGCCTCGCCCGTGCCCGACACCATTCGCGCCGAATCGCTCGACGACCTTGAACTCTTTATGAGCGCCAAGGACGCCAAGGCTGTGGAGGCCGTGTTTAGCAAGGCTGACAAAAACGGCATTCGAACGTACATGGGCACCGAGGAAGAGCGTGCCGATGGAGGCAAGATTGCCGACATTATGAGCCTGCCCGAGACCGTCGTTCTTTCGCTCGACCAGGGCATCGACGCCGACTCCATGGGCGACATGACGGGCTCGTCCAGCGAGAAAGACGACAACGCTGCCCAGGCCATGCCCACCCCCGAGCAAATGGCAGCGATGACGCCCGAGCAGCTCGCCGAGATGCAGCAGAAAGCCGCGGCGGCGCAGAACATGCAAAAGCAGATTGATGCCGACGGCGGTAAGATCACCATGAAGAGCCTGCGCCTGGGTGTCGAGGGCGATCTGGTAGACCAAAGCAAGCTCGTCGAGGGCGCCAACCAAATGGCAGACAAAATGGGCTCCATGTCAGGCTCCATCGTCACCCAGCGCGCCGTGAGCTATGTACAGGACGAGTACAAGGCACAGGGCATCGACCCCGCCGACGTGCAGAACGCCTACCTGAGCCGCATGGCGACCACGATGTTTGGGCTGTGCCTGGTATCGCTCGTCGCCACCATCCTGACCGGCGCCGTGGCGTCGCGCACCGCCTGCTCCATCGCCCGCGACCTGCGCCGCGAGACCTTCAACAAGGTTATGCACTTCTCGCCGGACGAGGTGGGCAAGTTTAGCCAGGCCTCGCTCATCACCCGCTGCACCAACGACATTCAGCAGATCCAGATGGCCGCAACCCTGTTTATCCGCATGTGCCTGATGGCCCCCGTCATGGGCATCGTCGCCGTCATGCGTGTCCTGGCCAACCACACCGGCCTGGAGTGGACCATCGCTGTGGCCATCATCGCGGTTTCGGCCGTCGTCGGCGTGCTCATGGGCCTCACCATGCCCAAGTTCAAAAAGATGCAGAGCTTTGTGGACCGCGTGAACCTTACCGCCCGCGAGCTGCTCGACGGCCTTATGCCCATCCGCTCGTTCAACCGCGAGGAACATGAGCTCGAGCGCTTTGACAAGGCGTCGCTCGACCTGATGACCACGCAGCTCTACACCAACCGCGCCATGAGCTTTATGATGCCGCTCATGATGCTCGTCATGAACTGCATCACCGTGCTTATCGTCTGGTTTGGCGCGCAGGGTGTGTCCGACGGTGTGATGCAGGTTGGCAACATGATGGCGTTTATCTCCTACACCATGCAGATCGTCATGGCGTTTATGATCCTCACCATGGTTTCGGTCATCCTGCCCCGCGCCGAGGTCGCAGCCGAGCGCGTGGAAGAGGTCATCACCTGCCCCACGAGCATCAACGACCCCACCTCGCCCAAACTGCCCGCTGCCAGCGCGCCGCGCGGCGAGCTCACCTTCCGTGACGTGAGTTTCCAGTATCCCGATGCCCGCGCCGACGTCATCAGCGGCGTAAACTTCACCACGCACGCCGGTCAGATGCTCGGCATCATTGGCTCCACGGGCTCGGGCAAGTCCACGCTTGTGCAACTCATCCCGCGCCTGTACGACGTCACGGGCGGCAGCATTTCGCTCGACGGCATCGACGTGCGCGACATGACCCTTTCCGAGCTGCGCCGCCGCATCGGTTATATTCCGCAGCAGGGTCGTCTGTTCTCGGGTACCGTCGAGAGCAACCTCAAGTTTGCCGGCGACATGGTGAGTGACGAGGATATGCGCCAGGCAGCACGCGTCGCCCAGGCGGAGGACTTTATCGCCGAGCGCGAGGACGGGTACGACTCCCCTATAAGCCAGGGCGGCTCCAATGTTTCGGGTGGTCAGCGCCAGCGTCTGGCCATCGCCCGCGCGTTGGCCAAAAAGCCCGAGGTCGTGGTGTTCGATGACTCGTTTAGTGCCCTCGACTACAAGACCGACGCGCGCCTACGCGAGGAGCTGGCCAAAAACGTTACCGACGCCGCGCTCGTGGTCGTAGCCCAGCGCATCGCGACCATCATGCACGCCGACCAGATCATCGTGCTCGACGACGGCCACGTAGTGGGCACCGGCACGCACGAGAAGCTGCTGCGCAGCTGCCCGGCGTACCTGGAGATCGCACAGTCGCAGCTTTCCGCCGAGGAGCTGGGGCTTACCCAAGAAGAAATTGCAGCCGTCATGGAAGGAGGCGAGCGCTAATGGCAGACGAGACCAAGACTCAGATTCCCAAGCCCACCCGCCAGCGCGGTCCCATGGGCCGCATGGGCGGCATGCGTCGCGGCGAAAAGGCCAAGGACTTTAAGGGCACCATGAGGCAGCTGCTCGGCTATATCGGCCAGCACAAGATTGCCGTGTTTGCCGCCGTCGCCTTTGCCGTGTGCTCGGTCATCTTTAACATTGTGGGACCCAAGGTGCTCGGCCAGGTTACGACCAAGCTGTTCGAAGGCCTGGTCGCCAAGGTCAACGGCACCGGCGACGTTGACTTTGACTGGATCGCCAAGACGCTCGGCTTTTTGCTCTGCCTGTATCTGGCGAGCTCTGTCTGCAGCCTGGTCCAGGGCTGGCTCATGACCGGCGTCACGCAAAAGATCTGCTACCGCATGCGCAAGGAAATCGCCGCCAAGATTGCCGTCGTGCCGATGAGTTACTTCAACGGCCACAGCAAGGGAGACGTACTCAGCCGCATCACCAACGACGTCGATACGCTGGGTCAGTCGCTCAACCAGAGCGTGACGCAGCTCATCACGTCGGTGACGCAGATTATCGGCGTGCTCGTCATGATGCTTTCGATCAGCCTGCCGCTTACCGGCGTCACCGTGCTCACGCTGCCGGCCGCTGCGATTATCCTGACCGTGATGATTCACTTCTCGCAGCCGTACTTCCGCGAGCAACAGCAGGTTCTGGGCGCCGTCAACGGCATTATCGAGGAGGACTTTGCCGGCCAGAACGTCATCCAGGTGTTCGACCGCGCCGAGGCCTCGATCGAAGAGTTCGACCGTCAAAACGACCGCCTCTTTATTAGTGGCTGGCGCTCGCAGTTCCTGTCGGGCCTGATGATGCCGCTTATGAGCCTGGTGGGTAACATGGGCTACGTGGGCGTTGTCGTGGTGGGCGCACAGCTCGCACTGACCAGCCAAACTTGACGTGGTCGAACTCCACGCCCGGCGACATCCAGAGCTTTATCCAGTACGTTCGCAACTTTACGCAGCCCGTGCAGCAACTGGGCAACGTGAGCAACACGATGCAGTCGATGGCAGCCGCCACCGAGCGCGTCTTTGAGTTCCTGGCCGCGCCCGAGGAGGAGCAGAAAGCCGACGCGCAGATTCCCGAAAAGCGCCCCGGCCATGTGGAGTTCGACCACGTCAAGTTTGGCTACACGCCCGACAAGACCATCATCCACGACTTTAGCTGCGAGGCACAGCCCGGCCAGACCATCGCCATCGTCGGCCCCACCGGCGCCGGCAAGACCACGCTCATCAAGCTGCTGCAGCGCTTCTACGATGTGGACGGCGGCTCGCTGCGCGTCGAGGGTGTCGACGTGCGA
This sequence comes from uncultured Collinsella sp., assembly GCA_902489965.1. Lineage (GTDB taxonomy): Bacteria > Actinomycetota > Coriobacteriia > Coriobacteriales > Coriobacteriaceae > Collinsella. Next base: position 21,099 of record CABUCA010000003.1, read on the forward strand.
GACTGGGATCGTGCGGCACTGCGCGGCGAGTTTGCCATGGTGCTGCAGGATACTTGGCTGTTTAACGGCACGATCCGCGAGAACATCCGCTACGGACGTCCCGATGCGAGCGATGCCGAGGTCGAAGCCGCCGCACGCGCCGCACGCTGCGACCACTTTATCCATACGCTCGCCGGCGGCTACGACTTTATGATTAACGAGGAGGGCACTAACCTCTCACAGGGCCAGCGCCAGCTCGTGACCATCGCCCGTGCCATTTTGGCCGACCGTCCGGCGCTGATTTTGGACGAGGCGACCTCCAACGTTGACACTCGTACCGAGGAGCTTATTCAGCGTGCCATGGATGCGCTAATGCAGGGCCGCACGAGCTTTGTCATCGCGCACCGCCTGTCCACGATCCGCAACGCCGACGTGATCTTGGTGATCCGCGACGGCGACATCGTCGAGAAGGGCACGCACGACGAGTTGCTCGCCCAGGGCGGCTTCTACGCCGACCTGTACAACTCGCAGTTCGACGAGGCGGCGTAGATACGGCCGCAGAGAAATGATGACGCCCGAGAACGGGGGCGCAGGACAACCTGCGCCCCCGTTTTGTGTCCTTCGAGCCTCGAAACGCTTTTCCTGAGACCTCATTGACGGCGCTTTCCAGACCCCGTGGGCAAAAAAGGGCAAATATGAGTACTGTTACCTTTTTAGTAACAGCCAAAACCGCCTCAAACGACCTCTTTGCGGCCTCTATACGCCTTCAAATTAATCAAAACGCCCGTTAGCAGGCTTCTGCGTGCCAACGTTAATGAACATATTTATTACTTTGTCTATTATCTCGCTAGACGGATATGTTAGTAGGTTAGCAACAGTACTCATATTTGGCATTTTTTGCCCACGGGGTGTTTCCTGGGGAACCGACAATAGCCTTAGTGTCCCGCGCGACGCCACTCCCTCCCGGTATCCGCCGACGTTCCCCCATATAAAACCTGCCAAAATAAACCTGTCCCTTTTGGCAGGTTTCGGGGTGGCAAGGGCTTGCACTTTAGCGTGCGACAGCGGATAATGCCGAGCATTCGAGAATACGCTTATTGCTCTTTCTATAGATTGAGGAGGCCCCTATGGCCATGGAATTCAAACGCAGGCTGCCGATCCCCATGGAGATCCGCGAGGAAATGCCGCTTTCTGCCGAGCTTACCGCCAAAAAGCAGGCATTTGACGCCGAGGTCGCCAAAGTCTTTACCGGCGAGGACGCACGTAAGGTGCTCATCATCGGCCCGTGCTCTGCCGACCGCGAGGATTCGGTGCTCGAGTACATGAACCGACTGGCCAAGACCGCCGAGGAGGTCAAGGACAAGCTCATCGTCATTCCGCGCGTCTACACCAATAAGCCGCGCACCAAGGGCACCGGCTACAAGGGTCTTCTGCACAACCCCAACCCCGAGGCTCCCGACGACCTGCTCGAGGGCGTCAAGGCCATCCGCCACATGCACCTGCGCGTCATCGAGGAGACCGGCTTCTTTACCGCCGATGAGATGCTCTATCCGTCCAACTACCAATACCTCGTTGACCTGCTGAGCTATGTTGCCGTGGGCGCACGCTCGGTCGAAAACCAGGAGCATCGCCTGGTGTCGAGCGGCATTTCGGTACCCGTCGGCATGAAGAATCCCACTGCCGGCTCTACCACCGTTATGCTCAACTCCATTTACGCCGCCCAGGCGCACCAGAGCTTCATCTTCCGCAACTGGGAGGTCGAGTGCGACGGCAATCCGCTCGCGCACGCCGTTATGCGTGGCTACATCGGTCTCGATGGGCGCACCTACCCCAACTACCACTACGAACACCTGGAACGTCTGGCTGAGCGCTATACCGAGCACGCCGGCTATGCCAATCCGGCGGCGGTCATCGACTGCAACCACGACAACTCGGGCAAGCGTCCGCTGGAGCAGTATCGCATTTGCAAGGAGGTACTCGACAGCTGCCGCCGCAACGAGTCCATCTCCAAGCTGGTCAAGGGCTTTATGATCGAGTCCTACCTGGAGGACGGCAACCAGCCGGTCGACGGCGGTGTCTTTGGCAAGTCGATCACCGACCCGTGCCTGGGCTGGGAAAAGACCGACTACCTCATCCACGAAATCGCGGAGCGGGTTTAGTTACGCGGGCCGCATTTGGACAATCTGACGTTCAACTTCAAGGGCGCGACCAGAAGGTCAGCGCCCTTTCGTTTCACGTCACCTTGTCTCAAATGCGGCCCGCTCGCTGTCCGTCCTCTACCTGCGGCGTTGTCTTACTCCGGATGCGGCAGTTAGGGACGTTCCTTTTCTGCCGGCAGTTTGGGATGTTCCTTGGGGTAGTCATTGGGGACGTTCTTTAATGACTGGTCGTTTAAGAACGTCCCCAACGACTACCCAGAATGAGAGTGGATAATCTCCCGTTTTTGGCCTATACCAGCGCTAAAAGTGGGAGATTATCCACTCTCATCGAGCAAGTGTCCGAAAATCCGCCCTCATTCCTTCTTAGGACCCTCCGTCCCCGAGGATTCGAGGCTCGCCTGCCGAATGGTCGATGCGGCCGTCCTGCGTCCATGTCACACTCAGGGGTGGCCTGACCCAACTTGGAAGGAGCCCCCATGAGCCTTGACAACGTAACTCTGCGTGCCGCCACGCTCGATGACCTGGCCGGCATCGCCGCCATCTACAACCAGCTGTGGTGCAACACGCTGCGCAACCGAGGCGACGTCGAAGCCGCCGATTTCTGTGCGCGCTTTAACATCGCCATGCAGCTGCAGCGCTCCCCCATCGCGCTCGTTGCCGAAGCTGAAGGCCGCATCATCGCCGCTTGCTGCATCGGTATCTTCGAAGACGGCAAACCACGCACCAATCCCACGTGGGAGCCCTGCTACAACGAGATGTTCGTCCAGGCAACCGAGATGGCAAAGACCGCCGATGCCAAGCTCGAAGGCTCGCTCTTTGGCGATAGCCGCGAGAAGGCAACAGCCGACCGCTTTGCCGCCACGGGCAACGAATATGCCCAAGGCCAGCTCAACCTGATCATCATCGTGCCCGAATGGCAGGGCAAGGGGCTCGGCCGTGCGCTCATCGACCTTGCGCGCGCCGAACTCGCCAAAGCCGGGTGCACCAAATTCTTCCTGATGAGCGACTGCAACTCCGACTGGCAGTTCTACGAGCACCTCAACATGAAGCGCATCTTGGAGGATCACAGCCAGGACACCGGCGACGGATTTATCGTCTATATGTACGGAGGCGACACGCAGGATTAACTTGCATGTCGCCTCACGGGCTTTCTACAAGACGGCCCAAACCATCAACCAAGACGAGTCAACAAGGCGCGCTCTCCTCGGCAGCAAGGGCATTCGTGCTGTAACGAGTGGTGGAGATGGCCACGCTTGCACACAACTGTCTCGGATAGATAGCGGTCGAGCAGGCGCGCCCATGTGCGTGCGTCAAGACGCTCCTCCGCCCTGCCATACAGCGATCGACGGAGTGCCTCGCCCATAGTGCCGCTAAAATCATCGAGCTCAAGAGCGTACTTTGGGACAACGTATCCGACCAACGTCCCCACAAACGGGCTGTGCCCATTACACACGCAGCTGTTTATCAATGGTGCAGGCGGAATGTCATCGTCGTCCAGGTCAAATATGTCCAAGTCCAGCTCACCAGAAGCGTATGGGTGTATTCCGCGGTTAAGCATCTTAAAGATATGGACCGCGAGTCCAAAGTCATCCGTCTGTGGCGTAAACACGGGGGCATTCGTGGACGCTGCCAAGCTCTCGAAATCGCTGATGCCGGCTATCTCCATGAGTTGAAGCACCTCGGGGGCAATATAGCCGGGAGCGGCGCACGCAGTCCTATGTGTCACATCCGAAAGCGTAAAGCTATACGAGCGCCTTGATGGTATCCATGCCCGCATGCGCCGAAGCCTCGCAACCCTTCTGCCCGTTGAGCACGCACTCGAGCAGCGTATCGTATGCGCGCTGGGCTTCGGGGGCCAGGTACGCCCTGTTAAACATGCCCTCGGGTCGCACGTTTCCCTTCGAGTCGATCATATAAGGCCCCAATCTGTTTGGTTTCCCCAGATTGTGTGCCCGCACACCCAAGCCGCACGGCCCGCCGTTCAGCTGAAACCACCACACAAAAAGTCCGCCGACCATTGAAGTCGGCGGACTTTCGCGTGCGGACAATCAAGCACTGTTCACCATGGAACTGCTATTTACAGCGCGCCTTGGGCTGCTGCTGGGTGATGCAGTGGATGTTGCCGCCGCCGTAGATAACCTCGCGAGTCATGATACCGATGACTTCACGGTCCGGATAAGCAGCCTGGATATCCTTGAGCGCCTGGGCGTCATTGGGATCGCCGAACTGCGGTACAAGCACTGCGCCGTTGATGGGCAGGAAGTTGAGGTAGCTCGGCTCGAAAGCATCCTCGGGGGTACGCGGCAGCACGCCCTCGACGGGGTCAATCGTGCTGGCCTCCTCCTCGGTCATATATACCGAGGTCGCAGGCATAATCACCTTGTGGATCTTGAGCTTGCGGCCACGGGCATCCGTCGTCTCGGAAAGCGTCTTATACGCCTCTTGGCACTCCTTGTAGAACTTATGGTTGGGATCATCGGTCCACATGCAGCAGACCTCGCCGGGCGCACTAAAGCATGCGACGTCGTCCACGTGCCCGTTGGTCTCAAACGGGTCGATGCCATCCTTGATCCAAATGACCTTCTCGATGCCCAGGTACTCGGCAAGCTTCTCCTCGATCTGCTCCTTGGTGTACTGGGGGTTGCGGTCCTCATTGAGCAGGCACATCTCGGTGGTCACCACGGTGCCCTGGCCGTCGCAGTTAAACGAGCCACCCTCGAGGATATAATCCTCGGGACGATAGCGGTTAACCTGCTCGAGCTGTGCCACCTGCAGGCCAATGGAAGCGTCCTTGTCCCACGGGAAATACAGGCCGTCAATGAAACCGCCGTAAGCATTAAAGTGGAAGTGCGAGAGTGCCACGTCCCCCTTGTCGTTGACAAGAAACGCCGGGCCGGGGTCGCGAATCCAGCTGTCGTTGTACTCCATGTGGATAACGCGCACGTTCTCAACGCCGTCGAAGATCTCACACACCGCGGGGAAGTCTTCAGTGTTGACGCCCACAGTGATGGGCTGAAAACGTGCAACGGTCTTAATAATCTCGGTAAAGACCTTTTGCGCCGGCTTGGCACCACAGCGCCACACATCCGAGCGATGCGGCCACAAAATCCAGGTGCGCTCCTGCTCTTCGTACTCGCCGGGCATGTAGAATCCGTCCTTCTTTGGCGTAGACTCGCTCTCGTAAATGGTCTTCATTTCAAGCTCCTAAATCTCGGTGCTTTTGCTTGACGAGACCATGATGCGGCCGCACCGAGATGTTCTCAATGGTCCCTCGAGCCCCTTTCAGCGACCGACGGTATACCATTCGCTGACCTAAAGTTCTATTCAGGCCGAGAACATGACATACTGGGTTCCACAATGGAAAGGATGCCCTATGCCCCCATGCAATAATCAGCAGACTATTGAGTTGGACAGTACGACCTGGACTGCTCTCAACGAGCTCGCGCTTGCAATCCACGCATCACACGGTGTCGATAAGCTGCAAAAGGAGACCCTCGAGGGAACGACAGGGCTCGTGCCCCATCGGATCGCCATGTTCGACCTGATCGAGGCAGCGGGCAGTGATGCCCCACGCTACGTCCACCCCGCAAGCAGCGGAATGGACGACCGCGCACTGAGCGACTACTACAACCGCTACGCCGCGATGGACTATACAACATGGAGCTTTGACTTACATAAGGTCGGCGTCTACCGCGACCTCGACCTCGTCGACGTCGAGCGACGCGATGCCACGCCCATCTATCGCAAATGGATGGAACCGCAGGGCGTCTACTTTGGCTGTACGGCCACGCTCGCGCACAACGACAGCCCGCTAGGAAGCATCACCCTGTTTCGTGAACGCACGGCCGGAGACTTCACCGACACCGAGCTCGCAATCCTGCTCGAAGTCGCTCGGCACGCGAGCCTCGCGCTCGCCAACCTCTATCCTCGGGGCATTAAACTCACCCAGACAGAAGACACAAACCAGCTAAATGCTTTCATTACAGAACACAATATCCAACCGCGCGAAGCCGAAGTCATGCGGCTCATGCTCGACGGCAAAACGAACAAACAGATGGCAAACGAGCTATTCATAAGCGAGTCAACCGTCAAGAAGCATGTCAACGCCATCTATCGCAAGCTCGGCGTCAGCAACCGCCTGGGCCTCATGACTGCCACGCAAAACATCCCGCGATAAAAAAGGGCGCCCTCCATGCAGAGAACGCCCTTTGATTTCGCCATTTGAATTAGTGTCGGCTCTGGCTCAAAGAGTAGACAGGTTTATTTTGGCAGGTTTTATCTGGGCAAATGTCAGCCGCCGCGAGGGAGCTGCCTTCCCTCGCGGCGGTCTTCTAGCAGAAAAACCAAGTGAGCAGGCTTTTTGCAGGAGGTCAAGCACGCCCCAAAACGCCACAGCTCTGACCTGCGGTTTTATTGAGTATTTGTTGCGATGTGCTCGGCATATCCAAATAAGTCTACTCACTTGCATCTAAGACGCACCAGATAGGCAAAAACCGCCGCAAAAAGGGGGCCGGTTCCCTTCGCGGCAGCCGTTAATACGCCGAGCTTGTTATCGTAAAAGCCAATCACGCGCCGAAACCACACTACAGTCTTTCGACTCATACGTTGAGTCCACGCGGGCCACAACATAGCGCGCATCTTTTGCAATGTCGATCTCATCGCATACAGTCTGTAGATGGCGGGCGTACTTATCGTGATACGTTCTGGATGATTTTATTTCGATAGCCTTGGGACTCCCTGAGTTTGTACAGTCGAGCAAATCGATTTCACGCTTGCTGTCGTCCCTATAGAAATACAGCTCGGGATTCTCGCCCACGTTGAGATGGCTCTTCGCCGTTTCGGAAACGATGAGGTTTTCGAAAACGGCCCCCAGATAAGGGCTCTCCAATAGTTGCTCCAGTGATCCAATTTTGAGCAAGTAGCAGAGCAGCCCCGTGTCGTAAAAATAGAGCTTGGGCGTTTTAGTTAGACGCTTCTTGGCATTTGCATAATAGGGCTGCAGCGAAAACGTCAGGTAGCTCTGCTCCAGAATGGACAACCAGCTTTTAATGGTCGATACGCTCACGCCCGTATCTCGAGAAAGCGAGGATATATTGATGAGGGCACCGACGCTCTGAGCAATTATGGACAGAAACTTATGAAACTCCGCCTTATTGCGCACATCAAGCAAGCCCACAACATCGCGCTCAACATAGGTATCGATATAGCTGGGAAAATAAACCGAGGACGGCATTCCGGCGGAACGCAGGCGAGGGTATCCCCCTTCGTGCGCGAACAAATCCACTTCCAGCTGCCCCTGCTGGCCCCTCTCCGCTTCTCGAAACGATAATGGCAGCAATTTTAAGATCCCGACTCGCCCGGCAAGAGACTGCCCGATGCTTTTCATCATCAAAAAGTTTTGCGAGCCTGTAAGGATGTATTGACCGGCGTCTCCCCGCTCATCCGAAACAACCTGGATCATTGAAAACAAATCCGGGGCGTATTGCGCCTCATCGATGATGAGTCCGCCCTTTCGGTTGCGGATAAAACTCACCGGATCCTCCAAGGCCGCGCGCCTCGTTTGAGGGTCCTCAAGCGTGACGTAGGAATAGTCGGGAAAGGCATGCCGAACCAGCGTAGACTTACCACTCTGCCTAGGCCCTGTCAACGACACAACAGGAAACCAGCCTGCCATGCGAATGAGCAACTCATGCAAATCCCTGTTAATGAACTCAGCCATATCAACGCCCCTTATTACGCTGTTACCATAATCGAATAGTTTCATTCTCCATAATCTTATAGTAGCGTTTACCATAATCTTATAGTAACCCAGTTCAAAAGCATTATTTATAGAGCCGAAATCTCAGACCCTAAATAACAAAAGCCACCACAATGGGGGACTGTCCCCATTGTGGTGGCTTGCAGGCGAGTTAACTTGTTCGACTATCGTACGCCAGCCATGTCCGAGCCTAGAGCGTGGCAAGGCGCTTGGACTCGTGCGCGGCGAGCGCAATGGAGATGATGCCAGTAATGGCATCGGCCACCACCAGGGCGATCCACACGCCCTCGACACCCATCATGTTGCCGAGGAGGTACATAAGCGGCACCGAGCAGATCACATAGCGAAGCAGGCCCGTAAACGTGGCGACACCCACCTTCTCGACCGCCTGGAAATACATCGACATGGTCATGGCAAGATAGCCCAGGGCAACAGCCAGGATGACAGTACGCGTGGCGTTGGCGGCAACCTCAACGAGCGCAGGATCGCTGCCGGCAAAGAAGGCGCACACCGGGGTGGCGGCAAGCCAGAGCGCGACGGTGACCAGCGCCAGCGTCACAACCTGGTACTTAAGCGTGCAGGAGAGCGTCTCCTTAAGGCGTGCCCAAGCCTTTGCGCCGGCGTTGAAGGCAGCGATGGGCTGCAGACCGTAGGAGAAGCACTGGGCAACCATCATGGTAATGTAGAGGATGTAGCCGTTGATCACGCCAAAGGCTGCGATGTAGAGCGAGCCCATGTCGCCGCCGAGCGAACCCAAAAGCGAGTTGGCAACGGTATTAAAGATAAAGGTCGCACCCTGGACCAGGAAGAACGGGAAGCCGATCTTGAAGATCTGGCCGCAGATGGCGAGGTCGAGCTTAAGGTCGGCCAGGCTAATCTGGAGCTGGGACTTTTTGCCCCCGATGAACCAGAAGATACCGATGGCCCAGATACCGATGGAAAGCCCGTAGTACACGCCGGCGCCCATAACGCCAAACTTGAGCACAAACGTGGAAAGCGCGAGCCAACAGATGGCGACGATGGCCGAAACGGTCATGAGGTTGGCCTGGATCTGAACCTTCTCGTCCACACGCATCACAGCGGTGATCATCTGGCCAATGACCGTGAGCGGCAGCAGCACGGCGAAGGTGCGCACGCCGGCAACGGTATCGGCCATGATGTCGGGCGTGGCGCCAAAGAATGTGCAGATGGGCTCGGTAAACACTGCCATCACCACAGCAAGCAGCACACTCACGATCGTGGTGAGCCAAAAGCCCTGGCTAAAAGCCTTGCTTGCGCCCTTGATGTCGCCGGCACCCAAAAGGTTGCCCACCACGGCGGGCACGCCGGTGCCAAACAGGTTGCCAAAGGCCAGGTTGATGTACTCGACCGACATAATGATCGAGACACATGCCAGGCCGTGGGCACCTAGGCCCCAACCCATCACGAGGCCCTCAAGGACCACCATGATGATCTGGGCGAGCATGCCCTGGCCGGTGACGATGGTGTACTTACGCACCAGACCGGGAATCGGTTGGGAGGCGAGCTCGCGCTCCTCCTCCACGGCAGCGGTTACTTCTTCTGCCATTGTTCTCCCCTTTCCTTGAGAGAGTAGTGCTGAATGGATGTCAGGCGGCTGACAACTGGCACCAAGCCGCCCAATCAAACGATGGCGCTATGCCTCAAAGACCACCTTGCCGGCGATCATCGTGAGGGCTGCGGTAGCCTCGAGCACCTCGGCCGGCTCGCAATCAAAGAGATTGCGGTCGAGCACGCAGATATCTGCCTGTTTGCCGCACGCGAGCGTGCCGATGCGGTCCTCGGCATGCATGGCGTAGGCGCTGCCATAGGTGTAGGCGCGCAGAGCCTCGGCCATGGTAATGCGCTCCTGGGGGAACCAGCCCTCAGGGTTGGAACCGTCCTCGAGCATGCGGAAGACCGCGCCGTACACCTCCTCCATGGGCTCCAAGCCCACAACGGGGAAGTCACTGCCCAGGTGCACCACGGCTCCGCTGGCAAGCAGGCTATGCAGGGGCCACGAAAGCGCGGCACGCTCGGGACCCACGGCTTCGTCCTTGGCAAGGTCAGCCATATCGAGCAGCATGTGCCACGGCTGCATGCCGGGGCAGACGCCGAGCTCGGCATAACGCGGCATATCCTCGGGTTGAACCGTCTCGTTGTGCTCCATGGAGTGGCGACAATCCCGCTTGCCATGCAAGCGCTCGCCCTCCTCAAAGCAATCGAGCACAAAACGCACCGAGCGATCGCCGATTGCATGGATGCGCGTGTCAACGCCCCATTCCTGCGCCCTCAGGATGGCAGCACGGATGCGCTCCGGCTCCTCCGCGGGCTCACCACAGGTGTCGGGTGCGTTGCTATAGGGTTCAAGCATCCAGGCGGTATGGTCGGAGCACACACCATCAAGGAACTGCTTAAAGCCGTGCCACTCCACCTGCGTACCCGGGAAGGCGTATTTCTCCTTGATCTGCTCGAGCGTCAAGGACTCGTTTTCGAACAGGTCGGTGTACAGGAACACGCGCAGCGGCAAGTCGCCCTTGGCATTAAGACCTGCCAACACCGCATACGGGTTTTCCATGCTCACAAACGTAGGATTGACCATGCCGACCGTAGTGATTCCCAGGGCATTGGCGCGCCGGGCGGTTTTTGCAAACGACGCGTCAACAACCTCGGGCGCTGGGTCGTAGACCTCGTCCATAAAGAAGGCGCCGGCGTTGTTGGAAAACACGCCCGTCAGATTGCCGTCGGCATCCTTAAGGATCTTGCCGCCTGCGGGATCGGGCGTCTGCGAAGTTACTCCCACCTTGTTGATGGCGCAGGTATTGGCACTAAAGGTATGCAAGTCAACCTGCTGCAGAAATACCGGGCGGTCGGAGATGTACTCATCGATCATCGCGGCCGTGGGCATCTCGGGGACATCCCACTGGAACTGGATAATCTGGCAGCCCAGAATCCACTCGTTATCGGGATGGTCGGCCGCAAACGCCACGACACGTTCCATCGCCATCTCAAAACTGGTGCAGTCGATGAGGTTGACGGCAAAATCGGGGTCGGTCATAAACGCGCCCTGGGCAAAATGCGTGTGCGAGTCGATCAGGCCGGGCATGACGAGCTGGTCGCCAAAGTCGCGCACCTCGGTATCGGGACCGATAAACGGTGCCAGGTGAGCATCGTCACCGCAGGCAACGATTTTATCGCCCCGCACGGCAACGCCGCCCTTAAACGGCTCGAGCCCATCGCCGGTAAAGACGGCGTCGCTCTTGATAACTACATCAGCCTTGTCCATGCGAGCCTCCTCAGGCATCTTTGGTTGTAACGCGGACGCACCGCCCGCATGGGCACTCGGTTGGGAGCGTAGCGCTCCCGCATCGGCGCGTGCCCACAAGCCGTGCTCGGACGTCTGTCCCACGTCCGCGGCTTCGCGCTACACCCATTGATACACAGGGGCAAACCCGTGCCAAGGCCAGGGACCGCAAACGGTCAGTTTAAGCAGGTTTACACGCTTTACCTGCAGGTTTATTGTCTGAGATTATTACCGCTTCATTACGCCCAACGGTGTGGCCGCCCACACAGCAAGACCCGCATGCGAGGAAGAATGAGGCTAGGAACGCCAAAAGGTATCTATAAGGTCATCTCGGTTGGAGACGCCGCTTTTAACGTAGATGCGATGCAAGTGTGCCTTGACCGTGCCAGGGCTGATGACCAACTCGCTGGCGATGTTTTGGGCGTCGTTGCCCTTCAGCACCAGCGTGAGCACCTCCTGCTCGCGCCGTGACAGCTTATGGGCGTCGGCATAAATCACCACACGCGATGCGAGATCGTCCTCAGAGCTTGCGCTCTCGGCTGCCACGTCCTCATCGGCACGCGGATGACGGGCATACACACGCAGGATATGGCTAAACTGGCAAAAAAGCTGAGCCGCGCATACCACGAGCAGCACGTTTTCGGAGATATTGCGCTCGGACAGATACCACAAAAAGAGGCCGATGACGGGGTTTTGGGAGTCGGGGCGGCAGAACAAGATCATGTAGGTGTCCTCGGCGATCACGCAAAACACAAGAACGAAGGCCACCTTCCAAAAGAGCTTTGAGCGGTCGAGGTCGAGTTTCTCAACACGCGTTGCTCTGTACCGGTAATGCCAGGCGGCATAGGCAAGACATCCTACATTACCCAGGTCACGCGTGAGCCAAAAGAGATACTGCTGCACCTCTCCGGCAGCGCCGCTGCGAGGCACCAGCAGCAATTGCAAGATTGAAAACGGCACGATAGCGAGTCCGAGCATGCGCGACGTCGGTCTTTTGCGCAAGCGCGCAAACATCCATAGCACCACGCAGGCATAGATGGCAATACCAAGCACGCAGCGCAGCAAGGGGTGCTGCAGCGGCTCGCTAAAGGTAACGGCGTAGTCGTATTTGAGCCGATTGTACTCGTCAAAAAAGATGACCGACATATCGAGCATATAGAGCAAAAAACCCGCCGCGGCCACGAGGCTGTCGCGACGGCGCGTCATGAGCCAAACCACCAATGCCACGGCACTGGTCACCAGAGCCACACCCATGATAATCGTGGTGTAGATATAGAACGCGAAACTCATGCCCGCCTCCCCTGTCTAGATGCTGTGAGGATGTTGACAGATTCTTTGCCGCAAGATTAGACTCACCGATTAAACGTACTGTATCGTTTAGATAAACAAGCTGTGTCTCACCGATGAAAGGAGATGCCATGACACCGATCGATCCGCTCAAGATGCTCGTCGCGCCCGCCGCCAAGGCCATCACCCGACTCGGTTCTTCCATGACCTACGACAATGTCCCCTGCGCCGTTGAGGCGCGTTCGGACAGCTGCCCCTACCTGGGCCACGTCCCCTACTTTGCACCCAAGCTCGCATCTGATCCCGAGCAGCGTGAGCAGTAATCCAAGATGCATCTAGCACCGCACAACTCGCGGCGCTACTGTTTTGGTGCAAAGCGACCTGTCCCCCTTGCGCCAACGCCGGGATTGTCGATGCTGCGGCCGCGGCGCGATATGAGGCGCGAAACCTCGCCCAGCAACACGCCGATCACCACACCCATGAGGATCGGCAACTTTGACATCTCGGCGGGCGAGCTGTTAAGCGGCACGATTGTCGCAACAATCGAAAGCACGAGTTCTACCACCGGCACCGCAAGCGCTACCGCAAGCACCTTGCCCTCGAAGGGCGCGCGAAACACACGCGGGCGGTCGTCGTATTTACGCAGGCGCCAAAACGCCGGGAACATCGGGATATAGCTCATGAGCAGAAAGACGACGTTCATCGAGAAGAAGACCCAAAAGACGTCGGAACCTTCACCCAGCGGAATCTGAAGTAGCAGCACCAAGCTGGCAAAACAACCGTTAATGAGTGCCGAGCCGTTGGGCATGCCGGTCTTCTTGGACACCAGCGCAAAGGGACGCGGCATGTTGCCATGGCGCGCGGCATAGCTCGCCACGTTGTTGACGCCAAAGCTCCAACAGATCATGTTGGCAAACAGCGTTACCAGAAAGGCCACGCCCACGACCATCGTCAGCGGGTGAGCGCGCCCCACCATGGCGGCAACCGCGTCCACAATGCCCGAATCGAGTGAAAGCTGCTCGGTGGGAACCGCGGCTCCAATACCGATGCCACAGATAATGTAGATCGCCGCGATGGCAACGCCACCGGCGATAACCGCCTTGGGGATATCGCGCGATGGGTTCTTCATCGTGCTGGCAAAGGTCGCGACCACCTCAAAGCCCATAAAGTTGAATAGGATGATTGAAAGATACGTCAGTGAGTTAGTGTCTCCCAGATCGGGGACAAATGTCTTAAACGACATATCGTTGGCAAAGCCGTTGTTGCAGGCAAACCAGATGCCGATGATTCCCACCACGGCGGTAATGAGCACCTTGATGACGGCGCCGCCATCCATGACCCAATCGGCCTCGGCCACCGGCTGCATTGCCATGACCGTGACGCCCCACACAAAGGCAAGCTCGATGGCAATTCGGACCCCAAGCGAAAATTCGATGCCCCATACCGCATTGATGACACTGGGGAACATGCAGGCGATACTTGCCACCCACAGTGGAAAGTTGACCCAATAGCACCAGGAGCAGCGTGCACACCAACGGTCTCCCAAGCCCAGGCGAACCCAGTCGTACAGGCCGCCCTCGGAATCGAACGCCGTACCGAGCTCGGCCACCACCAGGCCATAGGGAAGCAAAAACGTAATGATAAGGAAGATCCACCAGAAGAACTGCACGTTACCCATGGCAGATGCCGGAGCAGCCGCCTCGATGGTAAAGACAACGCAGATAACCGAGAGGATGACCTCGAACAGGGAGAACTTTTTACCTGCCATGGCACGCTTCCCCTACAGCAAAAAGGATGGCATCTGTACCGAAGGCGCAGCCCAAGGTAGGGTTGCAGGCCGCGTCACCGGTGCAGGTGCCATCCCAAAGAGAAGAGAGGATGCAATTGTTGGACCAACGCTCGCGGAACAGGCGCGTGTAGATAACGATACGCTGGTACATAGATACTCCGATCAAAACGGCCGCGATTGCGACCGGAATCTTTTGGCAATTGAAGACGCGTCTGACCTGGGATATTCAAGCGAACAATTGGCCTAACCCGCAATAAATCCCAGATCAGACGCGTACTCAATCAAAGAGGCGGGCACTCCGAAGTGGAGGCAACGGAGTGCCCAAAGAAAAACCCAGCCGACCAAGACATCGAATAAACCGACCATCAATGCCCCGAGATGGTCACGGTGCGATTCACCGACTGTCCGATTGATCGGCTGGGTTTCTGAGGTGCGGCAGATTGCCCTGAAAGAGGAGGGCATAGACCTTAAGGGTCATGCCCGACGATTGAAGGGCAAGGTGCCGTGCCTCGGGAAGACAGACAATTACGCGGACGGCTCCTGCTGAGTAATGCAGTGGATGTTGCCGCCACCGAAGACGACCTGCTCGGACTGAACGCCGACGCACTTGTAGACGCCCTCGCCCCAGACCTCGTCGTAGATCTTCTGGAGCGTGTCGACGGCCAGCTGGTCGTTCTCGTCGCCGTACTGCGGGACGATAACGCCGTGGTTGGTCACGAGGTAGTTCATGTAGGAGGCGATCAGCGGCTCGTCGGGGACGCGCGGCTCGGCGTTCTCGTCGGCGTCGATGGTGTCGCAGGAAGCCTGGTCCATGAACAGCGGGTTCACGGGCATGCAGAGCTTGTAGACCTTCATCTTGCGGCCCTTGGCGTCGACGGCGTTGGAGAGGGTCTCGTAGGCAGCGTGGCACTGCTCGTAGAACGGATACTCGGGATCGTCGGTCCAAATGCAGGCCATGACGCCCGGCGCGATGAACGTGGCGACGTCGTCGATGTGGCCGTTGGTCTCCTCGGGGTCGATGCCCTCCTTGACCCAGATGACCTTCTCGACACCCAGGTAATCCTTGAGGTGCTCGTCCATGTAGGCGCGAAGCTCCTCGCTCCAGGGCTCAAACTTCTTGCGGTACTTGGGCCAGATGGACTCGGGATCCTCTTCCTCCTCCAGAACCGCAGAGCAGGTGCGGCCCGGGGAAAGCAGGCACTGGTCGGTCACGACAAGGGTGCCCTCGCCGTCGACGGTGATGGAGCCGCCCTCGAGGATCATGTCGTCGGGACGATAGCGGCGGCAGCCGGAGAGCTCAGCCATCTTGAGGGCGATCTGCTCGTCCTTGTCCCACGGGAAGTACAGGCCGTCGACGAGGCCGCCGTAGGCGTTGAAGTGCCAGTGGTTGGCGCGCTTCTCGCCCTTGCCGTTGATGACGTAGGTGGCGGCAGTGTCGCGGAACCAGGCGTCGTCGGTGGTCATCTCGATGACGGTGACGTTCTCGTCGTTCTCGAAGACGGCCTTGCAGTTGGCGTAGTCGACCTGGTTGGCGCACATATAGACCGGGGTGAACTCGGAGATGGCGCGGGCGATGGCGGCATACTGCTTCTGGGCCGGCTTGGCGCCGTGGGCCCAGGTGTCGGTGCGGTGGGGCCAGCCCATCCACACGCGATCCTGCGGGGCGAACTCGGCGGGCATGAAGAAGCCGTCGGCCTTGGGGGTGGACTCGGACTCGGTGATCGTACGCATAAGATTTCCTCCAAATCGAACGATCGCTTGCTGCGGGCGGGTTACCCGCAGCCTAAAACCAAGAGATGGTAGGCGCCCGTTCCCCGGCAAAGGTCGGGGCGCCCGGTGCCGGTTTTCACGGAATCGCACCGGCAAGCGACGACGTAACCAAGTGCGCGGAGACAAAACGCACGAAGGATACGGAAGAGAGATTGGGGTGGGCGGTGGTTACCGGAGCTATCGCTCACACCCACCCCGGGGGAATGGTTAGCAAACCTGTCGCTTGGACACGCCTCCGAAGAGGCTAGAGTGCCCGGAGTCGGGAGCGACAAGCCCGACGAAGCGCGCGTTGGTACACGAGGAGGGTTGGAGCCCCAGAACCGGGTGCTCTAGTTCTCCTCGGCCTCGGCGGCCTCCTCAGCGAGACGCTGGGCTGCGAGCTCAGGGGTCAGACCCTTGTACTCGGTCTCGCGGCCCTTAGCGCTGACGACGCGGACGACCTCGCCGATGAGCACGAGCACGATGAAGATAACGATCATCGGGACCTTGTCGCCAATTTCAGCAGCGGAGAACGGGATCAGCGTGGCAACGATGGCAAGAACCAGCTCGATGCAGGGGATGGCCAGCATGACCTTCATCATGGCGCCCTTAAACGGGAACGTGAAGATGCGCTCACGGTTGGGGTCGTTCTTACGAAGGTTGAGGAACGCCGGGAACATCGGGATGTAGGTCAACAGCAGGAAGACGACAGAGGTGCCAAAGAGCATCCAGAAGACACCGTTGGAGATGGCGTCGATGGGAACGAGCTGCAGGCACAGCACCAGGGAGGCAACGACAGCGTTGACCAGGTTGGCGCCGTTGGGCATGTCGTCATCCGAGATCATCGAGGCGAAGACCTTGGGCATGTTGCCGTGCTCGGCAGCGTAGCGAGCAACGGAGTTAACGCCGAAGGACCAAGCGGCCATATTGGCGAACAGGGTGATCAGGAAGGCGATGCAGATGACCTTAAAGATCATGGAGTCGCCCACCATGGTCTGGACTGCGACGATCATGCCGTAGTCGGGATCGATGGAGTCGGCCGGCACGGCGGCGCCGATGCCAAAGCCAGCGAACAGGTAGATCACGGCGATGGACAGGCCACCGACGATGATAGCCTTGGGGATATCGCGAGCGGGATCGGCCATGTCGTCGGTCATGGTGCAGATGACCTCGAAGCCCATGAAGTTAAAGATGATGATCGACAGGTAGCCGAGAGCGTTGGTGTTGGTGAGCTCGGGCAGGAAGGTGGCAGCGGACATGTCGTTCGCAAAACCGTTCTCCATGGCATACCAAATGCCCAAAGCGCCAACGATAACGGCAACGGCGACCTTGATGATGGCGCCACCGTTAAGGACCCACTCGGAGTCGGCCGCCTTGGAGCGGCCCATGAGGTAGACGATCCACACAAAGGCAAGATCGATACCCATCTTGGCGATCAAGTTGAACTCGACGCCAAAGACCATGCCCAAAATGTCGGGGAACATGGTAGCCAGCGAGGCGATCCACAGCGGGTAGTTGACCCAGTAGTAGTACGAGATGCGGGCGCCCCATTTGTCGCCCAGGCCATCGCGTACCCAGTCGTAAATGCCGCCCTCGCCGTCATAGGTGGTACCGAGCTCGGCGACAACCATGCCGTAGGGAAGCAGGAAGGTCAGGATCAGGAAGATCCACCAGAAGAACTGCTGGTTGCCAATGGCAGCAGCAGGAGCGGCGGCCTCGCAAACGAAGACGACGCAGATGATGGTCGAAATGACCGTCAAGAAGGAAAGCTTTTTCTTTCCGTCGCTCATGATGAGCTCCTTCGCTCAGTCTTGGACAGATCCGAGGCCCTAAGGTATTAAGGCAATTGCTTGGGCCTCGGTGAGCGGGCGACAGGAGACGAGCATCCGCCGCCCGCAAACGTGCTTTTAGAAGCCTTGAGGCTTAGAGCTGCTCGAGAGCCTCGAGAGCGGCGTGGAGCTCAGCCTTGGCGGAGTACTCGACACCCTCGTCGTTGAGCGGGGTGCGCTTGCCCAGGGCGGCAAGGAGAGCACGGATGGAGTGCTTGCGGTTCTCGGCCTCGACCCAGCACAGGGAGCGCTCGGGATCGTCCATGACTTCGTCGACGACCTCCTCGTTGCGGGTGGCCGGCAGGCAGTGCATGAACTTGGAGTTGGGGCCGGCAAAGTTCATCATGTCCATGGTGACCTGATACTTGGGATAGAACACGTCCATGTAGTTCTCGCCCGAGACCTCCTCGTCGTACAGGCCATACCACACGTCGGTGTAGATGAAGTCGGCGCCCTTGATGCACTCGATGTCGTCGGAGATGACGACAGAGCCGCCGGAGACCTTGCAGTTCTCCTCGGCGATGGCCATCATCTGCTTGCCGAACTCGGCGCGCTCCTCGACGGTGCCAACGTGCAGGCCGCCGTCGGGGATCTGGTGGCCCTTAGGTCCAAACTGGACAAACTTCATGCCGACCTTGGAGGCGATGAACATGAGGGAGACGCAGACCTGGGTGGCGTCGCCGATGAAGGCCAGGGTGCAGTCCTCGATCTTCTTGCCCTCGGGGAGGTTCTCGAGCATGGTCATGAGGTCGCCCATCTCCTGCGTGGGATGGTTGAACTCGGACATGCCGTTGATGACGGGCACAGCGGAGCCCTCGGCGAGGCCGACGACGTCCTTGTGACGGTCAACGCGAGCCATCATGATGTCGAGCAGCGAGCCCATAACGCGAGCGGTGTCGCCCAGGGACTCGTGACCGCCGAGCTGGATGGTGCCAGGGCCATAGAACTGAGCATGGCCGCCGAGGTCGGTCATAGCGGTCTCGAAGGAAAGACGAGTGCGGGTGGAGACCTGCTGGAAGATCATGCCAAGGCTCTTGTTGCGGAGCAGGTGCGGATAATAACCGTCAACCTTGATGGCCTTCTTCATTGCCAGACCAAGATCCTCGATAGCCAGGATCTGCTCTTTGGTGAAGTCGTTGGTGTCGATGAAATCCTTAGGCAGTGCCATGTCGATTTCCTTTCCGCCGGTCTTGCCGACTATTACTATGAGGCGCTCGAACATCACGCCTCGTGTTGACAAGACCATCATTCACCCGTATGCAATTTTTACCTAGTTTATTCGGGATTAAAGACCGTTCATGGAGTTACACCCCCTCTAAACCAATATAAACCCGCAGGTCAAGAGTTTACAGGGGGTTTACCATCTAGAACCGCGAACGGTATACGGCTATGCTGTATCTCGGCGCCTAATCCGCAATGAAACGAAGGGTTGAGACGTCTATATCCCACAAGGTATACAGAGCTCGGCCATAGAATAAATGAGATGGGACGGTGACAGATGAACACCCTGATGTTCTTCTATACCCTAGCGATACTCGTGATCTGTATTGTGACGGCGGTGCTCTCGCTTGCCGCCTATGCCTCGTCTCGTCGACGCTTCTTTATCTATGGCAGCGGCGTTTTTATTTGCTATGCCATCGAGATGACCGAAATCTTCTTTTTTGAATACACGCTGCAAAACCAGAGTTTTCCGGCCAGCGACTATTACTCAATTACCATGCCTGTAATGCGGACCCTTGTGGCGACCGCTTCACAGGCTTTTATTTGGCTCATTGCCATGGATTTGCTCGACAAGCATTCAAAAAAGCAGTTTGTCATTCCCGTCGCAACGTTCTTGCTGAGCGAGCTGCTGATTATCGTCGCTGTCCCCTACGGCCCCATTCATCAATGGCTCTACTACACGATGCGTCAGGTATTCCTTGTTTTCGTGGGGCTATATATCTTTTGGACGGCACGCAAGAGCACGCAAGTCGAGCTGAAGGCACGCGTTAACAACCAACGAAAGCACCTGATTATCGGCGCTATTCTGGTCGGTTGCATCGTTGCCGAGGATTTCTACAACATTCTGATTGTCCCCATGAGTCTGGCGCCCTCTTGGCTGCAACTATATCTGTCCGAGCGCAACTTTAGCGAAAACGTCTTTGCCTGCTACTTTGCGATTCTGCTGATCATCTACTCCTACCACGTGCTTTCAATCCGCATGCAGGAGGCGCCCGAGGAAAAGAACGTCAGCGATCTTGATCGACACATCGAAGAGCAGATGCCCTTCTATCGCAACGCCTACAAGCTCTCCAACCGTGAGACCGAAGTTATGCGTCTGGTCGTACTGGGCAAATCGAACCAAGAGATCGCTGACGAGCTATTCCTTGCCGTGGGCACCGTCAAGACCCACATCCACAACATCCTGGTCAAAACCGAACAGCAAAACCGCACGACGCTCATCCTCCACTTTTGGAAGCGATAACCTGCCAAAAAGGGACAGGTTTATTTTGGTAGGTTTTATCTTGGCAAACGCCAGCCACCACGAGAGAGCTGTTTTTTCCCTCGCGGCGGTCTTGTAGCAGAAAAACCAAGTGAGTAGGCTTTTTGCAGGAGGCCAAGCACGCCCCAAAACGTCACAGCTCTGACCTGCGGCTTTATTGAGCATTTGTCGCGATGTGCTCGGTAAGTTCAAAAAAGTCTACTCACTTGTATCTGAGACGCACCAGATAGGCAAAAACCGCCGCGAAAGGGCCCCTGGTCCCTTCGCGGCGGTCATACGCCTCTGGTTTTGCGACCGTCTTGCCCGCTTGTTACTCGCTGTAGCGGGTAGCGATGGCAGCTTGTACCATGCCGGCGCTCATGAGGTAGGTCACCAGGAAGTAGCCACCGTATGCTGCCAGGAAGATTGCACAGGTGAGGCCCACGGTGCCGCCGATGCTCATATTTCCGAAAATGCTCACCAGCTCGATGATCACCTTAAGTGCCACAAAGGAGTGCGCCAGGCCCACTGCCAGCGGGAACAGGAAGAATACCGCTTGCTGCGCCATCACCGAATGGCGAATCTGGCGGTCGTCGCAGCCGATCTGTGCCAGCACACGATAGCTGCGGCTGCCGTCGGCCACATTGGAGAGCTGCTGGATCGACAGTATCGCCGCGCATGCAACGACCAATACAAAGCCGATGTAGATGGCTAGGTAGCTAATAAGACCGTTCATTTGCGCTGCCTGCGTGTACATCTCGGAGCGTGTGATGAAGGTTCCCCACGACCCCGACTCCTTGCCGTCAACGAGCAGATTGTCGAGCACAGTGTATTTAATGCTCTCGTCTGCCTCGGTTGTATCCATCCCCTGTTTGTAGTTAACGAGCAGGCTACTGGAATACGGCTGCAGATTAAGTTGGGACAACAGCTCGTCGGCAACGACGACGGTACCCGGATTACTGCCCATCGACGAGTTGGCGATGGCCGCCGTATCTTCGTCCGACTTATCGGTTGCGGGCTTGAGCTCATGCCCGCCCAAGGTAAGGGCATGGCCGCCAGCCATATACTTGGTGTACATGTCGACCAGCTCGCCGCCCATATCACACGTGAGCAGATACTGGTCGTGACCGATATGCACCGGCTCCTCGCCCATCATCTGACGCAGTTTGTTGTACTGGCTCGCCGGCGTCACAAACAGACCCATCGCATCGGCATTGCTACCCCCGAACGCCTTGGGAAGCTTTTCGCCCATGGTCTTGCACATCTCACTTGGAGTCACCGAAGGATTCGAGCCGCCAAGCGGGTAACTCAGATACGAATCGATCTGCACATGCTCGCCTGCAACATCGGCGATATTGACCTTCTTGCCGGTCTCGTCGTTGTTGTCCGCCGACTTGCCCTTAATACCGTCTGCAACGTTATCGTGATCGATACGATCGCCGTGCCATGCGGAGTACAAATCGACCGTACTATCGGCCAGCACCATTCGATCGGCCTCAGACGGATTGAAAGACTCTTTGTAGAAGTCGAGCGTATCGGGCGTGTAATAGATATACGTCTGCGACATGTCGGCCGGATTATAGCGCTCCAGGTTTTCGTTCATCACGTTGGCAATCGACATACCGCACGTCACCGAGGTGATGGCCAAAAACAGGAGCATCGCGATGACGCCCATCGAAAAGCACACCGTGTTGACCTTGGCCGCAAGCTGGCGCACGGTAAACATGTTGAGGCCGCGCCAATACACGCCGCGCAGGCTCTGCAGCAGCTTGATGAGCATGCCCGAGAGTCCCCAGAACAGGGCAAAGGTGCCCACGGTAACCATAGCGGTCGTAATACCAAACTGGGTCATGGCCTCTTGCAGCTTGCTGTCCGTCGCGGTTAGCGGGAACCCATCATGTAGCAGACGGTAATAGGCCACGCCCACAAGCACCACGCCCACGGCAAAGATGGCAATCGCGATCCAGGGGTTGCGTGTCTTGATGCTCTCGTTGCGACGCTCGGCACCCATAAGCTCGATGAGTTTGGTACGACGCACGGCGCGAAGGTTCAGCAGTAGCGTGAGCACAAACATTACGAGCATGCAAGCAAGGGTCAGATTGAACGCATGCACTGAGAAAAAGAAGTGGAAATTGGCGATCTGTGTCTTAAAGAGCGAGGCCGTAAAGAACGTCATGAGCTGGGAGAGTCCCACACCCAGCACAATGCCGGCGACAAAGGCCACGACCGATACTATCACGGTCTCGAGCGCCATGATCGTGGCGACGCGCCCACGCCCCATGCCGAGCACCTGGTACAGGCCAAACTCCTTCTTGCGGCGTTTCATGATGAAGTTATTGGCGTACACCATCAAAAAGGCCATGACACCGGCCAAAAAGTACGTCAGGTCACCGAGCATGCTGCCCATAACCTGCGCCAAGCCCTTTTCATCGATTCCGGCGATGTCGACCTGCATCGAGATGGTGTTAAAGGCATAGAAGACCGTGACGCCCAGGGTGAGCGTCAAAAGGTAGACGAGGTAGTCGCGGCCGGCGCGGCGGACGTTGCCCCAAGCGAGTTTACAGAGCATCGGAGCCCTCACCGCCCATCATGGCAACGACCTCCATAATGCGGTCGAAGAACTCTCGGCGGTCGGTGTCGCCGCGGCGCAGCTCGGTGAAGATCTTGCCGTCGCGGATAAACAGCACACGGCTCGTGTAGCTGGCGGCAAAGCTGTCGTGTGTGACCATGAGCACCGTGGCGCGCAGACGGCGATTCAGGGCCTCCAGGCTCTCGAGCAGCAGGCGGGCGCTCTTGGAATCGAGGGCGCCGGTGGGCTCGTCGGCCATGATCATGGTGGGGTCGGTGACGAGCGCGCGAGCCGCGGCAACGCGCTGCTGCTGACCGCCGGACATCTGGTAGGGATACTTGTCGAGCACCTGACTGATGGACAGGCGCGCTGCCACATCCTGCACGCGGGTCGAGATCTCTGCCGAGTTTGTGCGGGCGATGGTGAGCGGCAGGGCGATGTTCTCGCGTGCCGTGAGCGTGTCGAGCAGGTTGGAGTCCTGGAAGATAAAGCCGAGCTCCTCGCGGCGGAACTGCGAAAGCTTAGCCTGCTTCATGCGTGTTACGTCCTGGCCGTTGATGCGGATGGTGCCGCTCGTGGCGCTATCGATGGTCGACACGCAGTTGAGCAACGTCGACTTGCCCGAGCCCGAAGCGCCCATGATGCCAACGAATTCACCGCGGTTGACGGTAAAGCTGACATCGTTGAGCGCACGGGTCACGTTGCCCAGCGCTCCATATACCTTTTCGAGATGCGCGACCTCCAATACCGGGGTCGCCATGTGCGTGGTTTGCATACCGAGTCCTTTCTTGCGATTAGTCTACGGCATCTATAGTCGCAAGAAGCCGAGTCGGCTACCATCGATATGGCTTACGCTTGCCTTACCGTTGTGTAAGGTGCGGGTAGCTAGCCTGTCACGTGTTGATGTTGAGAGAGGACTCCTGTTGAAGACTGTTCATGTTGCCGCTGGGATCATTCGCAAGGAAGGATCCGACGAGCTACTGGCCGTACAGCGCGGCTATGGCGACATGCAGGGACTTTGGGAGTTCCCAGGTGGCAAGCTCATGCGCGGCGAGACGCCCGAAGACGCCGTACGCCGCGAGCTCATGGAAGAGCTGCAGGTAAAAGTCACCAACCTGCGCGATTTCTATACCGTTGAGTATGACTACCCCGATTTTCATCTCTCGATGGAGTGTTACTACTGCTCGCTCGCCGATGAATCCGATGAGCCTCAGAAGCACGACCGTCAGCTCGATATCCGCTGGATTCCGCGCACCTCGCTTGCCACCGTCGAGTGGATGCCCGCCGACAAGGGGCTTATCGATGCGCTGATTGAGCTGAAGGAAGATCGACTCGAGGCCAGCAGCACTGCCAACGACGCCGAGGCCACCACGACCGACGAGCCCGCCACCAAACCCAAGCGCGCACCGAAGCGCCGCAGCAAAAAGCGTCCCAAGCCTGGCCTGCTGGACGGCATCGACACCTCGGACCTTTCCGCCGACGAACGTGAACTCGTGCGCCGTCGCGCCGCTATAAAAAAGTCCATGAAGGGCAACAAGCGCGCCAACACCAAGCCCGAGCTGCTCGTTCGCCAGCGCCTGCGCGCCGCAGGCCTTACGGGATACCGTCTGGAATGGAAGGTGCCCGGAAAGCCCGACATCGCCTTCCCCGGGCGCAAAATCGCCATCTTCGTCAACGGCTGCTTTTGGCACCGCTGCCCCAAGTGCAACCCCAGCCAGCCCAAGCGCAACGTTGAGTTTTGGGAGGCAAAGTTCCGTCGCAACGTCGAGCGCGACCGCGCTGCCGTGGCAGCACTCACTCAAATGGGCTGGACGCCCATAACCATCTGGGAATGCGAACTCAAAAAGGACCGCATCGACGCCACGATGGAAAAGGTCATCGAACAAGTACGTGCCGCTGCACCGCAGCGCTAGGAACGAGCCGTCCACACGCCCCACACAGGCGAGCCACATCCGCGCCACAAACCTTAGAAAGCCCTTAAGCTCAAAACCTTTCAAGAGTGTTACTCAATAGCCTTGACCTGCGGTTTCATCGTAACACCAAACCAGGTTAAGCCTTTCTTTAGCGCTTCTTTGCAGCAACCGCGGCATAATACTGCCAGCGCACGGGACCTAGCAGCACACCCCGTGCGCAATCTTTTGGTGGACATCGAGGAGACCGCATAAGCATGCATTCTTCCAACGACGCAGCACAGCAGCCATCCCTAAATCATGCAGACCTTTTCTCCTTCCCCCCGACACGGAGAGACGGCCTCCTCGACTCCCCCACCACAAAAGCCAAACGCTCAACCGACCAGAGCCACAACTTGCGAGCATCGTTCGAAAGGCTCCAAGCATCCCTAGACAAGGCGTTCCCCGAACAGGCAAGAGCAATCTAAGCCCATCGCGCTTTATACTGATGCCATGCGAAACATGGATCACATAGAATTGCACCGCGGAGGACGCGAGGAAGCGTTTCCCGAGACCGCCGAAGACTGGCCCTATATTGCCGAACGCGCAGAATTCGCTCGCTATCCGGGCAATTCCGTCCCCTGGCACTGGCATTCCGAAGTTGAGCTTTTCTACATGGAGCAGGGAGCGATTGACTATCGAACGCGCGCGGCTCATGAGCACGTACGCTTTGAGGAAGGGTCCGCCGGCTTTATCAACGGCGGCGTTTTGCACAGCACGCTGCAATCACCCAATTCGGCACCAGCCATTCAAATGTTGCATATCTTTCAGCCGTCGATGCTCGGCGATCCCACGGGACGTCTCCAAAAGCGCTACATCAACCCATTGCTTCAATGTCGAGGCGTCGATGTGCTCAAATGGTCGCCCACCAACCCCGACGATATGCCCTTTATCGATTTGCTGAAGAGCTCCTTTAGCCACGACCTTCAACGGCCGCAGAACGAGATGGCGCTTCGGAATAGCTTGTCAGAGCTCTGGATTCAGATTTACGCCAAGGCCGAACCGCTCTTTTCCTCCGACAACGCCTCTTGGATGACCAACCGCGACGTACAGTTCAAGGCAATCCTGGACTTTATCCGCGCAAACTATGCAGCCGCTATAGATGTGCCCCAGATGGCATCTGCAGCCGGCGTAAGCGAAAGAGAGTGTTACCGCATTATCGAAGCTTGCGCAGGAACGACCCCGGCGGCATATCTGCGCGCATACCGCGTAAACCGTGCTTGCGAACTTTTGGCACACACCACGCGAACGGTCCAGACAGTCGCGCGCCAATGCGGCTTTGCGACAGCAAGCCATCTTGGCCAGGTATTTAAAGAACAAATGGGATGCACTCCTTCGAGCTATCGAGCAGCGAGGCAGAATCTCGATAGTACCAGGCAGAAATCCCGCTAGCCCTTCTTCTGTCACTGCATCAAACTTGCAGGCAAACAATGGATAGGAGCTACTATATGAAGTACTTTGACTATATCGTGTTTGACGTTGATGGGACATTGGCAGATACAGAAGAAAGCGTGCTGTCATCGCTTGACCAGATTGTCCAAGAAGAAACCGGCAAAACGCTCCCCCGACACGAGCTTGAATTTGCCCTCGGCATACCCGGCAAGGATGCCCTTGAGAAACTTGGGATCTACTCGCAGGCAACGTTGGATCGCTGGTGCCAAGTTGCCGCCAGCTTTAAAAGCACCATCAGCGTGTTTCCAGGTTTGCTTGAAGTCATCGCAACACTCGCCGATAGCGGCTGCAAACTTGGCATCGTCTCCTCACGTGCGCGCGACGAATACGCAAAAGAAATTGCACCCCTTGGTTTCGATAAGTATTTTGAGCACATCATCCTTGTCGAAGACACAACCGAACATAAACCCGCACCCGCTCCCATGCTCGAATATCTCCGGCGTACGGGCGCGAATCCTGGCAACGTCGTCTACGTTGGCGACACCGTCTACGACGAACAATGCGCAACTTCGGCAGGGGTCAGTTTTGCCAGAGCGGCATGGGGATCACACCAAGACATCCCAAATGCCACCTACAACCTCGAAACCCCCAACGACCTGCTAACCCTAACAACCAAGTAACCCCCGCGCCCCACCCTTTCAGCCCCAACACCACAAGGGCGATTGAGCAGGACGGTTTGGGCGGGTCCCGTACTTGGTTTCCAAAATCATTCCGCAGCGCGAAGGCCCCCGTTGTCAACGCTTCGAAGAAGCGAGACAACGGGGGCCTTCATGCGCGAGGACGTTTTGGAAACTAAGTACGGGACCCGCCCAAACCGTCCGGTGGGATCAGAGTACCCTTGCTGTTACTCTGCTTTGCCCACAGAGTTGAGGTTGGTCATGCGGATCTTAACCAGCTCGGTGATCTCACGCATGCCCTCCTTGGCCGGCTTCTTGGGATCGAAGCAGGCGGGGTTCTCGGCCATGTAGGCCATGAAGCCCTTGGTGTAGGCCTGACGCAGCTCGGTGGCGTAGTTAACCTTGCAGATGCCGTTCTTCACAGCCTCGGCAACCTGCTCATCGGGCACACCAGAGGTGCCGTGCAGAACCAGCGGCACGTCGACGGCGTCGCGAATGGCCTTGACCACGGACTGCTCGATGTGCGGATCGCTCGTGTACACACCGTGGCTGGTGCCAACGCCAATAGCGAGGGAGGTGCAGCCGGTGCGCTCGACGAACTCCTTGGCCTCGGCCGGATCGGTGTAGGGGCTCTCGCCCTCAACCGCGGGACCGTCGTCCTCCTTGCCGCCAACCTTGCCGAGCTCGGCCTCGACGGGCACGCCCATGGCGCGGCCAGCGTCGGCGACGGACTTGGTCAGAGCGATGTTGTCCTCGAAGGACTCGTGCGAGCCGTCGATCATGACAGAGGTGTAGCCCGTGCGGAAAGCCTGCATGCAGCGGTCATAGCCATCGCCGTGATCGAGGTGCAGAGCGACGGGCACGGAAGCGCGCTCGGCGGCAGCCTTGACCATGCCGTAGAAGTAGTCCAGACCAGCGGTCTTGATGGTGCCCGGGGTGGTCTGCATGATGACGGGGGACTTGGTCTCCTCGGCAGCGGCCAGAACGGCCATAACAAACTCGAGGTTCTCGACGTTGAACGCGCCGACAGCGTAGTGGCCGGCCTGAGCGTCCTTGAGCATCTTTTCGGTGGTAACAAGTGCCATGAGCGTTTGCTCCTCTCCCTCGCCCGCATCTGGACATCGGGCGTAGTTGTTCACAAGGCGTTTTACCTTGCGTTTTACTGCGCTCATTGTATGAAATTCAGCAGCTTTGCACGTGCGAGATATTGAGCCCATGCAGGTCAATACAGTCGTTTTTGAAAAGTAAACGGAAGGAATTTAAGCCGAGTGGACATGTTCGATATTGAATTTTGAGCGTTCGGCGTCTTTCTTTTATAGAAAAGATAAGTAATCGAAAGGCGTTTTCTTACTCAAAAAGAAAATGAACGAAAATAGACTCAACACAATTCCTACAAATTTAGCCGAGAATGGAGCAGCTATGGCCCATGCGACAACCCGAGCCTTCGCCGATGAGCGTCGTGCCGCCATCATGGAGATGCTCGAGCATAACGCCTCGGTGCAGGTGGCAGAAATCGCCCAGACCTTTGGCGTGTCCTCCGTTACCGCCCGCGCCGACCTGGACGCGCTCGCCGAGTCCGGCAAGTTGCGCCGCACGCATGGTGGCGCCGTGTCTCTCCAGAAGCGACTGACCGTATCCACCCAGGATCGCCGCATCAACGTCAATGTCGCCGCCAAGCAGGCCATCGCGCAAAGCGCCATCGAGCTCGTCGGCAATGGCGACACGCTGCTCGTCGACTCGGGCACCACGGCGCTCGAGTTCGTCCGGCTCCTTGATCAGCGCGACGGCATCACCGTCATCACGGCCGACATTACCATCGCCGATTATATCGACGAGAGCATGCCCTCGGTCGATGTCGTCATGCTGGGTGGGGCACTGCGCAAAGGTCATCGCTATCTGTACGGTCCACTTACCATGCAGGCGCTCCAAATGGTCCACGCCGACCTTGCCGTCATGTGCCCCGGCGCTTTTGTCCCCCGCTGCGGCTTTACGACCGACTTTCCCCAAATGGCCGAGACCAAAACGGCCATGATCGCCGCAGCCCATCAAAGCGTCGCCCTCATGGACGCCAGCAAGGTTAACGGACGCGGCATGTACCGCTTTGCCGAGCTGGCAGATGTCGACACCATCGTGATGGACCGTGACCCCGATCATGCCGTTGCCACCTCAATCGCCGAGATCGTCGACGACGCCCGCCCAAATCTCCTCATCGCTGGCGCTTAAACAAAAACCACCACAAAGGTGCCTGTCCCCTTTGTGGTGGTTGAGCGTTAAAAGCGAAATATCGCTACTTGGAAAGCTCGTCGGCGAGGGCCTCGATCTGAGCGCGCGAGGCGTCGTTGAGCGACCCCAGCACAGTCACCTTGTTCTGCGCCAGGGTGATGTCCTTCATACCCTCGAGCTCCTTGGTCATAACCTTGGCAGCGGCAGGCGCCCAGGAACCGGCCTCGACGAGCGCAACCGTACGGTTCTGATAGGCGTGCTCGGCAAGCGTATGGATAAAGGTGCTCATGAACGGGAAGATCTCGCCCTGATAGGTGATGGAGGCGAGCACCAGGCGGTCGTAGCGGAACGCGTCCTCAACGGCCTCAGCCATATCATCGCGAGCCAGGTCAAAGACGGAAACCTTCTGGCCGCGGGCCTCGAGCGCAGATGCGAGCTCTTCAACGGCAGCCTTCAGATGCCCATACACACTCGCATAGGCAATCGTGATGCCCTCGTCCTCGGGCTGATAGCTCGACCAGGTGTTGTAGGTGTCGAGGTAGTAGCCCAGGTTCTCGGTCAGCACGGGGCCGTGGAGCGGGCAGATGATCTGGATGTCCAGGTCGGCGGCCTTCTTGAGGACGGCCTGCACGAACTTGCCAAACTTACCGACGATGCCAAAGTAGTAACGGCGAGCCTCGCAGGCCCACCCTTCCGGATCCTCGATGTCGTTGGCGCCGAACTTGCCAAAGCCGTCGGCACTAAAGAGCACCTTGTCGGTGGACTCGTAGGAGAAAATCACCTCGGGCCAGTGAACGTTGGGGGCGCCGATAAAGGTCAGGCTGTGGCCGCCCAGATCGAGCACATCGCCCTCTTTGACGACCATTTTGCGCTCGGGGAAGTCGGTGCCAAAGTAGTTGACCATCATGCGGAAGGCGCCCATGCTGGCCACAATCTGTGCCTGGGGATAGCGCTCCATAAAGGCGGCGATACCGGCGGAGTGATCGGGCTCCATGTGATGGACGATCAGGTAGTCAGGCGTACGGCCATCGAGCACGGCCTCGAGGTTGCCGAGCCACTCGTCAACAAAACCGCCGTCGACTGAATCGGCGACAGCGATCTTTTCGCCCAAGATAACGTAGCTGTTGTATGCCATACCGTTCTCGGACACATCGTACTGGCCCTCGAACAGGTCAATGTCGTGATCGTCGACACCGATGTAGCGGATATCCTTGGTGATCTCCATCAGGCAAAGCCTCCTAGATAGACAAAAGAACCCGTCTATCATAACACTCGCCTTCATAGCCACGGCTATCCGTCAGCATCCTTACCGATTGTAATTGAGGCGGAATATACTGCCGTTGACCTGCACAAACTATGCGCGCAGTATCGCCGTGCTATGTCGAATAATGAGCTGGCCGGGAATACGGATGGCAACGGTTTTGCCCGCCGTACCCGCCTCGGGAACCGCATGCTCAAACACCTCGCGTCCGCGCTGATGTAGATCGAATCGCACGGTCGTGAGCTCGTTGTGTGCCACAAAATCATCGAGCGAATCATCGACGCCCACCACGCTCACGTCCTCGGGCACACGCAGGCCGCTATCGCGCAGCGCCGCAATTGCGCCGTTTGCCATCTGGTCGTTTGCCGCGTAAATCGCCGTCATGGTGTGATCGTGCTCGGCCAGGTACCTGCCGGCCTCGTAGCCGCTGTTTGCAGACCAGTCGCCCTCGAGCGGCTCTGCCGGCTCGATGTGTTTACGCTCGAGTGCATCCTGCCAACCGGCGCGACGAAATTGTTCGTCGACCGAGAACGACGGGCCGCCAATATAACGAATCTGCTCGTGCCCCAGCTCAAACAGGTGATCCATAAGCAATAGCGAGCAGCCGTAATGATCGGAATCGACCGTGGTCACCCGCGGGTGCGCATACATGGTAACGATGACCGTGCCAATGCCCGGCAGTGGATCAAACGTCTCAAAATCGGGCGCCATGCGGCTCATGCCGATGATGATGCCGTCCACGGGCAGTGCGGCCATACGACGCGTGGCCTCGGCAAGCGAAAACTCCTCGGTCTTGGACATCTCGACCAGCGTGATGGCACAATTATGCTCGCGAGCAGCGCTGGCGATGCCGTCGATCATTGAGAGGTTGCCAAACTTGGTGACATCGTTGACGCATAGGCCAACCGAATGGTATCGACCGTCGCGCAGCGAGCGACCGGCATAACTCGGACGAAAGCCGAGCTCTTGCATAGCGGACTGCACGCGCTGGCGCGTCTGCTCGTTAACGTTGGGCAAGCCGTTGGCGACGCGCGAAACCGTCTGCTGCGAAACGCCAGCAGCGCGGGCGACGTCGGCCATGGAGACCGGACGCGTACCTGTATCGTTGGACGGGCGCCTTGCCACAGGATCACCTTCACCCTTGCGAGATCTGAATAGCGTGAATGCCGGCCCGGGCAGGAGTTTAGCCCGCGCCGAGGCCCGCTATCGTCGGACGCATGTTAACGTACTCTACTTTTTCAATCCGCATCTCTTCTGCTTTATAAGTCCATACGGCAATACCGTTCACGGCTGTATTTCTACCGATTACCAGATTCTCAAAAAGTGACAAGCGATGTGTTATGAGTACGTTAACATAGCCCGTAACGTGCGGTATCGTGAACACTTGGTTCATGCCGCTTTAAGTTGTTAACGTACTCATAACGACGCAAAACCCACCCGGGCGCGCCAAGGAAAGGACTCCCATGACCACCCCCGACGAAAAGACATTCGCCACGCTCACCAAGCTGTTCGAAGAGGAGTTTGGCCCCATCGGCGACCGCCAGGTGCTCTACGTGCACGCGCCCGGCCGCTCCGAGATCAGCGGCAACCACACTGACCACGAGGGTGGCCACGTTATCGCCGGCTCGCTCGATGTCGCCGTTGACGGCATCGCCGTGGCAACCGATTCCAACAAGGTTCGCGTAGCCGACGAGGGCTATCCCACGTTTGAAATCGCGCTCGACACGCTAGACGTTCAGGAGTCCGAGAAGGGCACGTCCGCGAGCCTCGTCCGCGGCATGGCCCACGAAATCGCTGCTCTGGGCGTTGAGCCCCAGGGCTTCGACTTCGCCTTCACCTGCTCTGTCCCCTCGGGCGGCGGCCTTTCCAGCTCCGCTGCTGTCGAGGCGGCATACGGTCGCGCCATGGAGACGCTCTGGGGAGCACCCGCCATCGAGCCCGTCGCGCTCGCCCAGATGAGCCAGCGCACCGAGAACAACTATTACGGCAAGCCCTGCGGTCTGATGGACCAGGCCGCTGTGTGCCTGGGCGGCCTCGCCTACATGGACTTTGAGGACCAGGCTCAGCCTAAAACCCAGAAGCTCGAGCTCAACTTTGAGGATCACGGTTATGCGCTCGTGCTCGTTAAGGTCGGTGCCGACCACGTGGCCGCCACCGACGACTACGCCGCCGTTCCGCGCGAGATGCAGGACGTCGCTGCCGAGTTTGGCAAGGCACGCCTGTGCGAGGTAAACGTGGCGGACTTTGACGCCAAGCTCCCCGAGCTGCGCGCCAAGCTGGGCGACCGCGCCTGCCTGCGCGCCGTTCACTACTGGTACGAAAACGGCCTGGTCGACAAGCGCTGGGCTGCCCTGAACGCCGGAGACATCGATCAGTTCCTGGTCCTGACGCGCGAGTCCGGCGCCAGCTCTGCCATGTACCTACAGAATGTCGTTGCCAAGCTGGGCTCCGAGCAGCCCTCCATGTATGCCCTGGCGCTGGCCGAGCACGTGCTCGACGGCCGTGGCGCCGTCCGTATCCACGGTGGCGGCTTTGGTGGCACCATCCAGGCCTTCGTGCCGCTCGACCTGGTCGACACCTTCATTGCCAAGATGAACGGCTGGCTGGGCGAGGGCTCTGCCCGCCACTACGCAATTTCTGACAAGGGGGCTTACGCGGCATGGCTGTAATGACTGACGTGCGCGAGGCCGCGCAGGGCTTGATTGAGTATGCCATCCATCGATCGATGATCCGACAGGACGATCGCATCTGGGCCTACAACACCATTTTGGAGTGCATCGGCGCCACGGGCCCGGCGCTCGACATGGCCTGGGCGCTCCAGGTCGAGAAACTCTCGCTCTTGCACCCCGATACCCTGCCCAACTTTGACCTTGAAGGCACACTTGCCGCGCTTGCCGAGGCGGCTGTTGCCAACGGTGCTGCCGAGGACACGGTATCGGGCCGCGACCGCATCGCCATGCGCATCATGGGCGTGCTGATGCCGAGGCCTTCGGTTGTAAACGAGGAATTCAACGGCCGCATGGGCGTCAACGAGCCCCGCGCCGCGACTGATTGGTTCTACGGCCTGTGCTGCGACGCCGGCTACGTGCGCCGTGCCGCCATCGCGCGCAACATCAAATGGAGCACCCCCACCAACTGGGGCGACCTCGAGATTACCATCAACCTGTCAAAGCCCGAAAAGGACCCGCGCGATATTGCCGCGGCCGGCGCCGCCAAAAACACGGGCGAGAAGTATCCCGCCTGCCAGCTCTGCATCGAAAACGAGGGCTATCCCGGACGCTCCGCTGCAGCCGACGGCGGCGCCCATCCCGCCCGCCAGAATCTGCGCGTTATCCCCATTAAGCTCGACGGCGAGCGCTGGGGCTTCCAATACAGCCCGTACGCGTACTTTAACGAGCACTGCATTGCCATGAGCTCCGAGCATCGTCCGATGCACGTCGACCGCAAGGGGCTGACCTGCCTGCTCGACTTTGTCGACCTGTTCCCGCACTACTTTATTGGCTCCAACGCCGACCTGCCCATCGTGGGCGGCTCGATTCTGTCGCACGACCACTTCCAGGGCGGCGCGCACGAGTTCCCCATGATGCATGCCGCCGAGGTCTCGCAGTTTAGCGTGCCCGGTTTTGACCAGGTCAGCGGTACCGTGCTGCAGTGGCCGCTCTCGGTGCTGCGCCTGCGCTCGCATGACCGCGCTCAGCTGCTCGACGCTGCCGAGAAGATTATCCTCGCCTGGCGCGAGTGGACCGATGAGTCTGTGGGCGTCATCGCGTACACAGCCGATGGCGTGGCGCACAACACCGTGACGCCCGTCATCCGCCGCGTCGACTCTCGCGGAAATGCCGGCGGCGAAATCTACGAGGCCTACCTGGCGCTTCGCTGCAACATCACGACCGACGAGCATCCGCTGGGCGTGTTCCACCCGCATGCCGAGTACCACCACATTAAGAAGGAGAACATCGGCCTGATCGAGGTCATGGGCCTGGCCATTCTTCCGCCGCGCCTGGTTCCCGAGCTCGGCGCTGTCCGCGAGCACCTGCTGGCGGCCAAGGTCGATGCCAGCTACGACCTTGCTAGCGCGCTCGAGGGCGATGATCTATGCCGCAACCACGCCGCATGGGCCGAAGACGTTTTTGCCCGCCGCGCCGACGAGCTTACGGCAGACAACGCCATCGATATCCTGCACGAGGAGGTCGGCGTGGTGTTTGGCCACGTGCTCGACAACGCCGGCGTCTTTAAGTGGGACGAAGCCGGCCGCGCCGCCCAGCAGCGCTTTATCGACTCGCTGTAGCACGCGAGCTCGAACGCACGCACTTAACAAATAGCGCCTACACGACCGCGGCGCCCGCCGGCAACATCGCCGGCGGGCGCCGTTTTCTGATGCAAGGGTAACTAATTTGCACCAAAACAAGGAGTGTCCCAAACTGCCGGCAGAAAAAGAACGTCCCCAGATGCCGACCTAAACCCACACATTATTCGATGGAAAAACGTGGTTGCCTCCCACATTATTCGATGGAAAAACGTGGTTCATTCCCACATTTTTTCGATGGAAAGACCAACACGGTCTTATACTAACCATGATCGTTAGGAGGCAGTATGCAGCGACAGCTAATGGACGAACTCATCGCTTGGAAATCTAGGGCAAACCGCAAGCCCCTCCTGCTTAAGGGGGCCCGCCAGACGGGAAAAACCTGGCTTCTCAACGAATTCGCAGGCCAGCAGTATCAAAACGTCATCCGTTTTGACTTTATGCTCGAACCGGGCGCACGTTCGCTGTTCGACGGAAGCCTAGACCCCAAACGCATCATCTCCCAGATAGAGCTCCTGCGCGGCCAGACCATAACGCCGACAGACACGCTCATCATCTTCGACGAAATCCAAGAGGCACCGCGTGGCATCACCTCGCTCAAATACTTCAACGAGCTGGCGCCGGAATACCATATCGTGGCAGCCGGCTCCTATATGGGGCTCGCGCTCCGACGCGAAAACGAGTCGTTCCCCGTCGGCAAGATTGACCAGCTTGCCATGCGCCCCATGGGGTTTGTCGAGTTCGTTCGTGCCGTCGATGGCGATCCGCTCGCAGATGCCATCCTTGCCGCAGACATGGACCTGCTGGCAAACGTTTCCGAAAAGCTCGAGCGCCTGCTCAAGGAATACCTCGTTGTCGGTGGCATGCCAGAAGTTGTCTCCGCTTTCGCCGCCTCCCACGATTTCATCGAGGCCCGCAGGCTTCAGCAGCAAATCATCGAAGCTTACGAATCCGATTTTGGCAAGCATGCGCCAGCCCGCATCGTCGAGCGCATGAGGCTGGTTTGGAAATCCCTTCCCGGCCAGCTCGCAAAGGAAAACAAGAAGTTCGTCTACGGCGCGCTTCGTCCCGGGGCGCGCGCACGCGATTTTGAGGAAAGCCTCCAGTGGCTCATGGACTATGGAATCGTTCATAAGGTACCACGTGTTTCCGCCCTAAGAGCACCGCTCACAAGCTACGAGGATCTCTCGGGCTTCAAGCTGTTCTGCATCGACACCGGCATCCTCGGAGCACTCTCCGGCCTCACGCCAGCCATTGTTCTGAACGGGCCCGCTGTTTTTACGGAGTTCAAAGGCTCGCTGACCGAGCAATACGTCGCACAGGAGCTTTTGCTCCAAGGCAATACTCCCGCGTATTGGTCATCCTCCTCCGGCAATGCAGAGACTGACTTTGCCGTCGACCATGCGGGGACCGTGCTTCCGCTCGAGGTCAAGGCGGCAGAGAATCTCAAAGCAAAGAGCCTGAGGATTGCCTGCGAGAAGTTCAAGCTCGAGCGCTGCGTGAGAACATCGTTAGCGGCATATAGAGACGAAGGCACGCTCGTCAATATTCCGCTCTGGGAGATTGGGCAAATCGACAAGCTGGCATAGGCGCTGTGGAGGGGGTGCCCCGTAAGGAGTGTCCCAAACTGCCGGCAAAAAAGGAACGTCTCTATCTGCCGCATTCCCGAAGCAAGGCAACGCCGATGTTTTGGCAACGGCAGCGAGCGGGCCGCATTTGAGACAAGGTGGCGTGAAATCAGAACCACCCTTAAAAAGGGTGGTTTGCTCTTAGGGTATAACCCACGGGCC
>CABUCA010000004.1 GCA_902489965.1 uncultured Collinsella sp.
CTGCGCGGGGCGGGTGCGCGCGAGGTGCATTGGCTGCCCCTCTATTGCAAGAAAGGCCGCCCCAGCTGGCAGCTACAGGTAATCTGTGCTCACGAGGATATCGAGCGCCTGCAGACGATTATCTTTTTGGAAACCACGACCAACGGCATTCGTCGCCAGGTCATGGAGCGCGTTTGCCTGCCACGCCGCTTTGAGCGCGTAACGACGCCATGGGGCGAGGTGTCCGTTAAAGTGGCCACCCTGCCCGACGGCAGCGAGCGTGCAGCGCCCGAGTACGAGGACTGCGCCCGTCTCGCTCGCGAGCATAATGTGCCGCTCCAGCGCGTGATGCGGGCGGCCCAGAGCGCGGCACTGCGATTTGAATAACGCGGCTGGTGGCGACATCCTGCGCCTAGCCATATCAACCCCATTCGAAAGGATCTCCCCATGAAATACCTCATCGCCTCCGACATCCACGGCTCGGCATACTGGGCCGAGCGCCTCTGCGCCGCCATCGAGTCCGAGCAGCCTGACCGCGTCGTGCTGCTGGGCGACCTGCTCTACCACGGTCCACGCAACGACCTGCCACGCGATTACGCTCCCAAGCGCGTTATTCCCGCTGCTCAACGCCCTGGCCGACCGCATCATCGCGGTGCGCGGCAACTGCGACGCCGAGGTCGACCAGATGGTGCTCGACTTCCCCGTCATGGCCGACTACGCCACGCTGTTCGACGAGACCGGCCGCGAGCTGTTCCTGACGCACGGCCATGTCTTTGGCGCCGGCATGCACAACAGCGTCGACCACGCGCCCGCGCTGCCCGAGGGCTCCGCGCTCGTCTACGGTCACACGCACATCAAGGTCAACGAGGAAAGTGCCGCGCACCCGGGCCTGTGGCTCTTCAACCCCGGTAGCGTGAGCATTCCCAAAGACGGCACGCACAGCTACGGCATCTACGAGGGCGGCGCGTTCCGCCATGTGATCCTGGAGGAGGAATAACCATGGCGCAGCACATGGCTCAGCAAAATGCCGAGGGCTCGCGCGATCTGTCCACGCTGGTAGACGCGTCGACCGAGCTGCAGCATCTGGTGCAGACCATCTGGCGACTGCGTCAGCCCGATGGCTGCCCGTGGGACCGTGAGCAGACGCACCGCAGCATCGGCAAGAACATGATCGAGGAGGCCTACGAGGCACTCGACTGCATCGAGGCGGACGACGCGGTTCACCTACGCGAGGAGCTGGGCGACGTGCTCATGCAGGTCGTGCTGCATGCGCAGATCGCGGCGGACGCCGGCGAGTTTACGCTGGCCGACGTGGCACGCGATATCGACGCCAAGCTCATCCGCCGCCACCCACACGTGTTTGGCGATGCGGATGCCGACAACTCCGACGAGGTACTCAAGATTTGGGACGAGGTCAAGCTTGCCGAGAAGGCCGCCAAGGACAAGGCCGTGACGGCAGGCGAGGCCGCGCCCGAGGGTCTGCTCGATGGTGTGCCCACGCATCTGCCGGCGCTGATGCAGGCGCAGAAGGTGTCGCGCAAGGCAGCTGCCGTGGGCTTTGAGTGGGAGACGGTCCAGGACGTGTGGGACGAGGTCGCCGAGGAACGTGCCGAGTTTGAGGCCGAGGCCCCTGGCTCGCCCGAGCGCGAGATGGAGTTTGGCGATCTGCTCTTTGCCCTGGTCAACGTTGCGCGCAAAGAGGGGATTGACGCCGAGAGCGCCCTTCGTGCCAGCACGGCAAAGTTCCGCCGTCGCTGGGCCGCGATGGAGCAGATGGCGGCCGATGCTCACGTGGATCTTGCCGAGCTTTCGACCCACGGCCTCAACGACCTGTGGGACGCAGCAAAGGCAGGGGAGTAAGACTGCGGGAACGACGGGCTGACACGCCTCATCGTTCCCGCTAAATTTTTCGAAAATCAAGTGTATCCCTCGGCTAACTTAGGGCATAATGCAAAAAGTGCGACATGGCTAACTTACGGAGACGCACCGATGGTGCACGGTCAGCCGGTCGCTTGCATCCACTACGTTTCCAAGTGAGAGGGAGACAACATGAGCGATATTTTGGACGTCTACGGTCGCGAGGTGCTCGACAGCCGCGGCAATCCCACCGTCGAGGTCGAGGTCGTGCTCGAGGACGGCAGCTTTGGCCGTGCAATGGTGCCTTCGGGTGCTTCGACCGGCGCCTTTGAGGCCTGCGAGCTGCGCGATGGCGACAAGGGCCGCTACCTGGGCAAGGGCGTTTCGCAGGCCGTCGAGCATGTCAACAACGAGTGCGCTAACGCCGTCGTGGGCCTCGACGCCTTCGACCAGCGCGCCGTCGATGCCGCGCTGATTGCCGCGGACGGTACCCCCAACAAGACCAAGCTCGGTGCCAACGCCATCCTGGGCGTGTCGCTGGCCGTCGCCCGCGCCGCTGCCGAGTCGGCGGGCCTGTCGCTGTACCAGTATCTGGGCGGCGTCAATGCCCACCTGCTGCCCACGCCCATGATGAACATCCTCAACGGCGGTGTGCATGCCGACAATAACGTCGACTTCCAGGAGTTCATGATCATGCCGGTGGGCGCCCCGAGCTTTGCCGAGGGCCTGCGTTGGTGCGCCGAGGTCTACCACACCCTCAAGGGCGTGCTGCACGAGGCCGGCCTGGGCGGCGGCGTGGGCGACGAGGGCGGCTTTGCGCCCAACCTCAAGACCAATGCCGAGCCGTTCGAGTACATCACCAAGGCCGTGGAGAAGGCCGGCTTTAAGCCCGGCGTCGACTTCATGTACGCCATGGACCCGGCCTCGACCGAGTTCTACAACGCCGAGACCGGCATGTACGAGCTCAAGGGCGAGGGCGTTGAGTATACGAGCGCTCAGATGGTCGATTACTGGGAGAAGCTCGTCGACACCTATCCCATCATCTCCATCGAGGACGGCATGGCAGAGGAGGACTGGGACGGCTGGGTTGAGCTTACCCGTCGCATTGGCAACAAGGTGCAGCTGGTGGGCGACGACCTGTTCGTCACCAACACCGAGCGCCTCAAGAAGGGCATCGAGCTGGGCGCCGCCAACGCGATCCTGGTCAAGGTTAACCAGATCGGTACGCTCACCGAGTCGCTCGAGGCCATCGAGACCGCCAAGGAGGCCGGCTACGCTTGCATCGTGAGTCACCGTTCCGGCGAGACCGAGGACTCCACCATCGCTGACCTGGTCGTGGGTGTTAACGCCGGCCAGATCAAGTCGGGCGCCCCGTGCCGCAGCGACCGTATTGCCAAGTACAACCAGCTCATCCGCATCGAGGACGAGCTCGAGGGCAGCGCGCGCTACGCCGGTAAGGCCGCGTTCTACAACATTCGCTAAGGTAAGTGGTGCTCGCGGGGGCGGGGGTGACTCGGCCCCCGTTCCACTTTTGATGGCCGCCATTGGGCGCTGGGCCGTGTGGCTCAGCGCCTTTTTTATGTCGAGCAAAGGCCGCCGAAGGCGTTGCGCGCGCTCGTGCTATAACTAAAATACTTAGCGCAAACAAACCTCAACCGCACAAGGCGCACATGGATCAGATTTACGACAACAGGTACTATTCCGCCGGTTCGCGTGAACCGTCGTCCCGTCGCGCGCGCACGGTTCAGCTTGGCGGGTCCAGCTATGCCGGCGCCGACCGCTCGGCGCAGCGCCCGACAAGTGCCTCGCGCCCCAGTGCTCAAATGAATACCTTGGCAGATCGCCCGGTGCGTCCGTCGCGCTCGGCGCACGCCCAGCGCCCCACGACTCAAACGCATGACAAGTCGAGCAGGCCCTCAAACCGCCTTTCGGGCTCGGACTTTATGCACTACGCCAACGACAACGCGGTGGTCAAGGCGATCTACGACTTTACCCATGGACCCCAGCGCGGGCTGTTTATTGGCATTGTCGTTGCCCTGGTGCTCGTGAGCCTGTATTTTCCTGTGCGTGACCTGTACGTTGCCAAGCGCTCGAGCGACATTTTGGCCAAGCAGGTCGAGATTCGCCAGCAATATAACGACGAGCTGCAAAAAAGCGTCGACAAACTGCTCTCGGAGGAGGGCATTAAGGATGCGGCGACCGAGGACCTGGGCCTGGTGATGCCCGGCGAGACCAAGATCGACGTGCTGGGCCTGGACGACGATTCGGACTCGTCGTCGAGTAAGAAGTCGTCGAACGCCAAGAAGGCCAGCGAAGTGGCCAAGGAGATCGAGGAAGTCGGCAAGGACGCGCCGTGGTACATTCAGGCGCTCGATATGCTGTTTGGTTTTAACGGCGTCGAGGGTCAGACGGTCGCGTCCAGCGGCGAATAGGCGAGTAGCGCCCGGAGGGGAGCCCGCAATGGCAGATTGCAAACGATATAAGGTGGCGGCGATCGACCTGGGAACGGTGTCGTCGCGACTGGTGTTGGCGCAGGTTGAGGCCGGGGCGATTGTGGAATCGTCCAAGCATACCGAGATTACCGACTTGGGTGAGGGCGTCGACGCGACGGGTCGCTTTTGCGAGGCGGCTGTGGAACGCGTGCTCGCTGCGTGCCGCATGTTCGTGGCCGAGGCGCGCGACTTTGGGGCCGCGTGCATCTGCACCACGTGCACGAGCGCCGCGCGCGATGCATCCAACGCCGCGCTGCTGTTGGACGGCCTGCGCGAGCTGGGGCTCGAGCCGCAGGTGATTCCGGGCGAGGTCGAGGCGCGCCTGACGTTTTTTGGCGTGGCGCACGACTTTGCCGGCGAGCGCATTATCGTCGCCGATTCGGGCGGCGGGTCCACGGAACTCGCGACGGGCGTGTACGCGCCGGAGCGCGGGGCTTTTGCGCTGGAGGGCACGCGTTCGCTGGACATCGGTTGTCGCCGTGTGACGGAGCGATTTTTCTCGGCACTGCCGCCCGCACGCGGCGAGCTTACTGCCGCTGCCGCGTGGGCGGGCGAGCAGTTCGCTGCCTATTTTGAGGGCCTGCCGAGCAATTTTGAGCGCGCCGAACGCTTGGTCGCAGTGGGTGGCACCGTCACCACACTCGTGGCGCTCGTTCATGAGCTGGAACCGTACGATTCGAGCTTTGTGCACCTGCGCGAGCTTTCGCTGGATCAGGTTTCGGCCGCTATCGAGCGCATGTCTGCGTTGGATGCGGACGGCATCGCCGCTCTACCGGGTGTACAGCCCAAACGCGCGGGCGTGATCTTGGCTGGTGCCGTGGTAATCCGCGAGCTTATGCGAGCCGGCGGCTACAAGACGCTCACTGTAAGCGAGAACAGCTTACTCGCCGGCATGGCCGCCACCATCAACGAGGCTCTCGACGGTGCGACCCCCACCATCTCCTGGACCCCAGAGCTCAGCACCCTCTAAATAAGTTGCGGTGAAATAGTTCCTAAATAAGCTGGTAAACGGTATAAAGGATCTATTCCACCGCAACTTCTAAGGGACCGAAGCTGTCTTTTTAGCCCGTCCTAAATTAGTTGGCTTTCTGAAGCGCGGGGCGGTGGGACGTCCGCGTATTTGCTGCGCAAATCCGCACCGGCTTCGGCCGCCTGCCGGCGCCCTCGCCGGCTCGCTGCGGACGCTGCGCGTCCGCTTGACGCTCGCCCCCTCGCGGGTTCGAGTCCCACCGGCATCTAAAAGAAGCGAGCCCACATCCCTGGGGAACACGGGCTCGTAAACAATACGTGGTAGGGGCGGTGGGACTCGAACCCACAATCCTTGCGGCGAGGGATTTTAAGTCCCCTGCGTATGCCAATTCCGCCACGCCCCCGTGAGACTAGAAGTCTAGCACAAGCCGTCCGCTACGCGTTGACGGCCATCGAGTGTTGGCCCGACTTTTCCAAGTACTCGGCATACTTGGCCTCGTCGCCCTTGTTTTGGTATTGCAGGGCCAGCAGGTACTCCAGACGGCAGCGCTTGACCGGGTCGTTGCCGACACCCTCGAGCATGCGCTCCAGCTCGGGAATGTCGTTGTGGCGCTTGAGGATCATCGTGTCGTACATCAGCTGGCACT
Source organism: uncultured Collinsella sp. (assembly GCA_902489965.1). Classification (GTDB taxonomy): domain Bacteria; phylum Actinomycetota; class Coriobacteriia; order Coriobacteriales; family Coriobacteriaceae; genus Collinsella. Next base: position 5,945 of record CABUCA010000004.1, read on the forward strand.
CGTGCGCGACTGCCTCGGCCTGACCGCCCTCAAAGCCCTTGATCTCGTGCAGGAGCTCCTTGGACTTTTTGCGGTCCTCCTGGCCAACGTAGTAGTTAAAGGCCTTAATGACCAGGTCGACGCGCTGCATCTTGGGCAGGTTGAGTCCCAGCAGCAGGTCGAACATCTCGCTGGCGCGCTCGTGGTCCTCGCGCAGCAGATAGGAGTTCAGGCGCAGGTAGTCGCGGTTGTAGCGCGGGTACAGCATGCTGGTGAGTTTGCCGTCGAGCAAACGATCGAACTCGTCCCACTGCTTGGCGGCCATGAGCCGCTGCAGGCGTTTAAACGTGGTGCGTTTTTTGACGCTAAAGAACACCGACACGGCGATGCAGATGATAACGACGGCGGTCCAGAGTGTGCGGGAATCGGGCATATTAGGGTCCTTAGTCGCTCATAAAGCGAGCGGTATGACAACATGTACTAGATGTATTATACGCAGCGCGAAAGCAAACTGGCATAAAAGCTCATCGAGGCTGAGCGCCATCGCTCGCTGCGGTACACTTACCTAAAGTAAACCATGAAGGGAGACATTACCTATGAAGAAGATCGTTTTGGCTTGCGGTGCTGGCGCTGCTACTTCCACGCTCGTTGCCCAGAAGGTCGCCACCCTGCTCGACGCCAACGGTTACGCCGGCAAGTATGAGATCGTGCAGTGCGCCATCTCCGAGGCCAAGGATTACTGCGACGAGGGCGCCGATCTGCTGATCGCCACCACCGTTGCCCCCGAGGGCCTCACCTGCCCGTACGTGAGCGGCGTGCCCTTCATGACCGGCATGAACCGCGTCGCTGCTGAGAAGGCCGTTCTCGACGTCATGGCTCAGTAGGCGCTGCCTGTATGAATGAGCAGAACGCCAATCCGGTCGAGCTCTTTGGTATGCGCGTCGCCCATGTGGGCATTAACGCCACCGACCCGGCAGACGCCTTGGAGATCGCGGAGTTGTTCTCGACGATGATGGGTCTGCCCGTCATCGAGACCCCCGTTTCGTACTTTAACGATTCGCTGGTCGAGATCATGAAGCAGAACGGTCGTGGCGCCAAGGGCCACATTGGCTTTGCCGTCAACGACATCGATGCGGCCGAGAAGTGGTTTGCCGAGCGCGGGCTCGAGGTTAACGAGGAGTCGCGCGCGCTGCTGCCCGACGGTGGCACCAAGCTCGTGTACTTTAAGCGCGAGTTCGCCGGCTTCGCCGTGCACCTGTGCCGTGAGTAGCACACAAGCTGCCATAGCTAACGAAAAATGGGGTAAGGCCGCGCGGCTTTACCCCATTTTTTTATGCCACGCGGCCGCCTGGCGGGCTGTTGAAAATCGAAGGTGAATACTTTTCCGAGAAGTGAACGAGCAAAATCGGACCCCCCGAAGCATCGACACTTTGAGGGTGGAATTTCCTGCGGTTTCGTCGAGTTTTTCCTGCAGTTTTGGCGCCAAAAAGTGTGGATGCTTCAGGGGTCCAAAATAGGTCGTTCACTTCGCGGGAAAGTATTCACCTTCGTTTCGCGAGTGGCGCCCTTACCGCGGTAGGCGAATCGTAAAGCGGCTGCCGACCCCTTCGACTGAGGTCACGCCAATGACGCCGCCGTGGCTGTCGACGATCCACTTGGCGATGGCGAGCCCCAGGCCCGAGCCCTGTGCGCCGGCATCGCGCGCGTTGTCGGCACGGTAGAACCGTTCAAACGCGTGAGCTGCGGATTCCTGGTTCATGCCGATGCCCTCGTCCTCAACGGCTATATCGATCGTGCCCGTGCTCGCATCGGGCGCTACGCCAAATGTGACGGTCGTTCCCGCATCCGAGTACTTGGCGGCGTTTTGCACGATCACGCGCAGAGCCTGCTTCACGAGCGCCACGTCAACGGGCGCGTCGCAGCGCGGGTCGCTGACAAGCGCAGCGTCAAAGGCCAGCCGATACGTGTGCGTGGCATCGATCATCTGTGATTCCTCGCATACCTCGCCGACTAGTGCGGCCAGGTTGGTATCCGCACGCCGCAGGACCGTGCGCCCGGCATCGCCGCGTGCCAAAAACAGCAGCTGCTCCACGAGCTCCTGCATGTGCTCGCTTTCGGCCTTGAGGGACGCGATGGATTCTGCCAGCACGTCCGGGTCGTCTTTGCCCCAGCGATCGAGCATGTTTACGTAGCCCTGAATCACCGCGATGGGCGTGCGCAGCTCGTGGCTCGCATCGTTGACAAAGCGCATCTGCTGCAGCTTTGCCTCTTGCATCTGGCGCAGCAGGCGGTTGAGCGCGACCTCGATGCTTGCCAGGTCGGCGTCGCCGGTGGTGACGCTCGGCGAGTCGACGCTTGCGCGCTCGATGGCCTGCTCCAGTGTTTCCATCTTGCCGCCGGAGAGCTGTATGCGGCCGAGCTCGTCCACGCGCAGGGCCAGATCGTTGAGCGGTGCCATGGTGCGGCGCACGCGGCGGGCGCCGCCGAGCATGTTGAGCACGCTGATGACCTGCCAGCCCACAACGACAAGGTAGAGAGGCCATAGCGCGACGAGGTCCTGCGCGAGGGGGAAAGTCTTGGTGGTACGCGCAAGCTCGACGGTATAGGTGAGCGTTGTCAGGTCCCAGCCGCGCGCGGGCGTCAGCGACATGCCGTGAACGGTGGCGCCGGGAATCCAGCCTGCGGTAAACGCGCCGTCGGGCAGCGTCTGGTTGTATCCATAGACGAGGATCGCCGCCGCAATCACCATCAGCAACAGATCGAGCCAGACGTAGCTCATCAGGCGGCGCCACATATAGCCCCAGTTGATGGCGCGGGCGATGGAGGTGACGCGCTTGGCCTCGGCGTTACGCACGGCAGACATAGCCCACCCCGCGCACGGTCTGGATGATGCGGGCGCTGCCGGCGTCCTCGATCTTGGCACGCAGGTGCGCGATGTGCACGTCGACGTTGTTGGTGTCGCCCACGTATTCGTAGCCCAGCGCCTCGTGCGCGATGCGCTCGCGCGTTAGCACGGTTTCGGCATGCGCCATAAGCAGGGCGAGGACGTCGAACTCGCGGGCCGTGAGTGCGATGGGCGAGCCGCCGACCGTGACTTCGCGGCGGTCGGGGTCGAGCGCAATCGAGCCCACAGTGAGCGTGGCGGGGGAGGGCACGGCGACTTGGGCCGAGTCGCCAGCCGGGGGTATCGCAGCGGCGTTCCCAGCCGTGCCGCTCGCTACGCCAGCTCCGACACCGCCAACGCCCGAAGCCGCCCGCACGGCCTCCGCGCGCTTCAGCGCCACGCGGATTCGTGCGAACAGCTCCTCGATCGCAAACGGCTTGGTCAGGTAATCGTCGGCACCGGCATCGAGTCCGGCCACCTTGTCCATCACGGCATCGCGCGCGGTGACCATAATCACTGGCACATCCTTGTGCTTCCGGACGCGCCGCAGGACCTCCATGCCGTTGAGCTGTGGCAACAGCACGTCGAGCAGAATCAGATCGTAGTCGCGCTCCAGCGCGAGGTCAACGGCGGTGCGGCCATCGGCGGCGTGCTCCACCTGGTAACCCTCGTGCTCCAGTTCGAGCGTCACAAAGCGGGCGATTTTCTCCTCGTCCTCTACGATCAGGATTCGTGCCATACGTGCCCCCGTCTGAGATTACTTGTCGTCGTTCAGATTTTGCTTGATGTCGTCCGCGGCGTCGGCGGCGTGATCCATCAGGTTGTTGATGCTGCCGGGCACATCGCCGTCGCTGTCGATGCGGTAGCGCATGCCAAAGAACAGGCCAAGCAGCATCAGCCATATCGTGGCGCCCCAGGCAAACAGCGCGACGATGGGGATCAGGATGGGGATGTTGAGGATGATGGCGTCATGGCGCGTGGCGATAAACTTGGTGTCCAAGCTCAGGCGGAAGAGCTTTTTGAGGTACTCCCAAACGCTATCCATCTTCTTGGAGAAGTCGGTTTTTTCGCTCGACTTTTCGTAGGCGGCCTGCGCGGCGACCATCTCGGCCGAGGGCTCATCGACCGGCTCGGACTCGGTGGCGGCGTGCGCCGACGTGGTCTGCGTCTTGCCCTGCGACTCGAGCCAAATGATGGCGTCCAGAACGTTGCCGTCGGCGGCGTCGAGCGCGGCCTTGGCATCAGTGTAGCTCACGTTGCACTTGGTGCGGATGGTTTCAACTTTTTCGAGGTCGTCCATGACCTGTCCTTTCGTTCGATGGGCGCGACGCCGGGCTATCTGCCTGGGCGCGAGCGTTGCGTTCGGCGGCCTGCGTTGCGCGGTGCCGCCCCGCCCTTGGTCGAACTCTATAGTGCAGGTTATAGATTAAGCGTTTCTTGAGCCAAGATTAATGTTGGATGAGTTTTTGGGCGGCGCGGGGGCGGGAAGATCTGTCCTTCTAGGCAGGTGCACACAGGGCGGACGGAGCCCAGGCGTAAATTTGTGTCCGCACGGCGAGATATACTTCTAACCATAGTGATGGGCGTGACAGGGCAAAGTTTCCCGCCGCCCGCGAAATCAGGGGGCCGCTGTGCCACATGGCGCAAACGAGCGGAGTCCCGACGCAAACAGGGGGTCATAAGTGCATATCTACGCTATGAGTGACATTCATGGATGTTTGGACGCCTTTAAGGCATCGCTTTCCACCATCGACCTCGATACCGAGGACTCCAAGCTGGTCCTGCTGGGCGACTACTGCGACCGAGGTCCCGATTCGCTTGGCGTCTTTGAGCTCGTCATGGACTTGCAAAAGCGTTACGGCGATCGCGTTGTGGCGCTGCGCGGCAACCACGAGGAGATGTTCCTCGAGTACATCGACGAGGTGAACGATCCTAATTTCACGCAGGCATGGATACTTGCCGACAGCAATCTGGCAACGGCCAAGAGCTTCTTGGATATCGAGGCATTCAAGCACGTCAAGCATCTGTTGAAGCTCAGGAAGTTCGAGGAAGCCTACGCCTATACGGTTGAGCGCATGAAGGCCGAACATGCGGACATCATCGCGTGGGTTCGCAATCTCCCTTACTTTTACGAGAGCCCCTTTGGCCAGGTCTTTGTGCATGCCGGCATTGACGAAGGGGCGGGGGAGTACTGGAAGCTCGGCACGTCTGCCGAGTCGTTTACCATGATGCCGCCCGACTACGCGGGTTGTGAGTTCTGCCTGGATGTTATCGCCGGGCACATCAACACCGAGGTAGTCTCGGGCATCGCGGGTTACCGCGGCATCTGGCATGACGGGGCCAGCCATTTCTACATCGACGGGAACGTCATGGAGCACGGCGAGGTCGCCGTGCTGAACTACGACTCGGAGACGGGGAAGTATAGCGGTCAGGGGCTGGAGTAGGCTTGTGGGCGCTGAAGGGCCGGGAGCGCTACGAGCGCTCCCGTGGCAAAGAACGTCTGGCTCTCTTTCGGTCAGGACGGTAAGGCGGTGGATTGCCTGGTCTTTTTACTTGCCTTCCCGCTTGACCAGCGCGTCCTTTATCCAGGTCATCATAGCTTCTGAGGGATAATTAATAGTTCCACCAATTTCCGGCATAGCTTCTAGAGACAGGGTGCTTTTCAGTTTCAGCTTCATCTTGTTCAGGTCTCCTTTATCGTATGAACTGAGGTATGGATAGAGGCAACGGCATTCGTGCTGATCATTGCTTAAAGCGTGGGCGACATCAAGGAGTGCAAGCAGAGAGATGAGTACGTGCCACTGCTGATTCAGATTGTCGTGCGTACTGTCAGTAAAGGGCTTTAGGGGATCAACTTGCGCAACCGTATTTCCGCTGTCATCAAATTGGTAGTGGTAATACCCGCGCTCATCAGGGTAGTCCTTGAGCCTAAGCTTGAGTGCGCAATAGAAGGCGGCGTTTACTGGCAGATCTTCCGCAATATTGCCCTGTCTATTCTTTAGCTCGGGATAGATCTTCTTGTCGTTTTTGAGCCTCTTGCATACTTGCTCGGTCAGCTTATTGCGAAGACCCTTTTTCTCCGAAGAAGTGAGATTGTTTACATCGGTATCTCTGACCACGTAAACCGAGGTGTCTTCAAGGATGCTGTAGATTTTATCAACTATGTCATCACCAAGCTTTTCCAGCTGACACACAGTTTTTCCTAAGCCAACAGCATCATCGTTGTTGCCTTCCGGCTTGCTATTGCAAGGATTGTTACACCAACCAATAAAGTCCTTAATGTCTATCTGCTTGGTGTTAAAGGTTCCGGAGGCAGAAGAGCTGTGGGAACGGTTGAAAAACGCCTGAATATCGTTCAGATCGGCAAGCTTGATGTCGTCCATATCCGGATTCCTTTCTCATTAGGAAACATGCCACATTATAGGCATGCCTGCGGTCGTAGCGGCTAGGGACGCTAGCACTAGTGAGGGTTCCGGAGAAGGTGAAAGACGGTTCCTTGAGGCTGCTGACGGCGAGGTCTAATACTTTTCCCGAGAAGTGAACGAGCTAAATCGGACCCCCGAAGCATCGACACTTTGAGGGCACCGTTTCCTGCGGTTTTGATGCCAGAATCCAGCGATTTTGCCGTCGAAAAATGCGGATGCTTCAGGGGTCCAAAATCAGACGTTCACTTTGCGGGAAAAGTATTTGACCTCGGCAGCGGGGGATGGTGGACCGGTGGCAAAGCGGCGGCAACAGTGGGATAAGCAAGGCGCACCGATCGCATGAATTCAAAAAATACGTTGCAAAAGTATGAAAATATCCTACAATTGCAACATGAAGTACTTTAGCAACATAACGGCGATAAGCGAGCTTTCCGAGAGCGAGGGCGTGTTCACCACAGCCCAAGCGGCTCGCATGGACATCTCTCGAGATGCGCTGGCACACTCATGCCGTGTGGGGCGTCTTGAACGGATATGCCACGGCGCCTACCGGATGTCTGGCACGCAGCGCCGAGACACCGACGAGCTCAACGCCCTTTGGAAGCTCACTAACCCCTCCCTTTGCGCGTGGGAGAGAAAGCGTCGGTGGGATGGCGTCGCCGTGAGCGGTACGACTGCGGCGAACCTGCAACAAATGGGCGATTTCTATCTGTCTCCTTACAGGATGACCGCACCCGTGCGCATCAATACAAGAAACGAATCCCTTTCCTTTGCAAAGCGTGAGCTCGATGAGCGGGATATCGTCTGGCTCGACGGCCTGCCGGTAACCAAACCCGAGCGCACGCTTGTCGATCTGTGCCTCGATTGCGAGGACCCCTCATTAATTATCGATGCCTATCACGACGCACTTGGGCGTGGACTCAATACACAGCGGCTGAAAGATCTCGTAAAGGAGAACTCTAAAACCGCCAAACGACGTGAGCTAATGAGGCCTCTGCTAATGGTGCTGAACGACTAACGCGAAACGGAGGACATGGTGAAGTACAAGACGCCTGCCGCATTGGAGATGGCTGTTAGGAATGCCGCAAGGCAGTCGCCGATGGATACTAATCGGGCAATCGCTGGTTTTTACTTTCACCGTCTTTTGTGCCGCATTTTTAAGGGAGACGACAGCCGTTTCGTGCTCAAGGGCGGCCAAAGTGTCCTGGCGCGAACGCTCGATGCGCGTGTTACAAGAGATATTGACTTGGTCGCTCAAGAGGAGAGTCTCGAAGAAGCTATTGCCGATCTGGTGCAGGTGGCTTCGATTGACCTAAACGATTTCGTTTCGTTTGTCTTTGATCGTGTGGAGCAAATTAAGGCAGAGGATGAGTATCGATGTGGTACGAAGGTGTGGTTTACTCCCTTTATAGGAACCAAGAAGCTACAACCTATTTCAATTGATTTGGTAGTTGATGAAGTGCGGGGACTTGAGCCTGAAATTCTTGCACCGGTTGATCGTTTGGATATCGAGGGGCTCCCAGTTTGCGACTATCGGGTATGTCGAGTGGAGAGTGCCCTTGCAGACAAATTGCTCGCAATGATGGAACTGCATGACGGTCGAGCATCTTCGCGAATCAAGGACATCGTCGACATCTTGGTGTACGCGAAAACTTGCTCCGTCGATGGGGCAACGCTTGCTGAGAGAGTTGAGAAAGAAGCGGCTGCTCGCAAGATAGCAATGCCGAAAGAGTTCGTGGCGCCTCTTTGGTGGAAGCAAAATGGCTCTGCGCAGTACGCAAAGATGGCGAGGCAGGCGGGAGTGTTTGAGCTCGCGGGGAATATTGCCGGGGCGGAAGAGGTCGTCAATCGGTTATATGCGCCATGCTTTGATCATTCGACGAATGTGTGCAAATGGAATCCTCAAACCATGAGATGGGAGTAGCCCAGATAGCTAAGCCGGCGGCAGGAGTTGGTCCTACCGCCGGCTTGGGGTGTTTCTGATGCTTCTGTTTTACTCGCAGGTCTGGTCGAGTGCCTCGACGACGGCCTTTTTTGCGGCTTCGAGGTTTCGCTGGGCTTGGGCGACAGCGGCCTCGGCTTGTTTCTTTGCCTTTACGACCTCGGCAAAGTGATTGACGGATTCGCTGTACTCGCGCGTACGCGGGTCAAGCGCCGGCGGAACTTCAATTCCGAACAGGTCGGAAGGCCGGATAGCACGGATGCTGGCTCCTTCAGTTAATGCTTGAATCAGCTGCGCCCCGTGGCCTTCGGTAAGGTATCCAACGATTATCTCCGAAAACACCACGCGCTCCTCTTCGGTCATCGTTTGGAATGATGGGCGAATGACGGTGGTGTTATGCGAAGCGACCAGGCGCTGCTTCGCGTCATCGGCGCTGACGACGAGCAGGTTGGATGCGCCAGAGCGACCCAGCATGCGCGGCATGACGATATCGCCCGCGCAGAGTTCATAGCGATCGAGAACGCCGGGGTCCACCTTTACGTATCTAGAATCCGACCCATTTGCACTCTCTACGGCATCTACAGGCAGAAGGTTGCCGTCTTGAAAATCCTGAGATGAGATGCGGCGCACCTCGATTGCGTCAATATCGTTCGATGTCGTGCTCTCGCGGGGCATGAATGGCGCTACTCGCGTAAAAGTGTCACCGAGCTTGGCGCTATAGTTTCGGGTGATGGCGATAAGGTTGATTTTGCCTTTTGAGAGGGCTGCGCGATGTAGGAGCAGCTCACGTGTGGCAAAAGTGGTCGTTTCGATAGGCGTCGATCTGGGCGAATTTGTATCAATACGAGCCCAGTCGGGGGAGATAACAAGGGTGATATCGGAACGATACGATACTCTAGTTACATACTGAAAGCGCGGTCCGGATTCGATTGCGCTGCGAAATGCTACGCTGCGATTTCCCGTAGACATTATGAGAAGCGCGCTCGTCATATGGCGTGTGGGTTCGGAAAACGGTAAATAGACGACGCTCTCGATGAGCCCTTCGCGTATCAAAATCGTACGTGCTTGCTCAGCTTTATCAAGTAAACCTGCGGGCAGCACCACGGCTGCTCGAGTGCGGCCTGAAAGAGCGAGAGCATACAGACACCAAATAAAAGGACCCCAGTCGCAAAAATCCAGGTAGCCGGGTTCCAAATAATCGATGAGCGCGGCGCAGTCTTTTTCGACATCGCGTTTGTTTGCGCGGTAGTAGCTTGATGCATCGATAAACACTGGGGCGAGTTCGCCATCGCTTGCGCTCTGTTTACCGGGCCCAAGCTCGCAAATATTGGGCACGCCGTTGCCGTTTAGGGTAAAGCACTTAGCGAGATCTTCGGCATTCACAGCGCCAGGCAGACGCACGGTGAGCAGACGACTGCCTTGTTCCAGGTTAAGCGCGCGCGAGAGGGCGGCGGCAGTGAGGCGTGGCAATGATGATGTAGTTTCACGCATGTATAGAGCCCTTTCTTCTCAGTGGGTTTATATTAGCAGAAAAATTTGAAAATTTCTAATGACGAGAACAGCACACTGTGCTATCCTCGAAGCAATCCAAATCCAACTCAATATCAACTGCTTGATGCGAACGCTTTGCAGTCTTTAGACAAATTGCATTATCAAGCAGGAGGATTCCATTTATGAAGCTGCAGGTTAGGTCGACAATCATCGCTCTAGCGCCAGAACATTCTAAAGCCTAGAACAGACTCCCTACTAGCACCCACCACAGAAAGGAAGGTCATTCGTGAAGAGTAAAGACGACATCTACAAAGCATTCCTCGACGAGATCGACGAGGATCTTCGCAGCATGTGCGAAATGAACGGGAAGGCGGAACGGCCACTTCCGTGTCCGTACTGCGGCGAGGAGAACGTTGAGCGCCTAGCCAAGACGCTCGTTGACGTGCTGGAAAAGTGCTCGCCCGATATTCCCGGGCTGGTGCCTGAGCAGTATCGAGCCGACGTACACGAGGCCCGCGAACTTTTGACTGCTGCGACACTCGCTTTGCTGCCGCTGTATTTCTCCCCGCGCGATAGTCGCATGGAAAGCGTGGCGACTGTGGTGAGCATGTTTGAACACGGGCGCTCTGCGGGTTTCAAATCGGCTGGCGTTCTCTTGTTTGAGGAAGTTACGACAGGGATGAAGTACAGCACCAGGAAGCTTGCCTATGTCCCGTCCCTCTTCGTGCGCCATATCGACGGCAGAAAGCCATACGACCGGCTGCACCGCGATGGATCGCGTGGCTTTACGGCAGACGAAGACGATGCCGTCATGTTTTATAAGCGCTACCTCAAGGTGCAGCGACGCGTGTTCGATGCGAGCCCGCGTTTCAACTTTGAGCTATGCGTCAAACGCCCGTTTGAGGCAATTTCGGACGAACGACACACTTTTTATTGCATGGAGGAAAAGATGGAAATCAATTTGGCAACCAAGGTGCGGGAACTCCAGGACCGCTATACCCTTAACCGCGCTCAGGCAAAAGAGTATGACCTGCTCGACAAGCTGATGATTAATGCGCTGCTTGCGTATTTGCGTGATGAAACGGTCTCGGTCGCGGCACGCGAGAGCTATTTGTCGCAGACCGAGCGTCTGATCGACGGCGCGGTCAAATTTCCGCATATGACGAGCCCCAATGAGGGCGCCGACGTCGACCGTATTTCCTAGCAGCCAACCAGATCTCCCGACAAGAAAGGGGCCATGCCATGTCAGTCATCAAGATGTTCGGCTACGAGGCCGCGCAGCAGACGGAGTATCAGACCAAGAAGTGGGCGACCAAGGAGGAGATGCAGGCGCTGTCATCCGGCGACGAGCAGCGCGATGTGATCTTGGCACAAGGTGCCACGGTGGCTTTCTACGAGGACGACAAGCATTGGGAGACAAGCGTGTCCAACAATGTTTTTGCCTTTGGAGGCACCGGCAGCGGCAAAACGGCGAGTTTTATTTTGCCCAACCTGCTCAATCACCATGAGTGCTGCTATGTGGTCACAGACACCAAGGGTGAGCTGCTGCGCCGTACGGGGAAGGGCTTTGAAGACGACGGCTACGAGGTAACGGTTCTCGATACTGTTAATCCCGAGCAGTCGGCCGGATACGACCCCCTGCGCTACGTGATGGATGTCGAGGATATCCCCACCACAGTGGCGGCAATCATGGAGGGGGTCGATCCTGACCGTCGTAGCTTTAGGTATGATCCGTTTTGGGATAACGCAAACGATCTGCTGCTTCGGGCAATTGTTGGAATCCTGTATCTCCTGGAGTGCCTTGCCGGCACCCTCGCGCCGGGCGAGGACCCCAATGCTCCGCGCCGCTACCTTAAGATGAACAACGTCTTTAAGCTGGCTGCGCTCATCAAGGTCACGGGAGATGGCGAGGGGCGATTCCCGCTGGACTACCTTGTGGAGGAAGTGGAGTCCAAGGAGTTCCTCGATAAGTATGGGGCGGTGAACGCGGACCTGTACGGCGTTGAGCAGTATCGCGATTTTCGTGGGGCAGCCGATAGGACGCTTAAGAGCATTCTGATCACGCTCAATGCGACTATCTCGCGGCTTAAGACGCCCCAGCTCATGCGTGTTTTTGAGCATGACGAGATGCGTCTTGACCGTATTGACGAGGGCAAGCGCGTGATCGATCTTAAGGTGAGCGACAACGATTCGGCCAATGCATGGCTTGCGAACGTTGCCCTTAAGCAGCTGTTTAACCTTGCCCAGCGCCGTGCCGATGCCAGCCCCAGCGGACATTTGCAGCGTCGCGTACAGTTTGTGCTCGATGAGTTTCCCAATGTGGGACGCATCCCCGATTTTGAGCGCAGCATTGCGACCGTGCGCAGTCGCGGAATTAGCTTTTTGATGTGCGCGCAATCGCTGAGCCAGCTCGATGGTGTGTACGGCAAATCCACAGCGCTTACCATCCTCGATAACTGCGATAGCTTGGTCTATATGGGTGGCGGCAGCAATATCGCGACGCAGAACTACATAAGCGAACTGTGTGGCGAGTCGGTTTTGGGCACCAATTACGTGGGTGCCGAGCGCACTGCCGTAGATGTGCGCGGCTATGTGATGACTCCGGGCGAGGTGGGGCTTATGTCTCGCACCGATTGCCTGGTCAAGGTGACCGGCATGCGACCCTTCCGCGCCAAGAAGTACTTTTGCGACGACCATCCCAATGCGGCCAAGTGGCTGAGGGATTAGCCCTTGCAGCTCCGCGCATTCCGACCTGTATTTTGGCCGCACGGCCTCGTTTGCCATGAGCCGTGCGGCCAGCTTCCCTTATCGATCCCATCTAGAAAGGAATTAACCATGCCCGTTATGTACCGTGAGCCCAGCATCATCAAGAAGTCCAAGGACGGCCGCGTTGCCGCCGTCGATATGGCAAGCGAGCTGCTTAATAGCCGCGTGCTGCTGTTGGAGGGCGAGGTCAACGATGTGGCCTGCAACGGCCTCATCAAGTCCATGCTAGTGCTGGAACATCAAAGCGCAACCGAGCCCATCACCCTCATCATCAACAGCCCGGGTGGCAGTGTTACGGCGGGGCTGGCGCTCATCGACACCATGCAGTCGCTCGACTGCCCCGTGATCACGGTGGGCGAGGGCGTCGTGGCCTCGATGGCCGCGGTGATCTTGGCCTGCGGCGACCACCGCCAGGTGTACCGCCACACGCAGGTGCTCATTCACCAGCTGATGGGCGGCACGGGCATGGCGCAGCAGACCGATATCGAGATCGTGGCGCAGCACACAGCTGCCATGCGCGCCGAGCTGGACGAGCTGCTGGCCGAGCACGGTAACCTGAGCGCCCAGGAGTTCCACGAGCTCACCGAGCGTGACTGCTGGTGTAACGCCAAACGCGCCCTGGAGCTGGGCCTGGCGGACGAGGTTATTGCGCCCAGCAAGAAGGCGCTCTAGCGGGGCGCATGCCTGGTGAGCATGTAGAGCAGGGCGAACAGTCGCGTAGTTGAACAGCCAGAAAGAGGTTGAACATGAGCAGAATTTGGGATGTCGACGGTATTGAGTGGGAAGATCTGCCCACCGTGAGCGATCTGCTGTGCGCTGCGGATGCAAAGATCCTGGCGCGCGAGGTTGCCCTGCGCCACGGCGGCAAGCCGGGCGGCTGCGGCCGTGGCGATAGCGAGCGCGGCCTAAAGCGCGCCCGCCGCAAGCTCAAAAAGCTACGCAAGATTGACCCCGAGCCCAGCGACAAGATCATCCTGTTGCCCAAGCATGTCATCAATCGTCGCGATGCGGGCCACGGTTTTGGCTATTACGACGTGGAGCCGTGCATCTTTATGCGCGACGGCGTGCAAAGGCTGGGGGAGGACGCACTCGCCAATGTGCTTCCGTGGGAATTGATCCTGATGGATGATGAGTCCGCGAGCGAAATGCTGGGCTTTCGCGTATGGCTCGAAGGCGAGTGGGATCTATGCGAACGTTATCGCTTTTTGGCCGTGGTGTGTGTTCGCATGCTGAACAACATCCGGGCGCAAAAGGAGCTGCGCAAGTTCCTCGAGCAGGGCGATGCGGCCTGCGATATGGACGAGGACGATGTAGTTGAGGACATTCGCCGCGACGTGCTGTATCCCGAGGAAGTAATTAACGCCAAACTCGGCGGCTATTGGGACGCGAGTTTGGGACTCAACCTGCCCTGGAAGGACGAGCATCGGCAGACTTGCACGCGGATTGACAGGGCTATCGATGACCTGTTTGCCGAGGAAACGAAGCGCTGCGCTGCGGAGCTTGGGAAGAAGCTCGAGCGCGGGTATGAGGAGCGCGGGGAGTTACTGAACGGGATGTCCTTGTGAACGGTTGCCGACGGTCCGATAAAAATCTGTCCGGACGAAATGATAGAACGATAGCGTAAATAGCATCTGCACTTTAAGGAGTTAACAATGGGAATCGCCTATAAGGAACTGTTTCGTGTAAACCGTCCTATCTGTGGGCCTGGACCAGGAGGTTTCTCCATTAAAAGATTCAAGGAAGGCGGCTACAGTGAGGCTGAATTGCTCGATTTAATTTCGGGAGTGGACTTTTCTCTTGGTGAAGTGGATGAGGACATTAGCCTGAAAAAGAAATGCGAAATAGTCGAACAGGCGGTGAGTGGGGTGCATTATACGAGTTGGGCCCCCAGCGTGATCAGCATGATCATCTCACTTACGGTCGGAGGGTGTCTGTCTGCATGGGCGGGCAACAATTCAATCGCTGCCGGGGTTTTCGTGACGCCATGCCTGATTGCCTTGGGAATATATGCATGGTTTCGTTTATGCTTTGAGCGAAATCAAACGGTACTGTTGGGTGCGCTGAACCACATAAAGACACTTCAGCCGTAGTTGCATGAAATCGCCGATCGCCTGCCGTGGGCCCTCGGGACCGCCCTCGCGGCGCCCTTCCCGCTCTTTCCGGACATGGCGTCCTCCGATCTCCCGGGGCCGGCCGACCCGGCCCTCAGGGTATCGGATTCCCAAATTCATCCGTACATGTACGGATGAATTTGGGAGGTGTTCGGATGAAGTTGATATTCAAGGGGTGCGGCAGTTGGCAGGAATCTCAAGCGCCCAACCGCCAATCTCCACATTTCTTTGCTAAACTAGCTTTGCGCGGGAAACCGTGCATAGTTCGGGAGCATGTCCCCCAACTGGATCTAGGTTCGGATGCCGTTGCCCGGACTATTGGTGAAGGTTGGGGGACTTCCTACTTTCCATAGCGCAAGAAGTCGTAGATGCGGACGCACTTCCGATAATGCGAATCTTTCAACAGAGCCCTCTTCTTGGCAGGGTCGTTTCCCACGTCAGCCAGTGCCCGCTTCAGCAACGCTTCCAAGTCGTCGACGTCCATCTCTTCCTCTGAAAGGCACGGGATGAACGCGAACGGGCTCTTTGGCGCGCATGCATTCGCAAGGCCCTTTATGCTCAGCGACCCTTCGAATCTGCGACGAGTCGCAGGCATCGATTTGCGGAACGTTTCGCTTCGATAGCTATCAATCGAGGTGAGCGTTGGGAGATAAGTCGCTATGTCCTTACCGACCTCTCCACCGAGTCCGCGCGTGTACTTGAAGACAGGCATGTTGTTGGGCCGTTGGCGCACGTACATGTTGAGGTAGTTCTCGACGATGAACTTTGGGTCATAGCGAAGGTTATCGAGCACGATGTCCTCGAAGATATCTTCAGGTGAAATCGGCTTTCCGATGCTACTTGGTGACACCGACAGGCCGATGACGATCTTCTGGTCCGGGTCAAGGTCGTTGAGGACATTGTCTATCCCTGAGACGATGATGTCGGAACTCGGGTCGATATGCTCCGCAAGCCTGAACACGCTGCCCCTCAACTCGCGGATAAATCGCGTGCTATACATTTTCCGGAAGCTGCGCATCGCATCGTAGATCGACTCGAAGTCATCCGTGGTGATCTTCGTCATCGAAAGCGTACGGCCACCGAAACTCATAGCAATCTCGCCAACAGAGGTGTCGGTTGCGTGCTGAACGAAGATGAGCCGCTTGCCCAGCCGTTTGAGCTTGTCATCTGGTAGGCATTCGCAGATGTCACCCAGTATCGACCTGATGTTCTCGTCTTGAATCGAATAACCGAGGAAGATGACGGGATACTCGACGAAGAGGGTGAGCAGCTTCGCCGAGAGATACTTCCTCTTCTGCGCGAACTCCGCATAGTCAGCGCTGGTCAGGACGATGCTTCCCGCCCTCGAGACTGAGCCATGGATCTTGTATATCTCCTGAGAGAAAGCCTGGTCAGAGAACAGGAGGTCGCTTTCTCCGACGTAGGTCGTGAAACCAGGGAATAGGGTCTCACACATACAGTCATAATTCGTGGTGATGATGCCGGCAACTTTTTCCCTGCCCGCCTTCGCCAGCTTCTCAGTTTCGGCGCTCTCGACGAGACGAGCTCTCGCGATCTTATCTGCGACGTAGATCTTCATGGGCGAAGCGTCCCCGGTAAGCTCGTCACTGTGATCTTCGCGGAAGGCAGCGAATTCATCCGATGCAAAGAGCTCGTGGTTTACTTCGCTTTCCATGAGCGTGGCAACGTACGGCAGTTCGGACTCGACCTCGCCGTTCTGGACAGCAATCTTCGCCTGGCTCTTGAAGCGCGCGAAGGCATATGGGTCGTCAAGCACCTCGGCGCAGATATCCGAAAGCAGCCCCTCCCATCCCGGCGTGCCGCAGTAACGACGGGAGAGGCCAGAGCCGATGAAGAGAAACGGATAACGCCCGGCATCATCAACAGCTTTGTGGATTATCGATTTGATTCTCTCGTCCATAATCTTTCCTCCTGTACCAATCGACATGCTCGTGAAATGTTATCCCACCAACTTCGGCGAGTGCGGGCTGAAAGCATCGTTGCCGTTCTGCCCGTCGACCAATCCGCACGCGAGACTCAGCGGCACAACTGCAGCGTTCTCGACCTCCACGCTAAGCACGTAGTGGAAGTCCGCCCCCTGGCTCCCACGATTCCGCTCGTAACCAATGGCGGCCAGCCGGTCGGCTAGTTCGTCTCTCGAAACCAGCTCGTTAGCCTTCACCTTGCAAAGCATGGGTTCAAGTTCGTAAGTGTTTGTCTCGCTGATTGCGTTCCTGTAGAAGCGGAAATGGGTCGTACGAAAGAGATCTTTATGATGGGAGTACACGTGCCCGTCCTTAATGGCGTAGAAGTAGATAAGGAACTCACCGCCCTCGTTTAGCCTGCCGCTACTTTCAAGGAAGCGGTAAATTTGTGGCGCTACAACGGAGAGCCGATTACGCTTCCGAAGCGATTTGCCCCACGAGCTGAGTTTATTGAATACCACAACGATATGATATTTAAAGGGTAATTGGACTATCTCCCGACCAAACGAGGATTCGGATTAGCTTGCTGAAATGTGGCAGTGCCCTGTTCTAAGCAACGTATTTGCGATAGAGTCGCGCGGGAACGGTGCTCGGGGCCGTTGCACCAGTAGCAAATTACTTATATCGAGCGATGTGATGCTGCGATTTCGGAAATGCTTGCCTGGTTGCGGCGCCGACTTCGAAAAGCTGGTTTTTATTTCCATTACAGCTGAAACAGGCCGTCAAAATTCATGGAAGATCTTTTCGATAGTAATGGATGAACTGAGGAGGTTTGTCTGGAGGGTGGATCGAGGTTCAAGATTGTTGCGCTCTGAAACGTTTCAGCTGAGGTCGGAGAGCGATCGCATGAGTCGATTTATATTTCGGCAGCGTTGCATCCATAGAAGAGAGAGGGATGCGTATTCGTTTGGCAGCGAGGGCGTGAGTGGGCGGGAACTTCGTGGCGTACAGCAATAAGGCTATACCTAAAAGCCTTTGTGTTGAACGGGTTTTCGCGGGAGCGGAGGGTGCGTGCCGCGAGGGACGGTCCGCGGCACGACCGACCCGGCGCGGCATCCGGAGCGGACGCGGATGCGGCGCGGACGGCCTCTGACGGGCGAGCATGCGACAGTGGTTGCCCTGCTGGGCGGCAATAAGCTCGAATCGAGCACGAGCGATTCTTGTCCGGGCGAAGCGTTACAACTGGATTTGTTCTGTTGCCGACTGATCTTGAAGCATGTTGGAAGAAACGGAATTATAATTATTTATTTGTCTGTATCTATCGAAATGGAGACCGAGCGCGTGGAAAACGAGAGGAACATAACGGCAGTTGACCTTTTCGCCGGCTGCGGCGGAATGTCCCTCGGCTTCGAAAAGGCTGGCGTCAATGTTGTGGCTGCCTACGACAATTGGGACGCTGCCATTGATGTCTATCGCGCTAACTTCCAGCATCCTGTTTTCAAAAGGGATCTCTCCGACGTTTCCGTATCCGAGGAAGTTGCCGGCTTCGCTCCGGATATCATCATCGGCGGGCCTCCTTGTCAGGATTTCTCGCAGGCCGGCAAGAGATCCGAGGATGGTGGGCGCGCAATCCTCTCTGTTAGATATGCCGAGATCATCGCGAGGTGCAAGCCTCGCTTCATCGTTATGGAGAACGTCCCACGCGTTCGAACGAGCAAATCCATGGAAGCGATTCGGGCCACCCTCAAAGCGCAGGGTTATGGCTTGAGTGGGCGAGTGATGGATGCAAGCCTGTGCGGGGTCCCCCAAGCTCGCAAGAGATACTTCTTGATCGGATGCCTTGGGGCGCCCGACGGGTTCCTCGACCCATATCTTGAGAAGGGCCTTTCTGACCATCAGATGACAATTCGTGAGTATCTCGGTAACGAGCTTGGAATTGATTACTACTTCAGAATTCCGCGAAGCTACACGAGGCGGGCCATCTTCAGCATCGACGAGCCCTCGGTCACTATTCGTGGTGTGGACAGGCCGATACCGCCGAACTACAAGCTTCACCCCAACGACGCGGCGGACCTCAGTCAAGCCCGGTGCTTGACTCCAAAGGAACGCAGTAGGATCCAGACTTTCCCGGAGTCTTTCAAGTTCTTTGGGAGTAAGACGGATATCAACCAGATGGTGGGCAACGCCGTACCGGTAAACCTTGCCACCTACGTTGCACGAGCGCTACTAGAGTACAGGAGGGATGTGAGCGATGGACTGCGTTGATCTTTTCTCGGGATGCGGCGGTATGTCGCTCGGATTCCAGAATGCGGGCTTCAACATAAAGGCGGCGTTTGATAACTGGCAGGCGGCTGTCGACATCTATTCGGCAAACTTCGACCACCCGGCATTCAAATACGATCTTTACGATGCGGAAGCGGTCCCGAAAATTGAAGAGTATTCGCCGTCGATGATAATCGGTGGCCCCCCTTGCCAGGACTTCTCCATTGCGGGCGCCAGACAGCGCGGCAAAAGGGCCAATCTCACCATCCGATATGCTGAGATAGTTCGGGACGTCAGACCCGAGTGGTTCGTCATGGAGAATGTTTACAATATCGAGCGGATGGACGTCCTGCCCGAGGCGCTGGAAATATTCCGCAATGCTGGATACGGTCTCACGAGGCGCGTCCTCAACGCCAGTCTATGTGGTGTGCCTCAGATTCGCAGGCGCTTTATCCTTGTCGGTCATCTTGGTGATAAAGATGACTTTCTCGGCGAACTCTTGGATTCAAGGCTGAGCGACAAGCAGATGACCGTCAGGGATTACCTTGGCGATTCGCTCGGCACGCAATACTTCTACATGCATCCACGCAACTTCCAGCGTAGGGGCGTCTTCACGATTGACGAGCCAGCGGTAACGGTACGAGGCACCAACCGTCCGATACCGCCAGCATATAAGAGGCATCATGCCGACAAGGCTGATATTTCTGAAGGTGTGAGAGCCTTAACATACAAGGAGCGCAGCTATCTGCAAACCTTCCCCGAAGAGTTTGAGTTTGTCGGGTCCAAGACAGACATTGAGCAGGCGATTGGCAATGCCGTGCCAGTTAAGCTTGCTGAGTACGTTGCTAGATGCATAGCTGACTATGCAGCAGATTAATTGTGGTGGTTGCCATGTCCTTTGTCGATGAATGGAATTTGAGCTATCCCATTCCGAATTCTATATATAGCGAGAATACGCTATCCGTTCGCGGGAGAACAGTTGGACAAGGTGGTGCTGGACAGTACGAACTCAAAGGTTCAGGCTCTCTTGCAAACGGGGATACGCTGACTGCAGTTGACATTATCGGACACGCAATCATCTTGGAAGTAGTCGTACCCTCTACTGGGCAAGTTGTCTCCCTTGGCACGCGTTATCCCGTTGCAAAAAAAGCGGAAAAGTACGTGTGCAAATACAAGGAGACGGGGCAAAGCGTCCAAATGTCGGCAACTTGTTTGCCGCACTGCTGTTGTTGCCAGTGACGGGCAAAGTAAACGATTCATCGCCGTTGCAAGAGGACGGTTTTGCGGAAAGGACATTCTGGATGGATGCAGCCGAAGTAAAGCCTGTGGGCGTCTCCGAAGGTGCATATATCTTGGAGCTAACGAAACTCTTCTTCGCCACTGGAAGCAGATACAAAGACGGGCAGTTTTCGGGTGCGATAGATTACGACTACAAGTCGAGAATTGACGATCTTATTGCCCTTTGCAATCGCGGATGCAAGATGAGGGCTGGTAGCCTGACCACGGCATTCAAGTATTTCGCTGACGTTTACGCAGGGAAACTTGAGTTTGATTACAGCGTGGCTGAGTTCATGCGAAACCTCATAGCGAGCCAATTGATTGCCGAAGAGGGCATCGACTACGAACAAGGCGATGACGTGCTGCCCGCAATGCATCAACTAATCGACCTTGCTGCAAAGAATTCATCGAAAGCATCAAGCAGAGAGAAGAGGACTTTTCAGCTAAACAACCTTCCAGCTGAATTTAAAACCGACTTCTCCAGGCGCTACATCACGTCACTACTGGCAAAGCCCTTTGTCATCCTTGCTGGCAACAGCGGAACAGGCAAGACGCGGATTTCCAAGCGTTTTGCAAAGTACCTTGAGGTCTTGGATGAAGACGGGGAGCCAAACTGGTTGCTCGTCCCGGTCGGTGCCGACTGGACCGACAACACCAAGGTGCTGGGCTTCTTCAACCCGATTGCAGACGGCGGCAAAGGCGCGTACGAAGAGACCGGCATACTGAGACTCATCGAACGGGCCAACGCTAACCCCGAGGTTCCGTATTTCCTCATCCTCGACGAGATGAACCTGAGCCATGTCGAGCGGTATTTCTCAGACTTCCTCAGCCACATGGAGACCATCGGCGAGGATAACCTCATCGTGCTTGATGGGTACGGCGATGGCGGTGCTGGCAGGCTGCCCTATCCGCAGAACCTGTTCGTTGTCGGCACCGTGAACATCGATGAGACCACTTACATGTTTAGCCCCAAGGTGCTCGACAGGGCAAACGTCATAGAGTTCAAGCCGTCGAAGGCCGAAGTCCTCGCAGGGTTCAAAGCCATCGAGGATGCGCCGGACGTTGCCGTCGCAGCTTCCGGCGTCCCCCAGGCTTTTCTGCGTCTCGCCAAGGACATATGGGAGGGAGCCAATTACATCAGCGAAGATGATGCTAACGCCATCTTCGAGAAGTTCGGCAAGCTGTATGAAGAGCTGGAGAAATGCGGCTATGAGTTTGCCTTCCGCACCGTGCGCGAAGTGCGAATGTACGTTAATGCCGCGCACGAGCTTGACGGCGAGAACTACGAACTCGAGCGTTCTGTCGATGAGCAGATTGTCCAGAAGGTGCTGCCGAAGCTCCATGGTAACAAGCGTGAGATCGGCAATCTGCTTAAAAGCCTGAAAGACATATGCGATGGCGAGCTGAGCTCCGTTAAGATAAGCCAGATGGCAGCGAAACTCGATAACGTGCAGTATGCGAGCTTCATCTAGCCTATGGACGGCAGCATCGGCGCAATCCGCTTTGCAGCGGATGGAAGAACAATAGCCAGGCTCTACCAGAGCGGTGCGCATGACCGAGTCGATTGGGACGAGGAACAGCAGACCGGGCTAACCGGGCTGACGTGTTTCGGTCTCAAGCCGGAAGCATCCCAGAATGGCGCTGGTTCAACACCAGCCTTCGCCGTCAAGGACGGTCTTGACGGGAGTCCCACGCTTCGAATCAACGAAACCACATGTTATGTGCTCGAATACGAGCGGACCCCTGATGGTGGCCTGCATCCTCGCGCCTCGTTCCAAAACGAAGGCAAGAATATCAGGTGCGACAGAAACGGCAATAGTGTCACCTTCCAGTTCGTGAACTATCTCGGGCGTTCGAGGATTCGATTCGGCGAGGAAGCTGATGCGCCGATGCTACAGTTCGAAGTCGTCCCGCTCAAGATTGGCTATGAAGACGATTACATCGAGCTCACCGAGGAGCTTGCCGCAAGGTGCGCTGCGCTGCTCCTTGACTACTCGGGCTCCACGTCGAACGTTTACAAGCAAGCCGACGAGAATCGCGAGACGCTGCTTGAGCAGTTCGTCTTCCTGCGGCAGTTCTGCTACGAACCGAACCTCCAAGCCCTCTTCGAGGCGATAAAGAGGAACCCTGATAGGACGCTGGATCACGAGGACGAGCTGCGGTCGGTTGGGGCTGGCATGCCGTCCCGGAGGTTTTATACGAACCCCTTCTCGAACAGCCGGATGTGGACGCGCTTGAACTGCGGCGGCGATGCGGGAGGCGTCTACCTCCCCCAGATGGTCAGCGTCACGCGCAAGTACGACCTGCTCGACACGCCCGCCAATCGGTTTGTGAAATTTGCCCTGCATGAGATTGACCGGATCTGCACCTCTCTGATGACTGTCCTGGATGCCGAGAAGGGCGATACTCGGCAGACGGAGTGTTATCGCGAAGCCGCCGCGCTGCACGCCATGCTGGATACGATACTCAGCGACGCCTTCTTCGACGATGTCGGCACCCTGCAGATGATGCCTCAGAACAACCAGGTGTTGCAGAAGCGCGAGGGATACTCGCAGATCTTCTTCGCATATTCCATGCTCGATATGGCGCTGCAGCTCGACTGGAAGGGCAAGGATGACATCTACGAGGGCGAATCGAAGAATGTGGCCCTCCTCTACGAGTACTGGATCTTCTTTGAGCTGTACGACATCGTAAGGGGGATCGAGGGGTGCGAGCCGATAAGCACCGATGACCACCCATTTATCGGGACGAATCCCGACGGTGGGCTGTCAATATCCCTCAAGCAGGGCGTACGCTCCTGCCAGTCATTCCAGATTGCGCAGTGCGGCGCGAAGGTAAACCTCTACTACAACCGCACCTTCTCGCCCCGTGACTTTCATGCCACTCGTTACGAGGGTTCGTACTCGAGACCGTTCAGACCCGACTACACGCTCGCGATATTCCCGGATGCTTATACAAACGAGCGAGCCGCAGTGCAAGATGGAGCTGTTGCATTCGTCCACTTCGACGCCAAGTACCGCATCACCGACTTGACGGGGCTTGTCGGCAAGGATGTGGGCACCGAGGAGGCAGAGCGCGAGGAACTTAACGAGGAGAAGGCGGCCTCCACCACGAACACCTACAAGCGCGGTGACCTGCTGAAGATGCACACGTACAACGACGCGATACGGCGCACGGTTGGCAGCTACGTGCTTTATCCGGGGTCGGGCGAAACGGGCGAGAAGGGCCAATTCCGGCTCTTCGAGGAGATTTTGCCGGGTGTCGGCGCTTTCGCCATGAAGCCGAGCATCAGCAGGACGGCAGAGAATGCGTTGCGCGATTTCATAGAGAAGGTCATCGGCGAGAACACGGCAAGCAATACGCGGCTGAACCGGCTGAGCTACTTCACCGAAATGGTTGTGGCTGAGCCTCCAAGCGCGGGCAAGACGGATAGCGACTCCTACGGGCATGGTGGCGAATCGTTCGTGATTGGCTACATTCGAGGGGACTCTCCCGATGACTACTATCACTTTCTCGAAAGCAGCGGCAGGCTCCGCAAGGGCGGGCGCTTTCTCTTCTACTTCTATGCCATTAAGGACGGGCATGTCTACTCGCACCATAAGGATCTCTTCCGCACGTCGTGGTTCCGCTTCTATCGGAACGCCATAAGCCAGACGAACACCTACGAGATCGAGCCTGTGGCGTGTCGCATAACCTCGAATGAGCTGGTTTCGAGGGACGAGCTGGCCGACCGCCTGGCCGACCTTGGCTACGTGCGGGATCGTGGGAATCAGGGTGCCGACTTCTACTATGTCCTGTCCGTGCGGGTGGAAGATGACGCGGCAGAACCCTTAAGCCTGGGGCGCAGGGCGGTGGATGAACAGAACGGCAACGATGCGTTCAGCCCCCACTCGCCAAAGATTGTTGGGTGATCATCTGGTCATTTTCAGAGTAGCGGTAACACCTACGGGCGCGCGAGGGGCAACGCATGAGGCCAATCGTCTACAACGGGGTTGACCTGTCGGGCGTGTGCTCTGCCGAGGTCATCGAGAAAGTTGCCCTGCCCGTGGAGGCGGAGACCCTGGCGGTGCCGAGGCGTGCCGGCGCACTGCTGGTGGCGGGGCGGCTGTCCCCCAGGCTAGTGCGGGCGCGGCTGTTCATGGACACCCGCCCGCGCCTTCAGGACGATGTTCGGCGACAGGGACGACGCAGCGGCGCTGCCACGTCGCGCAGGTAGCGGAGGAGGGTTGCTCCCAATGGCCCGCGGCGTCCGCGCCCCGGTGCCACCCCGTGACCGGCGGCTTCGCTCGAAGCCGCTACATCAGGCTCGTTCCCGCTTTTCCGGGTCATATCCCTTCGTATACACGGTAAAGCTAAGGCTATCTATCGTGCCGGTGCTGTAGACGCATGCGTCGGGCGCGCTCCGTGTGCCTTGGGCGGTCGGGTCGGTCGAGACACAATCGTCCCTATCTATTCCAAGCAATGGAATGGGCTTTGCCACCTGGTCGGCGCTATTAATTTGCGCAATGATCTCCAACAACTCGTATAACTTGATAAGCCATGAGCTGTATGGGTGCTCGCCGGGTCCCTTGTGCTTCAGCGTGCACTTTGATTGCGGGCTTTCGGCGAGCTGGCTCAAGCGTTCAAAAAGCGCCGGGTACTCGGCTTCGGGAAACTCGACTTGTACATACTGTATGCCATTGAGGATGAATCCGTACCACAGTACGGGGTATGGAAAACCGTTCCTATCTGGTCGCCTGATTTTTGTCCTGCAATTGGGCTGGTTGACGATAGACAGCCATGCCGCATAGAGCTCGTCGGAAATTAGGTCGCTCGCTTGGTATGTTGGGCCAAGACCATCGAGAACAAAATTGCCAAGGCTGTCAAAATAGTGGGCACAATCCGTTAAACCCTTTTCGTATGCCGTGTCGGCTTTTCTCCGTATATTGAGTGCGACGTCGCGGGGTGATTTGCGACCAAGATGTTTTTTGGCGTTGTGCCGCGGGTTGCAATAGAGCTTGGTCGCCGCGTTATATCGATCGCAGTACTTGCTGTTAGGGCCGGTCGGAAAAAAGAGCGAACCACAGGTTTGGCATGTTATCGGCATAATGCCGCACAGCAGCAGCTCGTGGAGGATGCGGGCATAAAGGCTTGCAAAGGAACATTCCTCTTCGGTGAAGTAAAGCTCTCCTGCCTTTGCAATAACAGCTTGAAGCCTTACGAGCCTATTGAGGTTTTCCTGGTCGTTAAGCTCTGCATACGTATGGAAGTCTCCATTTGCGTAGATTTGGTTCTCGCGCATAGCCTCGAGATAGTTCTTGCGAAACGCCTGCATAAAGGGGGCGCTATTCATGCGTTTTATATCGCTCAAATGTTCTTCGAGCTTTTGAGCCGTTTCGTTTCCGGGCAAGTGCTTTTTGGCTGCGTATGCAAAAGCGTCGCCAAAGCGGATGATTGCCGGCAGCTGATTATCGAATAATCGAAATTGTCGCGGGTCGCTTGTTTTGATGGCGGCTGGGAAAAACTCTTCGTTTTGCGCGAGCAGGCTAGGTGCCTCGGTGTTTTTAAGCAGCGGGGCAAGCTCCAGACATTCCTGATAAAAAACAATGAGAAGCGCTCGAAAGAGATCGGTATTGGTGCAAACGCAAGCTGTTTCTATCTGCGAGTTGACCTTTGGATAGTTGTCTCTTGGATTGTCGCGTTTATACGGCACCGGTTCTGTTAGCCCGGTCTTGCCGTTGGTAGTTGTAATGTCCATGTCGTTCGACACGAGCTTGAGATAGGAGCTGAAGAGGGACGCCATTTCTTGCTTATTGAGTTGGGCCGATGTCGTGATCACCGCGCGGTACAGGCGGTTGATTTCGTTGCACTCAATAGCGTTGTTGTTCATCCAGCAGCTGTAATAGCGATAGTCGGGAATCGCTGTGATGTTCATGACACACTGCCTGCAGACATTTTCAAGGAGATACCTGGCCATGCCAGATATCTCTCCGTGTGCATGGCGCGTAATGGCTTTATCGAATATCGGAGCAAAGAAATCGAGGTCGCGTTCCTTTTGTTTTTGAAGGTTGACTTCGATTTCGGCTTCGTTCAATTCTGCTTGCGCGGACTCTTGGTCGGAATCGTCTGGATCGAGCCAGTCGTCATGGTCTGGTTCGGCTGCGTAGTCCATCGAAGCGTGTTGCGCATCGTGGGGAGCAGGGGGCTGACGAATGGCGTTCTGCAAATCGATGTAAAAGCGCAATTTTGCTCGCTCACGAAAGTGGCCCCCAGTCTCGTTGAAAAGCGAGCTTAAGTCGACGCGTAATAGGTCGTTGGCTACGGAGACGAGATTCCATGCGCTTGCATTGCCGGTTGCGTTTCCGTCATCGGCGCAATCAATCTCTGGCGTTCTGTTAAGAAGAAGCATGCGGGGATTGACGGGAGAGCGAAGAAAGCCAGCCTCGAAACCCCAGCTAAACGGCTCTTTTTCGGAATCAAGCATTAATGCTCCAAACAGCCAAAATTTAAAACCCGATAAAAGTCATATTACGCGGCTGTTTGCGGCTGTTCAATGGAATCAAGCGAAAAGGCTTAAAACCAGGGAGGCCGTTATGTCCGATTGCATCAAGCTCAACAAAGGAAACATCGATGTATGCGAGCGCGAGGTTATCGTTCTTCGCGAGATCATCGCTGCCGCCATGGGTCGTTTGCACCAGATGCGCAAGCAGTGCGAGCGCGGCTATGTGTCTTCGGAGGATTTCGAGAATGCGTTGGATGCGTACGGAGTAATCAGTGAGCGAGTCGATGAGCTTGACCAGCTTGGTTTCGAGTTCAGATGGTCGTCAGTCCCCGATGCCGGAATCGATGAGAACGACGGGCTCGAATGGATCGAGGACGACAACCCTCCGCGTGAGCGCGGTTTTGATATTGCTTGTTAATGTGACCGAACGGTTGATTGGAGACAAAATGTATCCGTACTACGAATGTGACAACTATCCCATGAGCATTACAGATGATGACGGCCCGTTTCTGATCATGGAGGCGAGGCTGTCTGGCGACGACGAGCTCAATGATGATTTTAGGAAAGGCGCCAGTTATAGATGCTCGTGTGCGACTGTTTCTGCGGCGATTGATCTTTGCAGGTCGATGACGGACGGCGATGCCGATCCTTGGTATGAAAGTTGGGAGAAGGCGGTTGAGCGTTATCCGCTCGAGAAATGCGAGGATGCGACAACGCTGTATTGGATCGAGCCGACCGATCCGCACAAGGCGCTGTGCGCCCTCCAACCCCATTGCGATCTTGAGCCATACGTGGCTGAGGCAATTGGCGCAGTTGACACGTATCTACTGGAGTGCGCGGACTATCCCTTTACGGTCGATCATTTAGATCTAAAGGACGTTGACGTCCTGCTCAGCGCTGCTTGGGGATTGGCTCGAGTCCTCGAAGAAACTTGGGGCACTTGCGACCCTGATGATGTTTTGGAAAAGATCGAGGATGCTACGTACAGTGCGTATATAACGGTTAAGGACCTGATCGCGGGCGAAGAGGCGGCCAAAGCCAGCGCAAAGTCCGATGACAATCTTTAGCCACCGCACTGAACGGCGCGACCGATCGGAAGGCTGCCGGGAAAAGCTTTAGCAAGCGCCCCGACCAGGTTCAGGAGTCTGCCGCCGATGCATCCCTGATGCGTGTCGCCCTTGCAGTGATCGATGCCAAAGAGCGCGAGGCGTTGGAGTGCGATCTTAAGAAACTGCTCGCTTCGTGCGAGTAGTCGCTGACTGCTCCTCTTTCCTTTCTTTCTTCTCTCAAGCGGCATGGACGCCGCCGCCTTGACCGCCCAGCGCGAGTTTTGTCCGCACGGGATGGTATCAAACACGTGTAACAACTAAATCGGAGGTTTGACCATGGCTATGTGGGATCTCAACTGCCAATCGAATCCGTCGTCTGCGGACGACAAGGAGCTCGCTCCCTATCTTGCACGTCAAAAGGCGATGCGCGAGTTTTTTGAGCGTGCGCTGTTTGCCCCCAAGGATCAGGGCAACAATGGCCTGTACTTTTTGGGCGCCACGACGGGCTCGGGTAAAAACTATACGGCCGAGCAGGTCACAGCCGACCTCATCGCCGGTGGCTGGGACGATTCGGGCTGTTTTAACAAGTGCCCGGGCCGTCGTTACCTGGTGTTTGTGGTGCCGGGTAAGGACAACCGCGACAACTACGTTGCGAGCGTGCGCAAATTGCTGGTTGAACAGGGCATGGATGGCGATGCCGCGCAGCGCATGGTGTTCGATCTTCCGCGTGCGGGCGATAACATCCTGCATTGGATTGAGACTACGCGCGGTAAGGGCGCCGTGGGCGTGCGCGACATTCCGTGTCCCATCGAGGCGGACGACGAGAGCTCTCATCGCATCATTAAGCGAGCGTGGGGCAACGCGATGGAGATCGCCGATGACCTTTTGGGCATCCTTGACACTCGAAATCGTCTGGGAGGTGTTGCAGACCGTTTGACCCCCGCCCTTCGCGACAAGCTATCGTCGGCGGATGCGAGCTTGCGTTGGGCTGTGAGCCACGAGCTCAAAAACATCACGCGCGGCATGGAGGTGATCCCCCAGATTTGGCCGTCTGCCCTGCTCAATGACGAGAGCATACCGCATG
Organism: uncultured Collinsella sp.; assembly: GCA_902489965.1. Taxonomy (GTDB): domain Bacteria; phylum Actinomycetota; class Coriobacteriia; order Coriobacteriales; family Coriobacteriaceae; genus Collinsella. The sequence goes on from CABUCA010000004.1 coordinate 34,619, forward strand.
TGATTGCCCTGACGCCGCAAAAGCTCATCAATAGGATCGATACAGTGACCGGTGCAGGCGTTGTGCTCTTTAACGCAATGGCTGCCGAGAAGGGCCTGTTTATCTTTGATGAAATCGACCACATGAAGGCCGACATACTGTCGACGCTGACAGACGATCCCGTGACGTTTCAACCGGACGAAGTATTGCGTATCCTCGATCGTCATTTTAACGGCGGTGTGGTGGACCCCTTGCTACTGGGGAATCGAGATCAATGGATGGCGGTCTATACGCACGCTTCCACGTCGGGCGATCACAAAGGGTCAAACGCCGAGAGGAACAGGGTTTCGCGGGCGAGCGTAGAGGAAGATGCCGAAGAAATCGCCAAGGATGCCAAGAAAATTCAAAAGGCACTCGCCTCTTGTATTAAGGACATGAAACTGCGTCCGCCTTTTGCGCTGTCTGACGAGGCGAAAGAAGAGCAGCTCTCCGGTCGACATCTGTTTGGCAGCGACGATATTTCGGTGGGTGACAACTCGGCGAATCCGTTGCGCTTCAAACTCAATGAGGGCGGTACTCGCAATATGATTATCACTCGCGGAGGGAGTGGGCAGCAAACCGTCAGCAAGGCGGTGCGTCGTGCACGCGGTCTGGTCAGGATGGTGGTGGGTCATCTCGCCCGTTGCGCCACGCTTATGGACAAGCTGTACTACGGCAGCATTTCGTACAAGGACGACCTTTCGCGCAAGAACATCATCGATGCCCTGGGCATTAGGAACAACCAGACCAGCGAGAAGTATTTTTGGGATTCGTTGATGCTGGCGCTGTTCTTTAAAGATCGCGAGAATGACGAGATCGATGCCGCCGACGACTCGATGTATGCGCGTGGTGTCGATTATCTAGTGATGGAAACCACCATCGAGCACATGTTTACCACGTACCTAACCAGCCACGGCATTGAGCGCATGCCCGAGGCCTACCTTGCCTCCATTGCCGCCAAAGCGCCTTGCGTGTGCATGAGCGCAACATGGAGTGCGCCGACCGTCAAAAACTTCAACCTCGATTACCTTGACGAGGTTCATGGCGTGGTTCGCAAGGACGCTTGGATTGGCGAGCTCAACCAGGAAATCGTGCGACAGACTAAGCTGTTTAACAAACAGGCTGCGAAGGAGTACGACGTCGATATTGCCTGGGTGGATGAGTCCAAGGAAATTGCCGGCATGGTCGCGCTGGCAGGCGGCGCCTTTGGCGGCATCATTGTGTCGCCCGACGAGGTGTACGAGCGCGCGATGCGGTTCTTTGACGGGATTGGCGTGAGTGAGGGACTTGCGGTGCGCTTGCGCTTAAAGATTGCTGACAGGGTGGGCGTGAGCGACGCCAAGAGCATCGAGTTTGAGCTGAAGCGCCTGAGCAAGACGCTTGTTGCCGTGAGTACTTGGGCCCGTGGTGTGGCGCGTAACGAGCAACGGGCGGGAGCCGTTTTTACCACGCGCCACATGGGAAACCATGGCGAATTCAATAGTCTGGCGCTGGATCTTGCGCGCGAGATTGTCGCGGAGCTGGTGATTAGAAACGTCAAGTGCCCCGAGATGTCGTACGAGAAATCGCTTGAGGCCGCCAAGGACATGGTGCCGTGCTTTAACGCTGCGGAATGGGATGCAGGTTGGCGTGGCGCTCAAAAACGTCTTGAGCTGGGCCAGCCGACCCTGATGTTTATCAATCTTTCGGCCGGTGGCTTTTCCAAGAATCTCAAATACAAGGTGCCGGAGAATCTGTGCGACATGGTTCATCAGGTCGATTGCGGCTTTGAAAATGCCGACCGTCGCCCCAAGATGGATCTTGATTTCTTATATATCGAGTCGCCCACAAGTCGTTTGACCTGGGGAGTGGAGATCAACTCAAATAAGTTTGTCCAGCAGGCGCTACTTGGCGTGGTGGAGCAGGAGGAACTGGTAGCGCGCGGCGAGGTTCCGTTTACTCAAAAGCGCCGGAACGTACGGATGCTTCTATCTGGCGTTAATAAGAGCCTGCCGGTGCGCGACACCCTCTCTTATCAGGTCGAAGGCGCTCGCATTGTGGCACAGGCTGTGGGTCGCCTGATGCGCACGAGTGTAAAGATGCCTTGCGTGTAGGTGCTGCTCGACCGCGAGATTGCGAACGATTGCAACTTTTCGTTCTTGCATGATTTGCCGATGGGCTACGAGCTTGAGCAGGTGGTTGGTGCCTGCGCCGCTGCCAACAACCATATGACGGACAACAAGGAACACGCTGCCGTTAAGCAGCAGAACCTTGCCGCCTTTAGGAACAACCTTGCCAAGCAAAAGCACGAAAAGCTGGCGTGGAAAGTTACCTCGCTAAACGCCGGGGACGAAGATCTCACTGCTTTTGATGGCGAGCGCGACTTTTACCTGCATCATTTTTGCCTGCCGTGGGAAGATCTCGCGCAATACCCAGAGCGCCGGAGTACCGCGCTGCGCATGTCGCATGCTGCAAATGGCTATGCCTATGCAGAAGGCGGGGCATGCAAGGTGCCGCACTTTGAATTCCCTAGCTACGATGGTGAGCCCGTCGAGCAGATTGCTGCTCGTCTGGAGGATCGTTGCCACTGCAAGGAGGGCTTAAAGGGCGCGACGGTTCGCCAGGTGAGCCAGGCGGCGGCGCGCGTACCCGAGCTGCTGTCAATTCGCGAAGTGCGTGAGCGTTGGTCGAGCGACGGGGTGCCCACAACGCTGCAGCCGGCGGCGACGGCGCACATGACGCCCTATATGTTCCAGGCGGTCTACCTGGGTGAGCTGGGAGAATCTGCCGGAAGGGCAATCTTTGAGGCATATTACGACGGCCGCTATTCGCTTACGCGTGGCGATGCGGCACACGCCGAGACAGGTGGCGACTTTGAGGTGCTCGATGCTGCTGGCAACACGACCGGGGTATGGATCGATTTTAAGCACTATCGCATCGGTGCCTATATCGCTTATGTTCGCGACGGTCGCGAGGCGTCGGATGCCGAGCGCTTTAGGGCGAAGGCTCAAAAGGTTGGGGCGAAACGCCTGCTAATCGTCAACGTTTTGGCTGATGAGGCAGCGCTTGAGTGCGTGCCCAAGGCACTCGATGCTGAGGGGACTGTGTTCTCCGTTCCTTATATGGCCGCCGACGGTGCAATCAATTTGGAGATGATGGAGGCGATCGGCCGTGCAATCGAAGCATAACCAGCCGTGCGGTTTGGGAGACATCGCCGTATCAGAGCTCGTGTTGCAGCTCGATGCCGCTGCTGCCGAGGAGCGCTACTCGGTCTTTTGGTGCAACGTCGGCGATGCGGGCAAGCATGCCGTGGCGAACTTTATGGCCGATGTGTGCCAGACGGGCAAGGTCGTCGCGCTCACGCAGCTTGCAGACAACCGCGTCTTTCTGATGGTCAAAGCGGGCGTGCAGACGGGCGACCTTAATGCCTCGCTTTATCAGGAGCAGATAGTTCCGATTAAAACTAATTGGAACGAGTTGGACGATTACGTTGCGCTCCGCTTGCTGTTCAACTCCTGCTCTCAGTTTGAGGGGATTGAGGACGAAGTTCCCAATGACACCGGGCACCTGTATGTCATTAGCGCCAAGGGTGCCCGCCGCGATGCTGTCGAAAGCGACGGAAGGGGACCTGCCAAGATCGAAACGGTTGAAATCGTTATCGATGAGGATTGCACCTTTGATCTTAAGATTCGGACGTTTACCAAGCGCCGTGTGCTTATTGGCAGGGCACAAGGTGACGAGAAAGAGCTCGAAAAGATTAAGAGCCAAGTGGGCTACAGGCTATCGCCCGTGGCGACGATGGTGCTTGCCCACGAACAAAAAGACGAGTACATCCTGCGCCGAGCCAAGGGCGACAAGCCGTCCAAGCGCCGTGATCTGACGTTCTCGGCCCAGGCGGACAAGGTCGCCTATACCAAGAAGGGCATTTTGTATCGAGAGCTGCAGATTCTCGAACGCCGTTACAGCGACTTCGCCCGGGTGACGCTCATGGAATACCCGCGTAAGAGTTTCTACGAGGTGCTCAAGGGTGATGAGTACGCGCGCGTGGTTGCGGAGCGCATGGCGGGGCAGCGAATCGTGGTGTCGTTTGCGCGCAATGGGCTTGCCGAAGTGGCGCGCCAGCTGGCCGATCGACTTAACGATTCCTCGTGGGGCGTTCGCGCAACGTATGGCGGAAGGGCCGTGGATTCGCGGGCGCTGAACCTTGTCGTTGTGCCCAATGAGGTTGCTGAGGACGACGGCTATGCCTTACATGCTGGCGTGGTGGAACAGCACGTGACACCGGATGTGTGCGAGCCACTGTTTAAGGTGGCGCCAAAGCAAAAGGATCGCAATGCGCAAGAGGCGATCCTGGGCGCCATGCTCAAAGAACTGCTGGTAAAGCAGGATGTTGTCGACGAGCGGGTGACGGCGTTTGATCTTGATGCTTTGGATATTGAGTCGGTGACGGTGTGTGGCTTGGTCGATGTGCCGCATAAAACAAAGGACAAGATTGAGCTGGATTCGCGTATCGCTACGTTGGCGATTGGCGCGGATGGGGGCATGCGCTATGCCTCACATTCGGCAGAGGATGGTCCCGAGGACGAGATGGAGCTCGATCTGCTGACCGCGGACGGCAAACTCGATAAGGGCGCCTATGTCTTTGACGTGCATGCGAACGGGCAGTCTATGCTTGCGCGCGTGCGGGATACGGGACTGACGACGTTTTCCAATAACTTTATGGCCCTGGTGGGTGAGCATCAGCTCACAGGCAAAGCAGGGCGTAAGAAAGAGATTTTCGAGAGCTACAACTCGCCTTATTACGGCATTGGAACGTTCGAGCGTGCGGGCAAGACTTGCTATTTTGTGGGCGTCAACAACGGCACCCAGGAGGATATGGCGACTGCGATTCACGTGCGTTCGATTGAGGTACTCGACGGCGATGATTTGTCTGAGTTGTTGGTTCAGCTGGCCAACATAGGCCTTTCGCGCTATAAGGCTCCGTCCGTGTGGCCGATTCCGGTCAAGTATCTCAACGAGTGCGCTGCGCGTGAGGGCGCGGTAGAGGATGGCGGTGGCGACAAGTGATGGTGTTGCGCAATTATCGCTCCTAGAACTTTTTGAAATTACGCTTGCATTGTAAAAGGGGAGAACATATACTGCAGCCATAGCACATCAGATGGGGTCTCAAAAAGAGACCAAGCAAACGAGTTTTCAGTTTATGTTGAGAGGTACTTGAGCATGACCAGCAGAATTTTCCCCCTTTACAACGACAATACCGACCATATCGATCTCAATACCATCTACGGTTGCAGTATTGGTTCTAAGGCCGAGAACTACATGTTCGCTCAAGATGATCTAGAGCTTAGCTCCGAAGATTATGAGTACCTGAATGATATTGAGCGCGAGCGGGAGTATGAGCTCGGCATCCGCTGATGGATGTGGGCTTGTCTCCAACTCCTCCGATTTAATTACCCCGTTATCACCTCTTTTTAGCGGGGCATATTGGATCGATTATGTGTCAAACATCAGCTCATCGTGGGAAGGAATCGGCAATGAGCAAGAACGTGAACAAGAACATCAATGGCGGCGCTGCGGGTAAGGCGAAGGCCGCCGGGCGTATGGCGACAGTTGCTGCGGCAACGATCGCCATGACGGGCGGGTCGCTGCTGTCTCCGCTGACTGCGGTGGCGCAGGGTGCGAACGGTGCCGACGCTACTGCGAAGCCGGCTGCGGTGCTGTCTCCGTTGACGAGCGCGGCTGCTGCTAGCGCTGGCGCGGGCACGGTGTCAGCGGTGCAGAAGGTCGCCAACCTGCAGGCTGCGGTCGATGCGGCTCGCGCTAAGGCCGCTGCTGCCAAGGCCGATTTGGATGCGGCCGCCGCTCCTTACGACGCCGCCGCTGCCAACCAGCAGCAGGCTCAGAGCGCCTACGATGCGGCCCGTGGCACAAGCGACGCTGCCGCTTCTGCAGCTTCGGCCGAGCTGGAGCAGCAGATGGGTGCCGCGCAGGACAAGGCCGATGCGGACGTGAAGGCGCTCGAGGACGCTCAAGCTGCACTCGATGCCGCAAAGAGGGATCTGACGGACAAGGGTGAAGCCCTGACCGCTGCCCAGAAGACCGCCGACGATGCCCAGGCTGCGCTCAAGTCCGCGCAGGCCGCTGCTGCCGATGCCACGCCCGAGGCTGTTGCCGCGGCTCAGGCCGCTGCCGAGCAGGCCGCGAGCGAGCTGGAGCAGGCAAAGCAGCAGGCCGCCGACGCGCAGGTCAGGCTTTCGAATGCCCAGGCTGGCGTTGATGCCGCCGCGGCCAAACAGCAGGACGCGCAAGGCAAGCTTTCGGCAGCTCAGCAGGCAAAGGATGCGGCCGATAAGGATGTGAATGCCGCTCAGGCGAGCTATGACGCCGCCAAGGCCGATCTCGACCGTGCCGAGCAGGGTGCCGCGGGCCCGGAGTACGAGGCTGCCAAGGCCAAGGTGGACGCCGCCGCTGCCGCGCTGGACGCCGCCAAGTCGGTCCAGGCGCAGCGCGAGGGCGAACTCGCTGCTGCCTCGCAGGAAGTGACCACTGCCGAGGGTGAGGTGCAGGCTGCTCAGCAGGCGCTCGCCGTCCAGCAGCAGGCTGCGGCTGACGCGCAGTCCAAGTTGGACGCTGCCACGGCTGCTGCGACCGCGGCAGACGCCGCCGTCGATCAGGCTAAGGCCGAGCATGCCAATGCGCTTGCGGCGCTGGCCGACGCTCAGGCCAAGCTCTCGGCCGCTAAGGACGAGAAGAACGCTGCCGACAAGGCGCTCGACCAGGCAAAGGCTCAAAAGCAGCAGGCCGATCAGGCTGTAGCTCAAGCGCAGGCCAAGCTCGACGCCGCTCAGGCTACGGCGAACGCCTCGGCGGAAAACTACCGCCAGGGCGCCATTGCGTTCTTTAAGAGCGTGGGTGCCGACGATGCGGCGGACCTGATTCTCAACTGCAAATATGCCAGCCTCACCAAGGTGGGCGAGGAGGTTGACGCGACGAGTCTGACCAACATGAAGCAAGCGATTGTGTGGCTCAAGGCGTGCAACAAGTATCGTGCGAGCGTTGGCCTGGGTGAGCTCAAGGTGACGTATGCCATGATGGCGACCGCGATTGCCGATGCGAATTTCTCCGATACCAAGACTGCGCACGCCATGCAGTTCAACGTGGGCGAAAACGTGGCGTGGAACTACGGAAGCGACCCGTTCATCCAGTGGGTCGATCAGGAGAAGGCCGTCTTTGACCGCGCTGCGGCTACGCTGGGAGCGACGGGCCTTACGGGAAAGGCTGCTTTTGATTTCTACGAGCAGCATGGCGACGAAATCGATCGCTACGTGGCTGCGCATGGCGGGAGCGTGCATACAGTCGGTCACTACATGAATGTGATCGATCCCGATTACACCGTAACGGGTATGGGGGTTTGCACGCGCGGGACGATGAACCGTTGGCTTACGCAGGCGCAGACGTTCTCTATGTCTGGAGGATGGTACACGAATGCCGCCAATCCGATGACGGTTGCCGAATACGAGGCTGCGCTTAATGCGTGGTGTGACTCGTTGGCAAATCCTGGGCAGGGCGTGGACGCGGCTCGTCAGGAGCTTTCTGCCGCTCAGGGCGCGGCTGCGCAGGCTGGCGGCAAGGTGAGCGCCGCGTCGCAGGCCGCCGCTGCAAGGCAGGCTCAAGTCGATGCTGCTGCCGCCGATGTTGACGCTGCTGCCGCTGGGGCCTCGGATGCCCAGGCTGCCGTGGGGGAGAAGCAGGCCGCGGCTGAGGCCGCTGCGCGTGCCGTGGCTGATGCCCGCGCCGACGTGGACGCTGCCAGCGCTGCGGTTACCGCGGCGCAGAGTGTCGTGACTGCCAAGTCTGATGAACTCGATGTCGCCAAGGGCAAGGCTGCCGCTGCCCGGCGTGCGCTGGATGCCGCTCGCGCCGGCGTTGGCGACAAGGAGAGCGCGCTTGCTGCCGCCCAGGACGAGCTGGCTGCGTACTCTGCCGACGTTGCCGCTGCTCAGCGTGCATTTGATGCGGCCTCGGCGGTGCTCGAGGGGGCGCGTGCCGTTCAGGCTGACGCGCAGGCTGCAGTGAATGCCGCGCAGGGTGCGGCAGGCCAGGCAGATGCCGACGTCGCTGCTGCCCAGGCCGAGCTTGTTGCCGCCCAGGCTGCTGCGAGCGGTGCCGGCACGGCTGTGACCGCGGCTCAGGCCGCATCCGTCGCGGCTGCTGCTCGTGCGGCTCAGCTACATGATGCCGCCGCGGCGCTTGCTCAGGCGACGGAGGACAAGGCCGCTGCCGATGCTGCTGTTGAGGCAGCGGCTTCGGCGAAGACCGATGCCGAGTCTGGCGTGACTGCGGCGGACGACGCCGTAACGGATGCGACCGCTGATCGCGATGCTTCTGCCGCCGCGGTTGCCCGCCTGCGCAGGATCAACCTTGCCGACGCCATCGCTAACGGACATGCCGACGATGCGGACGAGGCACTCAACGCCAAGATCGCCGCAGCTCACAACGCCGCCGAGCGTGCCGCCGCTGCCAAGGCGGAACTCGACGCCGCTGCCGCCGCAACCGATGCCGTGGCGCCGACCTACTGGGAGGCGCTCGGTGACTACAACGCCGCCAAGGCCGAGCTTGACGCTGCTATCGCCGAGCTCAACGCCGAGATTGCCCGCCAAGACGCCGCCGATCGCGGTGCCGGTGCTCAGTCCCAGCCCGCAACGCAGGTAGCGTATCAGGCTAAGCAAATGACGGCGACGACCGAGGTCGCGTCGACGCAAGCTGCGATGCCTGCTACGGGCGACGCGTCCGGCCTGCTGGGTGAGACCTTCGTGATTGGCGGCACGGTCCTGGTAGCCGCCGGCGTATTCCTCTCCGACAAGCGCCGCCAACCGATCCGTTAGGGACGGAGGAAACGGATCACTTTCAGCGCGCGTCGCAGGGGACATACCCCGCGGCGCGCGCCGGTTTTAATCTTCAAGATTGCTTAAGGGGGAACATATGCAAATTAGAGGAGAAGCTGCGATTGCCTGCGGGTTCATGGCGGGCTTGGCAACAGGCCTGCTGTTCGACGGATGTTTCGATAGCTACATTAATCGCTTCCGCGATTCGGGTTTTTCGAGCGGAAAATCCAATGAACAAGTTTCGGAGCGCCAAAAGATGGTGATGTCTGGCGAGTCCTGTGGCATGGACGTCTCAACGGTCAATGTGATCGTCACCAAAAGTGGCAAGCGTTATCACAGCGCCGCGTGATGCAAGGGCCTTCCGCGAGCCGCCATCAAAACAAGTGTGTCACTGGCATCCGCACTCAAACGAGGCAAAACGCCCTGCCCAGTATGCTGTTTGCCAACGGCTTAGACGATTCCAGAGATACGCGCCGCAACGCCATGAGTCTCTGCAAACGTACGGACTTGCGCTTTCTCCTTTTTGGAAAGTGAGCCGAGCACCTTTGTCAGCTTTTCCTCGTCCAACAGCGGAAGCAGGTTTTCCACGGCATGGGCATCTTTTTCGGCCTTTTTGCCTCGTTCGCCGTTGATTATCATCTTGTGAATTACATAGGCCTCAGGGGTTGGAACAGTCACGATGTGGTTGAAACAGCGAACTTCGATGGTATTTTTCAAAATGACGTCCATATGCCATAGCGCCTGGGCCGTCACGCCGATGTTTGTCTTGAGTGCAGGTTCTTTTCCGGCGCCCATTTTCCCAATGAGAAACTCAACTTCAAGACCGGTGATATCTAGTAACTTTGTTGTTCCGCTCATGCGGTCGGATTCGACAAAGAAGCCTCGTTCTTTTGCGAGGACGGTCAAGCGTGCCGCCGGGCTGGGTCGCCGTAGGTTTCGGACAAGGAAGTCAACATCCATTGTTTTGATATTTGGGCAAAAGCCCGGCAACACCTCGGCTTCTCTATAGGCAAATTCCGCCCAGGACCCGATGAGAATGACATGATCCATGCACCCCGCTTCCTCGACCAGGTCAAGCACTTTTAAGAAAGCTTGCTGCTGCTCAGTCAACATCTGGCACCCTTCCCAACGCTCGTATGATTTGCTTTTGAGATCGCTTCTGCTCTCTAATGGCAGCCGCGAGAGCTTTTCGGCGTTCGATTTTGGCTCGCAGTTCGTCAACGTCTGCAGCAGGGACATAGTCGCTTTTGACCTTGTCGCCGACTCGATAGTTGAGGTAGCAGTATTCGTGACCTTTTATGTTTCGCATGCGGATGCTGCCCTTTGGAAGGAGGCCGATCTCCTGCTCCATGAGCCCCAAGAGGCGGTTCGAGCGTGCGTACTCCTCTTCCAGGACATCTTCTAAGACGGACACAGAGCCTCCCTTCCGAGTGGTTACCCTACATTCTATCAAATTAGGGAATATGTAGGGTAACTCAATCGTGTCCGCACGACATGTGACACTTAACATGCCGTCCGACTCTGCTGCGGCGGCATGTATCAAGGCAACAACCCTCTAAGGAGTTCGATAGTAATGAGTGACAACGCAAAGCATCTCGTAAAGAAGGGCGTTAAGGACGCGGGCCCGTGTCTTGCGCTGTGCCTGGCTGGCGCGGCGGTTGGGCTGGTGGCAGTCCTGGGACCGTTCGATGTGCTTCGAAGCACAAGCTCACTGCACGTTTGCATTGCTCTCGCCGGCGCCATGGCGACCGGCGGCGTGCTCGATCTGATCTTTTGGGTATTTGACCCGTTTGGATGGAAGGACGAGGGGTAAAGCCCTAAGGGGCGGAATGCCTGGAGTTGATATTGATTCCCAGCATCGGATTGGTCTGGGCCGCGCGATGCGGAGGTGTTGCTGAATGTCCATTTTCGTTACCGGAGACGTTCACGGTATTGCCGAGTACGGGGCGAGCCGCTTCTCGTCGCGCAGTTGGCCACTGGGTCGAACGCTGACGCGCGACGACGTAGTGATCGTGGCCGGCGACTTCGGCTTTATATGGGGCGGCTCGAACACCGACAAATACTGGCTCGACTGGTTTGAGTCCAAGCCTTGGACCACGTGTTTTGTCGATGGTAATCACGAAAACCATCGTGCACTGGCGGAGCTGCCAGTACGGGAGTGGAACGGCGGCCTCGTCCATGAGGCACGCCCGCACGTACTACACCTGATGCGCGGCGAGGTGTTCAACATTGCGGGAACCACGGTCCTTGCCATGGGCGGCGCCGCGAGCCATGACAAGCAATGGCGCCAGGAGGGAAAGACCTGGTGGCCCGAGGAAATGCCGAGCGAGGGCGAGATGGAACATTGCCGCGCCTCGCTCGACCGCATGGGCTGGAAGGTCGACTATGTGGTGACCCATGAGGCGCCGGTCGATTTGGCGGACGAGCTGTGTATGGAGTGCAACCGTGAGTTCTACGACGACGCGCTGCAGAATTTTTTGGGCGAGCTCGACGGGCGGCTTGACTACCGCACCTGGTTCTTTGGCCACTACCATGACGATGAATGGCGCGATGACAAGCATCGTCTTATCTACCAGGATATTGTTCCGATCGAAGCGCGGCGCGCCGATGGGTTGAGTGAGCCGGCGAGCGACTATTCTAAGCAGGAGCGTTAGGAGTTCCCCATGATTTGGTTTACCAGCGACACCCACTTCGGGCATGAGAACATGCTGCGATTTAGCGGCAGGCCGTGGTCGACCGTTGCGCAGATGAACGATGCTATTGTCGCCAGCATCAATAGCAAAGTTGGCGAGGACGATGAGCTCTACATCCTGGGCGACTTTAGCTTTAAGATGACGGTCCAGGATGCCTACGAGCTGCGCAAAAGGATTGCCTGCAAGCGCGTTCACCTGCTGCCCGGCAACCATGACAAGGACTGGTCACAGCCCGCGGTAGCGGGTGCTTTTATCGTTGAGCCGCCCATCTGCGTGCTCAAGATCGACCGGCAGAAAATCGTGCTGAGCCACTATCCCATGGTTGACTGGCAGGGCATGTCGCATGGCGGCTGGCATCTGCATGGGCACATTCACAGCTGCGGTAGCGCCTACAACGAGTTCAACCGCAAGCAGGGGCTGCTGCGCTACGACGTGGGCGTGGATGCCAACGATTATTCGCCGGTGAGCCTGGACGAGCTCAAGTCGTGGTTTGCGCAGGTAGACGAGCCGGTGTGTTGCGTTAAGTGGCCGTGGTGGGTCAATGTTACGGGCGACGAGCAGATTGAGCACGAGCTCGAGGCATACAAGAGGGAGGCGGTAATCCGATGACGGTCTATGTGACAGGCGACATCCACGGTGGGCTCGACATGCAAAAACTCCGCGACTGGGAGCTCGGGGATAGCCTGACGAGTGACGACTATCTCATCGTCGCCGGCGACTTTGGCTTTCCCTGGGATTTCTCTGCCGAGGAGTGCGCCGATATTGCTTGGCTGGAATCGCGTCCCTATACCGTATTGTTCGTCGACGGCAACCACGAGCGCTTCGACCACTGGACGGAGCGCCCCATGGAGTTGTGGCACGGTGGGCTGACGCAGCGTCTGTCGGATACCTCGCCCATACGGCGTCTGACGCGCGGCGAGGTTTTTGAGCTCGACGGCTCAACGGTCTTTACCATGGGCGGCGCCACGAGCGTGGACAAGGAATACCGCATTCCCTATTCCAGCTGGTGGCCGAAGGAGCTGCCGGACGAGCGCAACTTTGAGGAGGTGCGGGCAAAGCTCGACAGCATGGGCTGGAAGGTCGACTACGTGATCACCCACACCTGCTCCACGCGCATGCTTTCGCCCACGCTTTATCCGGCGCCCGGCTGGAATTGCCCCGCCGTTGATCGGCTTACGGCGTTTTTCGATGAGCTGGAAAATCGCTTGGACTACAAGCGCTGGTACTACGGGCATTTTCATCGGGATGCCAACCCGTCCGAGCGCCATACCGTGCTCTACGACTGCATCGTTCGCCTGGGCGACGAACTCCAGCCCTGGGATGTTGCGTAGGGGTGGGGTGCCTGATTACTCAGCCGTTACGGTGATGTTCTCCCTGTGCTTGCGGATAACATCCCAGCTAAAATGCTCGACCAGCTGCTCGGCAGAGCGCGGCGTGGTGCCCGGCGCGATGCCCGTTTGCCCGGCGAGCCAGCCCAGCAGCGCTTCGGGCGTGCCAAAGCGGGCGCGGAGTTCGCCCAGGTCCAGATCGCGGTCTCGTTTGGAAAGGCGGCGGCCGTCCGGTGCCATGAGCAGCGGAATATGTGCGTAGTGCGGCGTGGGCAGTCCCAACAGGTGCTGCAGATAGATCTGACGCGGCGTGGACCCCAGCAGGTCGCATCCGCGCACGACCTCGGTGACGCCCATGGCAGCGTCGTCGGCCACCACGGCTAGCTGATAGGCAAACACGCCGTCGCTGCGGCGCACCAAAAAGTCGCCGCACTCGGTGGCGAGTGCTTCGCATTGGGCGCCGTACGTGCGATCCACAAATTCGATCACGTCGTCTGCGAGGTCGTCGACGGTGGGCACGCGCAGACGTGTGGCCGGCGCGCGCAGGGCGCTGCGGCGGGCCACCTCCTCGGCCGAAAGACTTCGGCAGGCGCCACGGTAGATGGGCGTGCCGTCGCTCGCGTGCGGTGCACTCGCGGCGTGGAGCTCGGCGCGTGTGCAAAAGCAGGGATAGGTGAGGCCGGCGTCTTTCAGCCGGCGCAAGGCGCTCTCGTACAGGTCTAGGCGGTCGTGCTGGTAGTAGGGGCCTTCGTCCCACTCCAGCCCCAGCCAGGCCAGGTCGTCAATCAATTGGGCGGCAAGTTCGGGGCGCTTGCAGCGATCGTCCAGGTCCTCAATGCGTAACACGATACTGCCGCCCTGGCCGCGGGCCGAAAGCCACGCGCATAGGCAGCTGAACACGTTGCCCAGGTGCATGCGGCCCGAGGGCGACGGGGCAAAGCGCCCCACGACGGGGGTGGGGGCGGCCGGCGTCGTTGGCGCGTCGGCGGCGGGTGTTGCTATGTTACGTGCGTTGATGTCCATGTGGACGAGTATAGCGCGGGGCGCGGTGGGGGAGACGCTGCCGTGGCCTGCAAGTTGCTGAGGCCGCGCGTTGCGCGTGCCGGACCACCGGCTCGGCGCCTTAATCGTCGTCAATCAATCTAGCCCTCAAACGACAGAAACCCCGGCAGCTCTTCGCAACTGCCGGGGTTTCCGCGGAAAAGGGGGACATGATCCTCGAGCGGACGGCAAAGGGGCAAACCGTTTTCGCTCAACTGCTTTATGCCCCTCGCTCGCCGGCTTAATCGGCTCACGCCGCGCCCACACAAAGCCGCTACACCTGTGATGGAGCTATGAAGTGGTATCTATTGCCGGAGCGGGCTATGCCAAGGAGTGTCCCAGATTGCCGGCAGATAAGGAACGTCCCCAGGTGCCGGCCGCGGGTGTGACTTTCGTCCCGTTTTGACGCTCCGCTGACCTAGATGTTCGTCACATGAACCCGCAAACGTGGGACAATGACGCTACTGGTACCACAGACAAAGGATGTGCCTATGAACGCCCCCGTTGCCCAGCCCTGTCGGCAGCGCCGCCTGTTTGCGCGGTTCGCTTCCATTTGCGCGCTCGTCGCGTGCGCGCTGCTGCTGTTGCCCGCCGTTGCACGTGCCGACGGGTATTCCATGACCCAAACCTACATCAGTGCCACGGTCGAGGCCGATGGATCGCTGACCGTTGTCGAGGGGCGCCAGTTTGATTTCGATGACGACATCAACGGCGTGTTTTGGGAGATCAATACGGGTACCAACCAGCAGGGCGGCGCGGTGGGCGTCGATGTGCTGAGTGTCGAGGAAGAGGACACCGCGTTTAACAAAGTCGATAGCGCGAACAAGGGCGACTCTGGCGTCTACACGGTCGAGCAGACCGGTGACGGCGTAAGGATTAAGGTGTTCAGCCCCCACGAGAGCGGTGACAGCGCGATCTATTACGTGAGCTACACCATGACCGGTGCGGTTATGAACTGGTCCGATACCGCCGAGCTCTACTGGAAGTTTGTGGGTGACGGCTGGTCTGCGGATTCCGACGATGTCGAGATGGAAGTGCGCTTCGCAAATGCCGCTGCCGGGACGGCGGCCGTCAAGGGCGATAACTTCCGCGCATGGGGCCACGGCCCGCTGACGGGCGATGTATCGCTCGATGCGGACGAACCCATGGTCACCTATACCATTCCCTGCGTGCATCAGGGCGAATTCGCCGAGGCACGCATCGCCTTCCCTAGCGACTGGGTGCCGCAGCTTGCCGCTTCGGGCGAAGAGCGCATGTCGACAATCCTGAGCGAGGAGAAAGAGTGGGCCGACGAGGCCAACGCCCGTCGTGAGCACGCGCGCATGATTGCAAATGCACTTGCCGCGGTAAGTGTTGTCGCGGCGGTGGCCTTCACCGGCGTAATCGTGGCGCTCAAGCTGCGCCGTCGCAAGCCAAAGCCGCTGTTCCAAGATGAATACTTCCGTGACGTGCCCTCGGCCGACCATCCCGCCGTGCTCTCGGCCCTTATGAGCTGGAACGATGTGCCCGATCAGGCATATATCGCCACGCTTATGAGGCTTACCGACGATCGTGTGATCAAGCTTGAGGAAGCGATCGAGACCAAGAAGGGCCTGCTGGGGCGCGAGAAAGAGGAACAGACCTACCGCCTCACAGTGACCGACGAAGGCTGGAAGTCCACCAAGAAGGACAGCGTCGATCGCGCGGTGCTCAAGGTCTTCTTCGCCGGCGTTAAGCCTGACGAGAACTGCATCCGTTCGCGCACGTTTAGCGAGCTGGAGGATTACGTCAGCGATCACGCCGAATCTGCTGGCGATAAGCTCGAGGACTATCAGAATACCGTTAAGGGAGAGCTGGTCGATCGCGAGTACGTGGCTTCGGACGGCATTGTCGCAATGGTGTTTGGCCTGGTCCTGGGCATTTTAATCGCCTTTATTCCCATCGGATCCATTTTCTTTACCGATGCTGCGCAGGCAAACGTTATCGCCGCGGTTATCTCGGTGCCCATCGTACTTGTAGGCATTGGCGTAAGTCTCACCTTCCGTCGCTATACGCCGGAGGGTGCCGAGGTTGCGGCGCGCTGCAAGGCGCTCAAGCATTGGCTCGAGGACTTTACGCGCCTTAAGGAGGCCGTCCCGGGCGATCTGATTCTGTGGAACAAACTGCTGGTGATGGGCGTGGCGCTGGGCGTTTCCAAGGAAGTGCTGCGCCAGCTTGCCGAGGCTGTACCTGCCGATCTGCGCGACAGCGACGACTTCTACGACAACTATCCCTGCTACTGGTGGTACTACCATCATTACGGCAACGAGTCGCCGCTCGATTCGTTTGATGACGTGTATCACGAGACCATCCGCGAGCTGGCTTCGAGTTCCGATAGCTCGAGCGGCGGCAGCGGCGGCGGCTTTTCCGGTGGCGGCGGTGGCGGCGTCGGCGGAGGCGGCGGCGGAACGTTCTAGCGCGCTCTGATTTTTGGGATGGATCTTCTCCGGCGACTGCCGACGGATCCATCCCATTTTTATGCGCTACCTACGAAGGCTGTCCCCAGCGACTAATCACTGGGGACATCCCTAAATGACTAGGTATGGCTGCTGGGTTTAGGCTGTTAGATCGAGTTCGTAGAGGAAGCTTTCGCGCGGCATGTCGTGACGGCGCTCTTCGCGGTTGGCGCGGTGCGTGGCGGTGCGCTTAAAGCCGTGCAGCTCGTAGAACTTCCACGAGCAGTTGGAGTCGGTGTACAGGTGCGCCCTCGTCGCTCCAAGCGAGGACAGGTGCGAGATCGCGGCATCGAGCAGAACCGTGCCAACGCCCAGGCCATGGACATCGCGATCCACGGCAAGCAGCGTGACCTCGTTGTCGTGCGGCAACGGGCTGCTCTCGAGCAGACGGTTGTTGGTTCGGATGGTTGCGCGCACAAACGAGAGATACTCGGCGCAGGCATCAGGCTCCAGCTCACGCATCTGCGATAGCAGCGCACGTTCGGTGTCCATCCAATGTTCGTTGACGGTGGCGCCAGAGCTGTGTCCGGCGCGTGCAAGTGCAATGCCGCGCGCCTCGCCGTCAATCACCGCAACCTGTGAAAACGTCGACGACGAAAGGCAATAGGCGAGGTCGCACGCGGCCTCGAGGCGGTTGTACTCATCGTTATCCGAATTGTTATGCCAAAGCTGCTGCAGAATCAGCGCGATGGCGTCGAAGTCTTCGGTATCAAACGGTCGGTAGAGAACCCGCGAGACCATGGTGCCTCTTTCTTTTGCGGATGCATATCGAGCACAGTTCTACCACGCCATTGGCATCAAATTATGGTGCCCCTGTGTTCCATGAACTCACCGTGCCCAGTGCCGTGTCCATCCCCTCTGCTCGCAAACTTTTTCTGCACATGCGCCCGTTGCGGGGTGCATCGATGCGCTCGATGCGCTACATTAAATCAGTATTTTCAATGCCGCTGCGCGAGCGCTGCAGATCGACGTATCACCGACTCACAGAGCACGGCGGCGTACCAGACAGGAGGACTGCATGGGATCTGATGTGAAGATCGCACGCGCGTTGATCTCGGTTACCGATAAGACGGGCGTCGTCGATTTCGCACGGACGCTGGTCGATGACTTTGGCGTCGAGATCATCTCTACGGGCGGCACGGCTCGTGCCATCGAGGACGCGGGCGTTCCCGTAACCCCCATCGAGGAGTTCACGGGCTACCCCGAGATGATGGACGGCCGCGTTAAGACCCTGCACCCCAAGGTTCACGGCGCGCTGCTGGCCCGCCGCGATTCCGAGCAGCACATGCAGGAGGCCGCTCAGCACGGCATTAAGCTGATCGACCTGGTCGTCGTCAACCTGTACGAGTTCGAGAAGACCGTCGCCAACCCCGAGGTCACCTTCGCGGACGCCATCGAGCACATCGACATCGGTGGCCCCTCCATGCTGCGCTCTGCCGCCAAGAACGCCACGAGCGTTACCGTCATCTCCGACCCGGCCGACTATGATGCCGTCCTGGCCGAGATGCGCGAGACCGGTGGCTGCACCACGCTTTCCACCCGTCGTCGCCTGCAGGTGAAGGTCTACCAGACCACCGCCGCCTACGACACGGCTATCTCCCGTTGGCTCGCCGCCCAGGCAAGCGACGTGGCGGACACCTCTGCCAAGCTCGAGATCTCGCTGGAGAAGGTCGACGACCTGCGCTATGGCGAGAATCCTCAGCAGAAGGCCACGGTCTATCGCTTTGCCGAGGGCTGCGAGAATACCGCGAGCTCGCAGTTCCCGCTCGTGGGCTCCGAGCAGATCCAGGGCAAGCCGCTCAGCTACAACAACTATCTGGATGCCGACGCCGCTTGGAACCTGGTCCGCGAGTTCGACGAGCCGGCCTGCGTGATCCTCAAGCATCAGAACCCCTGCGGCTCCGCCGTGGCCGAGGACATCACGGCCGCCTACGACCGCGCCTTCGCCTGCGATCCCAAGAGCGCCTTCGGCGGCATCATCGCCTGCAACCGCGAGGTTCCCTATGAGCTGGTTGAGCACTTTGCCGATCAGAACAAGCAGTTCGTCGAGGTTATCATCGCTCCGAGCTACACTGCCGAGGCGCTCGAGCGCATGGCCAAGCGCCCCAACCTGCGCGTGCTGGCCACCGGCGGCGTGGACCACGGCGCCCAGGTGGAGCTGCGCTCCGTCGACGGCGGCATGCTGGTGCAGGAAGTCGACCACGTGACCGAGGATCCCGCGACCTTCACGTTCCCCACCGACCGCAAGCCCACCGACGCTGAGATGGCCGAGCTCGAGTTTGCCTGGAAGGTCTGCAAGGGCGTCAAGTCCAACGCCATCCTGGTTTCCAAGGGTAAGGCCGGCATTGGCATGGGCCCGGGTCAGCCCAACCGCGTTGACTCTGCACTGCTTGCCTGCGAGCGCGCCGAGGACTTCTGCGAGCGCGAGGGCGTGGAGAAGGGCGGCTTTGCCTGTGCAAGCGACGCGTTCTTCCCGTTCCGCGACAACGTCGACGTGCTTGCCGCGCACGGTGTGACCTGTATCATCCAGCCCGGCGGCTCCAAGCGCGACGACGAGAGCGTCCAGGCCTGCAACGAGCACAATATTGCTATGGTCTTTACGGGTGCCAGGCATTTCCGCCACTAAGTAGGGAAGCGGCGCTGCGGCTTATTTTAGAAGCGAGGCAAGTCCAAGGGACGAGA
>CABUCA010000005.1 GCA_902489965.1 uncultured Collinsella sp.
CTTGCCGCTGGCCCCGCCGCGCTACGCGCGGCGGGGCTTTTTGTGCCTCGTCGATGTCCCAAGATGGGCAAAACCAAGGCGTGCTGTCCGCTGCGGATAGGTGGTGCACTTCACAGCGTGCATTTTTGGGAGTATTCAGCAGGCTCTGAAAAATGCATAACGTTGTGAACGGGCCGAGCGGCCTGCAGGCGCCCATCGACGGCCATTGTGGACGGGCTATCGATGAGCGGAGGGGACTGTCGCCGCGTTTTTGGTTTGCGACGACCTGCAACCTTGCTGCAGCCGCGTCGTTTTGTTGTTTGTGATGGGGTCGTTGGGGCCCACGGTGCTGAATACTCCGTTTTTTGCACGGCCCAAGGTGGGATACCCTGAGACGAAGCAAAAAGATTCCTCATTTCTATGCAGATGCCGATAGGATTTATGCAAGATTGGGATTGTAAGCCGTGCGCGTGCGTAAAATCGGCGCGAGGACGTCTGGAGGTGGCTCGGCTCCCAGAGCCTTGCGCGTGCAGAAGGGTTAAAATCGGGATTCGGTCTTAGTTTTGCTTGGAAGGATGCACATGGCTTCTGTAATCGATGCTTCTCTAGAGGAGACGCTCTCCTATATTACTGACCAGTTGAAGGCGCTTACCTCGATTGCTTCGCCTACGGGGTTTACCCGTGCGGCGACTGATTATCTAATGGAAACGTTGCGCGATATGGGCTTTGGGCCCGAGCGCTCCAATAAGGGCAACGTGCTGGTTGAACTTGGCGGCGAGGGCGAGCCGCTTGTATTGGCGAGCCATGTCGATACCCTGGGCGCCATGGTACGCTCCATTAAGGACAATGGTCGCCTGCGTCCCACGACGCTTGGTGGGCATCAGTGGTCTACGGCCGATGGCGAGAACTGCACCGTCTACACGCGTGACGGCAATGTCTACACGGGCGTGGTCCTCAATACCGAGCCTTCGGCGCATGTGGCCGATGAGCCGGTCAAGACCATCGAGAAGAACATGGAAATCCTGCTCGACGAGAACGTTGATAGCAAGGACGATGTGCTCGAACTGGGTGTTCAGACCGGCGACATCATCGCTATGGACCCGCGTACCACGGTGACGGAGAGCGGCTACATTAAGAGCCGCTTCTTGGACGACAAGCTGTCGGCCTCCATTTTGCTGGGCTTGGCGCGTGCCGTCGCCGCTGGCGAGGTGACGCTCTCGCGCAAGGTATCGCTGCTCTTTACGGTGTACGAGGAGGTCGGCCACGGCGGTGCCTTTGTGCCGGCCGACACGCGTGAGATGATCAGCGTGGACATGGGCTGCGTGGGCGACGACCTGGGCTGCACCGAGCGCATGGTTTCGATTTGCGCCAAGGATTCGGGCGGTCCGTACAACTACGACCTGGTAACCACGCTGTCCAACATCGCGCGCGAGCTGGAGCTCGATTACGCCATCGACGTGTACCCGCATTACGGCTCGGACGTTGAGGCCACGCTTTCTGCCGGCTACGACATTCGCCATGGTCTGATCGGCCCCGGCGTGTACGCGAGCCACAACTACGAGCGCAGCCACATCGACGGCGTGCGCAACACCTTCGAGCTCGTTCGCGCCTACGTACAGCGCTAGGGGAGCAGCTTGCGACTCGGCTGACCATCGCTAAGGCCCGATTGCTCGGGCCTTTTTTCGCTTCAGTCTGTTTAGTATTATGATATATGTAATCTATTAACTAAACGCGTAAATTACTTAACGAGGTGATGCGGCATATGAATACATCTGAGTACTTGTCTATGGGTGATGCGGCCCGCCTGCTGGGCGTTACAAAAGCCCGCATATCGCAACTTGCCGCATCGGGGACGCTTGCGTGCGATATTGTGGGCGGCCGGAAGATGGTCGAGTACAATTCTGCGATCGCCTATCAAAAGGTCCGCAAACGAGGGCGCCGTCCTGCAGCCGATGTGGGACGCAAGTTTACGCTGATGTCGGCCGACCATGAGGTCGCGCATGTCTCATTTGATCCGACGCGCGAGTTTCCCTTCGAAATCGCCGAGGTCCTCGATATGCAACGAATGCCGTTTGGCACGTGCTCGAGCTCTTCTCCAACGGTGAATAAGCGGGAGCTCAACGCGTGGTGGGGGCATCGATCGGTGCCCGATGTTCGCCCTGGGCTTATCTCGCGCTACCGCGAGCTAGGGATTGTCAACGGCGTTGAGGTGCCGGTTCAGTGCCTGGGCCTCTCGCTTTCGGATTGCTATTGGCTGCGGCCGGCAGAATGTGACGGGCTCGAATGGCGAAACCTCAATTACTTCGAGAACGAATTTGAGCGATCGGCGCCCGAAGAGCGTTCGGGTTGGTTGGAAGGCATCGGTCTTAAAAATCCGGATAACACGTCCGAGGGTGAGCTCCCTAAATCGTGGATGATTCGCAACGGCGTTCGCGTTCTGGTCAAGGGATGCGGCATGGACGATCAACGTCCCTTTAACGAGGCGGTTGCAACGGCTCTACATCGTCGCTTGCTGTCAGAGGGTGAGTTTGTTCCTTATGCGGTTGAGCGGATGTTCGATGGCCCGGTGTGTCTGTGCGACGACTTTCTTGACGGCCGCGAGGAATATGTTCCGGCTGTTTACGTTAAGAACGCCCTTGGCGGCCAGCGAGGAAACTCGACGTACGACCGGTACTGCCGCTTCCTTGGTAAGCATGGAGCAGACGAGGTTGCCGTGAGAAGGTCTATGTCGCAGATGATCGTTTGCGACGCCCTTTTGGCCAACAGCGATCGCCATTGGCGAAACTTCGGCATCATCCGCAATGTCGATACCTTGGAGATAAGGCATGCACCGCTGTTCGATAGCGGCAACTGCCTGTGGTACAACATACCAACTGCCGTGCTCGCAGCTGGGGAGTTTGGGTTTTCCGCTAAGCCGTTTGGGCCCGACCCTTCCGTCCAGCTGGCGCTTGCGGACTCGCTCGATTGGTTCGATTCATCACGACTCAACGGATTTGTTGATGAGGCGATCGAGATTCTTTCGCAGAGCGAATGGGCGACGGCGGAGGGTCGACTCGAGGCCATTTGCCGAGGCCTCGAGCGTCGCGTAATCGAGGTTAGTGCCTCTGTTGAGGTACTTCGACACGTGCCGCGATAAACCCGCGGCTACTTAAGTGCGCCGGTTACCGTGCCGCCGCCGAGGACGATGTCGCCGCGGTAGACTACAACGGCTTGGCCGGGGGCGATGGCGCGCTGCGGGTCGTCAAAAGTTAGCAGCATTTGCCCGTCTTCGCCGCGCGCAAGGGTCGCTGCCTGGTCTTTCTGACGATAGCGGTACTTGGCACCTACGCGAATGCCACCGGACGTGAGCTCTGCCTTCATGCGGTCGGCAGGGGCGCTCCAGATCCAGTCGTCGGCCGTGAGTGCTGTGGCCGTTAGGTCCTCGGCCTCGCCCAGATGCACGGTGTTGTTGGCGGCATCGACGCCTGTCACGTATACGGGATGCGCCATCGCTACGCCCAAACCCTTGCGCTGGCCGATGGTATAGCGCAGTGCGCCGTTGTGGCGCCCGACCACGCTGCCGTCGCGCCATACGATGTCGCCCGGTGCAGCGGCATGTCCGCAGCGGCGCTCGATATAGCCCGCGTAGTCACCGTCTGGAATAAAGCAAATATCCTCGCTTTCGGCCTTCTTGGCGTTGATGAAGTCCTGCTCGGCGGCAATGCGGCGCACGTCGCGCTCCTTGTCCAGGCCTGCCAGCGGAAAGATTGTGCGTGCCAGGCGCTCTTGCGTGAGCGAATACAAAAAGTAACTCTGGTCCTTTTTGGGGTCCTCGCCGCGATGCAGCTGCCAGGTGCCGTCGGGCGCCTGGCTCGTTTTGGCGTAATGTCCCGTTGCGATGTAGTCGCAGCCCATGTCCAGCGCCGCATCGAGCAACGCGCCAAACTTAATGTGGCGGTTGCAGATGATGCACGGGTTGGGCGTCAGCCCCTCCTGGTAGGCGTTCACAAAACGCTCGATAACACTGTGGTCGAAGGTCTGCTGCAGGTCGAGCACATGGTGGGGTATCCCCAGGCGCTCGGCGACGGCCTTTGCATCGGCGATGTCGCGGTCGACCTTACTCGTGCCCGTGGCGGGGTCGGGCGCGGGGCAGGTGAGGCGCATGGTGGCGCCGACGCATTCGTAGCCCTGGCTTTTGAGCAGGTACGCGGTCACGCTAGAATCGACGCCGCCGCTCATGGCGACGAGCACGCGCTTGTTGTGCATGGGGAGGTTCTCCTTGGTGGCATGTGGCCAAAAAAGAAAAGCGGCGCGGGAGGCTGGTTCCGCGCCGCAGACATTGTAGCAAGTTCGGACGTCTCGTGGGACACCCTAACGAGATGGGCTCAGGCAGCCAGAAGAGAGGATAGGCCGGCATGCCATGGGCCTATCGACAAGTGACGGGCCCTTAGTCCTGGAACAGTGCCGTGGACAGGTAGCGCTCGCCGGTGTCGGCAAGCAGGGCCACGATGGTCTTGCCCTCGTTCTCGGGGCGCTTGGCCAGCTGCAGCGCGGCCCACACGGCGGCGCCGGACGAAATGCCCACGAGCACGCCCTCCTTGTGGCCCACGGCGCGGCCGGTCGCAAAGGCGTCGTCGTTCTCGACGGGGATGATCTCGTCATAGACCTGGGTGTCGAGGACGTCGGGCACAAAACCGGCGCCGATACCCTGGATCTTGTGCGGGCCGGCTTGGCCCTTGGAGAGCACCGGGGAAGTGGCGGGCTCGACGGCGACGACCTTGATTTCGGGGTTCTGCTCCTTAAGGAACTCACCCACGCCGGTCACGGTGCCGCCGGTTCCAACGCCGGCGACGAAGATGTCGACCTCGCCGTCGGTGTCATCCCAGATCTCGGGGCCGGTCGTGGCCTTGTGGATGGCGGGGTTGGCGGGGTTCACAAACTGGCCGGCGATGATGCTGTTGGGAGTCTCCTTCTGCAGTTCCTCTGCCTTGGCGATAGCGCCCTTCATGCCCTTGGAGCCGTCGGTGAGCACGAGCTGCGCACCGTATGCCTGCATCAGCTTGCGGCGCTCGACGGACATGGTCTCGGGCATGGTGATGATCACCTTGTAGCCGCGAGCCGCCGCCACCGAGGCGATGCCGACGCCGGTGTTGCCGCTCGTGGGCTCGATGATGGTGTAGTCGCCGCCGCGCACGAGCTTGCCTGCCTTCTCGGCCTCGTCAATCATGTTCTTGGCGACGCGGTCTTTAACTGACCCGGCGGGGTTGAAGTATTCGAGTTTGACGAGCACACGAGCCTTGAGGTCCTCGTCGGCCTCAAAGTGAGTGAGCTCCAGGAGCGGGGTGTGGCCGATAAGCTGATCGATGGACGTGTAAACCTTGCTCATGGTGAACCTCCAAAGTGTTCAAGTTGCTGGTTGCCGTGTGGTTTCACGGTGCGTGTAGCAGCTAAACCCATAAACCTTATAGGTTGTTCGTTTAGCTGTTGGGAAGCATACTAGACACTAAAGCCTAGTAATGCAATAGGAAATAGAAGATTATTACGAGCTGATTAACCATCTTGACCGGAACGGGTATTTTCAAAACCAATTTTTCGGCTAGAATTTCTACGGACTAAATGACCGAAAGGCAGCACTATACATGTTGGTTTCTACTAAGGGCAGATATGCCCTGCGCGTTATGGTCGATCTGGCCGAGCACCAGGCAGCCGGTCGCATCCCGCTCAAAGAGATCGCGGCGCGACAGGGGATTTCCGAGAAATATCTCGAGAACATCTTGGCTACGCTCGTACGTGCCAACATGCTCTCGGGCATGCGTGGCAAGGGCGGCGGCTACGTGCTCACGCGCCCGCCCGAGCAGTACACGGTGGGCGAGATCTTGCGCCTGACCGAGGGCAGCCTGGCGCCGGTCGCATGCTTGGACGGCGACTGCAAGGGCTGTTCGCGTTCGGACGAGTGCCCCACGCTCGACGTGTGGAAGAACTTGGACAAGCTCATCAACGACTACCTCGACGGCGTGACGCTCGATCAACTTGTCGCTCCGAACCATGGCTACGACTACGTCATCTAACCCACACCTGCATTTGGGGACGGGGTAGAAATG
Source organism: uncultured Collinsella sp. (assembly GCA_902489965.1). Lineage (GTDB taxonomy): Bacteria > Actinomycetota > Coriobacteriia > Coriobacteriales > Coriobacteriaceae > Collinsella. The sequence goes on from CABUCA010000005.1 coordinate 6,060, forward strand.
GTAGATTCTCTCGTCCTTTGAGACTTGGCAAATAAGAAGGCCGCCCATTTTTGCGATGGGCGGCCTTTGTTTTGGGCTGTTGAGACGGACACGGCCGGAATGGCCGTTTTAGTCCTCGGCGATGCTGTCGAGGATGCTGCGCGTGATGGACACCAGGATGCTGCCCATAAAGGCCGATCCAAAGCTGGCGATGGAGATGCCGACGCCCAGCAGGTTGACCGACAGGTAACTCGCGAGCTCAAGCATAAAGCTGTTGACGACAAGCTGGAAAATGCCCAGCGTAATGATCGTGAGCGGCAGCGAGATGACCGTGAGGAACGGTTTGACGAACGAATCGACAATGTTCAGGAACAGTCCCACAAAGGCAAAGCAGACCCAGGTCTCGGCAAAGCCGAAGGGTTGGATACCGGGGACGAGGAACGTGGCGATCGCGATGGCGATCGAGGTGAAGAGCCAGTTAAGCATAAAGCGCATGGCGTGAATCCTTTCTTGCGCCGGGATTGCTGGCGTCGCGTGAAGCGGCTTACGGCGGCGACCTGGATGGTTGCGCGGGCGCGCCGCGGTGTTTGGGCGCCCATTGTCTCAAATATTCGTGGAGCTTACGTGCGCATATGGTTTCTAAACGGCGTTCGTCCTGAAAAACGCGCCGCTGGCAGAGAGTCTTGTCGCTTTAGTTTGGTGGTGTGCTACACTGCTACGGGCAAAAGCCACAGGCGTTGCCCTATTGCATAGAACGGGCGAACGATGCCCGATGTCAGTATCAACTTCGATGCCTTTTGGCGGGTTTGGCGGTGATCGATGAATATCGAGAACATGTTTGACAAGCCTGATGTCAAGCAGCTGGTCCACGCATTTAGCCTTTTGGACGACGAGAAGGATATCCAAGCGTTTTTGACCGATATCTGCACGCCGCGCGAGATTTGCGACCTTTCTCAGCGTTTGCAGGTTGCGCGCTATTTGGACGAGGGCGAGCCTTATGTTGAGGTTCAGGCCCGTACCGGCGCTTCGTCCACCACGGTGAGCCGCGTTTCAAAGGCGCTGAACGGCGAGTACGGTGGCTACCGCAAGATCCTCATTAAGTTGGAGGATGGCGAGTAGGCCGCGCAAAACCAATTGTTCAAAACCGCTCCTCCGGGGGCGGTTTTTATATGCCCGCAATCGGCCGGTTCGTTGGGGCCAGGTTGCTTTGTACCAAAAGATGGAGCTGCGGTGGCAATGTGTCCGCTTGGGCGGGTAGGATGGATGCATTGATTATTGCGAACAGTTTGAGCGGAGGACCATGCCTGTTCGAATCTATACCACCAATGCCGGCACGGATTTGAGCGATGCCGAGTCGGCGCTGCTTGCCGACCTTATTGCCCGTCACGGGCGTGCCGTGTTGCTGGCACCAACGTTTGCCGAACTCGACCTGTGCCGTCATGATGCGGCGGAAGCCGGCGTTTCGCTGGGTATCGACTACAAGACGCCTACATCGTGGCTTCGCTCGCTTTGGGAGCTTTTGGGCGACGGGCGCGGTTTCGTCGACAACCTGCAGCGCCAGATGCTGTTTTCGGACATGGTCACGCGCCTCGATGATGCCGACCTGCAGCCGCTTTCGCGCAGCCAGGGCACGGTGCGCATGCTCGCGCGCATGGCCCGCGATGTGCTGCCGGGCGTAGCGGGGACGGGTGCCGAGCGCTGCTGCGGCGACGTTTGCCGTCCCGATCCCAAGAGCGACGCCGAGGCTCGCGTATTCGAGCTTTTGCGTGCCTACGCGGGCGGTTTGGACCGTCGAGATATGGTCGAGCCCTGCGAGGCAGCCGACATTATGGCCGGTGCCCTGGCCGATAGCCTGCCGGCGTGCGCCCGCGCCGTATGCGTGCGCGGTATCACGTCGTTTACGCACGGTCTGCTCGAGCTGCTGTCTGCCGTGGCGAACAATGGGGGAGAGGTCGTCGTGCTGCTTGCCCGCGAGCAGGCGGCGATGCGCGAGGAGCTTGCCACGGCATTTGATGCCCGCGATGTGTTGTTTGAGATCGCGCCGCTAGGGGAGGGTGTCGGCGCGTCTGATGCCGCTTGCGGGACCGCCGCTCAGCCTGCCTTTATTGAGGTCGCTGGCCCCCATGCCCGTGCTCATGCTTATGCGGACGCAATTGATGATCTGGTAAAAACGTGCCGGGGTTCCGAGGTCGACGGCGTCGCGACGCCTGCCGACCCTGTGCGCGTGCTCGTTGTTTCTGCCCGGGCACCCCAGCTGTTCGTTGAGCTCGCCTCTCGTCTGGCGGCTCGTCATATCGCTGCCGAGACAACTGAGTTCACGGCGTTTTCTCAATCCATTGCGGGCAGGCAGTTTGCGGCGCTTGCCGGCCTGATCGAGCGCATGAAGGCCGCCGATGAGGGCATGGCGTCAAAGACCGAGTGGTGGCCCGCGCCGGAGCTTACCGACTGGATCTACAGTCCGCTTTCGGGTGCCGACGCCGCGAGCGCCCGCGGCTTCGACAAGAACATACGCCTGTCGCGCAACAAGACAACGGCGGGCGTTAAGAGCCTGCTGCAGAGCGTCCAGGGTCAGGTGAGGGGCGCGCGCAAGGCGGCGAGCGACGAAAACTGGTTTAAGAACGTGCCGTGTGTGGTCTCGGACGTGTTCCAGGCGCTGTGGCGCGACAAACCCGTGACGGCGCTCAAGGCCATGCTCGCCGTTGCCGAGGCGCTGCCCGATCGCGCTCTAGGCGGCCTTGACGGCCAGGCCCGTCGCCAGGCAGAGACGGCTTTGCTGCGCCATGCCATCGACATCCTTATGAACGATGCTCGCGCACTCGACGTGTCGCAGGCCGCGACCGTGCCGGTTCTCGACGGCGTTCGAACCAAGGTGGACAAGCGCAGTACCGCTTACGATTACGCGACCTACGAGGTCGATCGCACGCCACGGGCACAAGTGCGCTTCGTGTCGCTTGCCGATGCGTCGGTTTTGCGTCCTGGCGGCTACGATGCCGTGCTGTTTGCCGATGTCGACCTGGACAGCTATCCGCTTTCGCACGAAGAGGGCCCGCTTGCCACATTGACGGCCGAGCTGCGCCGCGACGGCGTGTCTTTGGAGCCCGCCGCCCTGCTGCGCGTGCGCTTTGGCCGTGCGATGCAGGCGGCGAGCGGTCCGGTCGCGCTCGCCCGCGTGACGCACGATCGCCAGGCGCGCGAGTGCTACCCGGCAGCCGTATGGACCGAGCTGCGGGCACATGCCGAGGCCGCTGGCGCTGCCAAGCCCACGTGCGTGGGCGAGGGCGATATCATCGCCGACTTTGATCCCGCGGCAGGTGAAGGCCTCAAGCGCGAGCGCGTGACCTGTGAAGCCCCTCAGCATCTGAGTGCCGAGGCCGTGCCGTATCTGGTCCTGCGCCGTCGCGATGGCGAGGGCGAGGATGCGCCGCTGGTGCCGCGCCTGACGTCTGCCTCGCAGATCGAGGCCTATTCGACCTGCCCACTATGCTGGTTCGTCTCGTATCGCGTCAAGCCCCAGTCCATCGACGCCGGCTTTGGCAATATGGAGAAGGGCAACTTTGTCCACGACGTGCTGGAGCATCTGCACGCCCGTCTGCCCCAGGAAGGCATGGAGCGCGTGACGCCCGAGAACCTGCCGCGCGCTCAGGAGCTGCTGCGCGAGGTCTTTGACGAGACATTGGCCGAGCATGCCTCCAAGCGTGGCAACGAGGGTCCGCTCGTGCCGCTCTCTCCGGTAGAGGAGCGCCAGGTGGCCGAGATTCTGCCGCAGCTGGAGGGTGTGCTTGCCTATGAAGCCGAGGCGCTGACTCCTTTTGCTCCACGCTACCTGGAGTTTGCCTTTAACGATCTTAACGTTGAGTATGCCGGTTGGCCGCTCGGCGGGCGTATCGACCGCGTGGATGTGGATGCCGAGAATCGCGCCGTGGTGATCGACTACAAGCATCGCACGGGCGTTGAGGAGTTTAAGCTCGCCGACCCCACGGTGCGCGACGAGGAATCGGGCACGGCGCCCATCGACGATCCGCGCTGGTTGCCACCACATACCCAAACGCTTATCTACGCCCAGGCCATGCGCCGGGCGCTGGATTTGGACACCCGCGCGGCGCTCTACTTTTCGACCAAGGGCGGCAAGCCGGCGTTGCGCGGTGCCGCGAGCGCCGAGCTGCTCGAGGAAGAGCGCGGCGACGGTCGCATCCCGGGTCTTAAGAAAGGTTTCCCCGGCGAGGGTGGCAGCATGGACTTCGACGCCCTGCTCGATCGCGTTGAGGCCGGCATCGCCGAGCGCCTGCGCGAGCTCGAGGCAGGCAACGTTGCCGCCGTCGACCCGACGTCGGCTCAGGCCGCGCATGCGCGCTGCTCGTATAACCACGAAGGAACGTTTGTAAGGAGGGGCGTGTAGACCATGGATCTTTCGACTTTGATGCCGCAACAGCTGCAGATTGTCAAAACGCTCGACCGTCCGCTGTTTGTCTCGGCGGGCGCCGGTTCGGGCAAGACCTTTACCCTCACGCGCCGCATCGTCTACGCGCTCTCGCCCGAATCCGGTCCGTTCGTCGAGCATCTGGACCAGGTGCTCGCCATCACCTTTACCAAGGACGCCGCGGCCGAGATTCGCGACCGCGTGCGCCGTGCGCTTATCGACGAGGGCATGGACGAGGAGGCCCTGACCGTCGACGATGCGTGGATCTCGACCATTCACGGCATGTGCTCGCGTATCCTGCGCGCACACGCGTTGGAGCTGGGCATCGACCCCGAGTTCACGGTGCTCACCGATACCGACGAGCTCATGGACCAGGCTGTTGAGCATGTGCTGGCCCGTGCGACGGCACCCGATGCCGCCCCCGAGCTCGCCGCATCGCTCAAGGTCCTCTATGCCTGGTATCCCATGGCGGGCGAGGGCGGTCCCTTTGGCGCCGGCACTACCATCAAGGGCCTGGTGCGCGAGCTGCTGGAGCTCTCGAGCCAGCTGCCGGGCGGCATGGACGACGTGAGCGTGGCGCCCGGCCAGGCCGACACCTCGGCGCTTGCCGATGCCTATCGCGCAGCACTGGGTGCGAGCAAGGCCGCGACCGAGAAGGCACAGGTGGCGCTCGATGCCATCGATGCATTCGAGGCCAGCGGCAAGACCATGGCCGATGCGGCGCGACTCATGATGTCGTGCACCATGCCGCGCGCGAGCAAGGCATTCCCTAAGGAGCAGGTCGAGCTGCTCAAGGCCGAGGCCGCCGATGCATTTATCAATATCGTGCTGGCCTGCGGTGGTCCCGCGCTCGATGCACTGGTGGGCTTGGCCCGCTCTGTAGAGGCTGAGTATCGCGCGCTGAAAGCTGCCCAGTCCGCCCTCGATAATAACGACCTGCTGCACATGACCTACGAGGCCCTGCGCGATTACCCGGCCATCCGAGCGGCATACGAGGGCCGCTTTAAGATGGTCATGATTGACGAGTTCCAGGATACCGACCAGATGCAGGTCGATCTAATCCGCTACCTGACGGGTGCGGGGGAGCGCGCGCTGTGTACCGTGGGCGATGCACAGCAGTCGATCTATCGTTTCCGCGGCGCCGAGGTCGAGGTATTCCGTCGCCAGGAGCGCAAGGTGGGCTCGTCTGCCGCGCCCGAGGCGACTGCCGTGACCGATGCCCCCGCTGGCGAGCTCGTCAAGCTCGTGCGCAACTTCCGCAGCCATGACGAGGTACTGCGTTACGTGGCACGCGTCTTCGACGGCGATGACGGCGGCCTGATGCAGGGCTTTTTGGACCTTGAGGCGAGCGACGGCCGCAAGGACACGCTGGTGGCAGATGCTTCGCGTCGCCAGGCCCTCTTTGTTGCCGGCGGCAGTACGCAGGAGCGCACACAGGCCAAGGCCCGTGCGATCGCTGAGCGATTCCGCGCGCTTGCCGATGCCGGCCAGCCTCAGGGCGGCATGGTGCTGCTGCTGGGCCGCATGACCAACGCAGACGTCTATGCACAGGCCTTCCGCGACCAGGGGCTCGACTGCGTCATCGCGGGCGGCTCGGTCTTTGCGCAGGCTGCCGAGGTGCAGACGGTGCGTGCCCTGGTCTGCGCGCTCGCCAATCCGGCCGATACGGCGCAGGGCCTTATGCCACTGCTCGCCTCGCCGATGTTTGCGCTCGGTGCCCAGGAGTTCCTGGCGCTGGCGACCAAGCTCGACGATCAGACGGGCGAGACGTCGCGCCGCAACATCGATGCGGGCATCATGAGCGATTCCGATGTGCCGGGTTTGCAAGACTTGCCGCTCGTGACGCGCGCCCGCGAGGTGCTGCGGTATGCGCTTCGTCGCGTGGGCCGCGATTCGTTCGCCGCCATCGCGCACGACGTGGTCAACGCCTCCGGCTGGTTTGTACGTCTGGCACAGCGTGGTCCCGAGGGCAAGGCCATTGCCGCCAACGTGCTCAAGGCACTCGACGCCGTGGCCGAGGAGGAGGCCGAGTTCGGCAACTCGCCGCGTTCCATCGCGCTGGCCTTCGACCGCTTCTTGGCGGGCAAGGAAGCCCCAGGTGCCCTCAACGAGGAAGGCGACGGCGCGGTGCGCATCATGACGGTGCATGCCTCCAAGGGTCTGGAATATCCGGTCGTGGCGGTCGCCGAGTGCTTTGGCGTGCGTAAGTCCTCGGGTGCGGCACAGATGGGTCGCGTCGAGGGCGGAGCGCAGGTCGTGGCACTGCCGGCACGCTTCGGCGGCGTTAAGCTCGCCGACGGTACCTTTGTGAAGGGTGACGACGTCAAAAAGCAGTTTGAGCACGCGTTTAAGGGCAAAGGCACGTCGCTGTGGCTGCCGCCGGAGCTCATGGAGGACGTCTGCGCGACGGATTCTCCCGCCGAGGCATTTGCCCGCCTGCGCAACGATGATCTGCGGCTTTCGCTCGAGGAGCGGGCCCGCTTGCTCTATGTTGCCATGACGCGTGCGCGCGAGCTGGTGATCTTGGCGATGGATGCCGGCGTGAGCCGTGGCAAGGTGACGGCGCCGACCTTCGACGTCGAGACCGATCTGACCTACGACGTGCTGCGCCGTATTTTGCCGACCGACGCTCTGGACATGCCGCAGCTCGATGCCGACCGCCTGGTGTTCGATAACTCCCAGCCGGGCGACTACGAGCTCATTTCGCTCGCGGGCTTTACCTTTGGCGAGCAGGCGTTTGAGGCCAACGCTTCACTGGATGCCGAGAGCAGGCTTGTTCGCGGCGATGTCGATGTCGCCGATAGTGCTGCGCACTCAACTGTGCCCGGTCCTGCTGACCCCAAGCCCGATTCGTTTGAGCTTGTGTATCCCCAGGCAGTGGGCGTGCGCATGGGCATCTGTCCGTTCCCGGCGCGTGACTCGTATAGCTACTCGTCAATCGCCGCGGCACTCCATGCCGAGACGGAAGACCGTGCCGCCGAGGCTCGTGTTCCCATGGACGAGTCCGGCGATGATGCAGAGTCGGATGGCTCGGAGATGACGGATGCAGACGTGGCCGCTGTCGAGCCCGCCGGCAATCCCATGGCGCTGGGCTCGGCCTTCCACGCCGCCTGCCAGTGGCTCATCGAGATGGGTGCCGACGCGCTGCCCGCTGAGCGTGCCGACGCCCTGGCTCGCCTGTGGCACCTGACGCCAGAACAGCGCGAGCGCTTCGAAGTCGCGCTGGAGCGCTGGCTCAAGTCGTCGGTTCGTGCCGAGCTGTTCGCGTGGACGTGCGTTCGTGCCGAAGTGCCGTTCTTCTCGTTGGGCTGCGAGGACGAGGACATCGCCCGCTACGGTGCATATGCCGAAGGCGCCATCGACGCTTTGGCGACGAACCCGGCGGATTCGTCACGCGCGCTGGTCATCGACTACAAGACGGGCGGCACACCGGACGAGACGCCGGAACAGCTGCTCGAGAAGCACGCCCTGCAGGCGCGCGTCTACGCCGATGTGTTGCACAAGGCGGGCTTTGCGGCCGTGACCGTCAAGTTCGTCCGCGTGGAGCAGGCGAATCCAGCCATCTTCGTCGAACCCGCCGAACCTCAAGTAGTCACCTACAACCTCTAGCCCTCAGATAACTTGCGGTGGAATAGTTCCTGTATTGCGACCCAGGTGGCCCAAGCGGGAACTATTCCACCGCAACTGCAAGAGGAGCCGTGTTGGTTTGGCTAGGTTCGGGTGCTGTCCGTGCCGTGCGGTAAAATCGTTCAGTCAGAACACGAACCCGCATCGGAGCTCATCACATGGCATTCGTCCATCTGCACAATCACACTGTTTTTTCCATGCTCGACGGCGCAACCCGTATCCAGGATATGGTCAACCGTGCCGTTGAGCTTGGCATGCCCGCCGTGGCCATTACCGACCACGGCTACATGTATGGCGTGCCCGACCTGGCGCTGGCCTGTGACGCCGTCAACCACAACACGCCCGAGTACAAAACCTGGAGCCACGATAAGGCCTTCTTGGAAAAGGACCGCCGCGACGAGCTGGTGGAGCCCGATCCCGAGGAAAACCCGCGCGAGCATGCCCAGTATGTGAAGGACATGGCCATGTGGGACGAGAAGGGCAACATCGACGAGCTCAAGCCGCCCCTGGTCATCAAGCCCATCTTTGGCTGCGAGGTTTACTTTACGCCGGATGAGACGCTCGCCCGCGACCACAAGCCCGAGCTCTACCACATGATCCTTCTGGCCAAGGACCAGGAGGGCTACGTCAACCTGATGCAGACGGTCTCCGAGGCCGCCGTGCAGGGCTTTTACTACAAGCCGCGCGTGACGCTCGACAACCTGCGCCGTCACGCCAAGGGCATGATCTGCACGAGTGCCTGTATCGCGGGCATCATCCCCAAATACATCGACCGTGGCGACATGGAAGGCGCCATCAAGTGGGCCGAGACCTTCCGCGATACCTTCGACCCCGGCGACTTTTACATCGAAATCCAGGAACACGGCATTACCACCGATAACGGCCTGACCGACGAGCAGATGGACCGTACGCTCATCGACATTGCCAAACAGGTGGGCGTCAAGGTCATCGCCACCAACGACTTCCACTACCTGCGCCGCGAGGATGCGCCCGTGCAGGACGTCATCATGTGCATTGGCATGAACGCCAAGGTCGACGACCCCAACCGCATGCGCATGACCGGCTCGGAGTTTTACATGAAGACCGAGGAGGAGATGCGGGCGATGTTCCCGTATTGCCCCGAGGCCTGCGACAACACGCTCGAGATCGCCGATAAGTGCTACGTGGAGCTGGACTGGGACTCCATCATCCTGCCGCGCTTCCCGCTGCTCGATCCCGGCGAGACGCACGAGAGCCAGTTCCGCCGCGAGTGCGAGAAGGGCCTGCGCCAGCACTACGGTGACGACTGGGCCACGCGCGAGATCGGTGGCGTCAACATCAAAGAGCGCTTTGAGTACGAATACAAGGTCATCTGCGACAAGGGCTTTGCCGCCTACTTCCTCATCGTTGCCGAGTACGTGCAATGGGCCAAGGACAACGGCATCGGCGTCGGCCCCGGCCGTGGCTCGGCCGCCGGCGCTATCGTCGCCTACGCCATGAACATCACCGCGTTCGACCCGCTCGAGAACGGCCTGATGTTCGAGAGGTTCTTGTCCCCGCAGCGTACCGAGATGCCCGATATCGATATGGACTTCGACGATGAGCGGCGCCTCGAGGTCGTGGAGCACGTTCGCCAGCTCTACGGCCCCGAGAAGGTCACCCACGTCATCACCTACTCGACCATTAAGGCCAAGCAGGCCATCAACGACGCCGCGCGCGTGCTGGACTATCCGGTCTACATGGGCCAGCGCCTGTCCAAGATGGTCTCGAGCGACCCCAAGGTCAAGCTCAAGCAGGTGCTCGAAAAGCAACCCGGCAAAGAGGATCTGTTTAACCCCGATTTTGCCGAGGCCTATAAAAAGGATGACGACGCCCGCCGCATCATCGACACGGCGCTCTCGATCGAGGGCCTCACCCGTGGCGAGGGCGTGCACGCGTGCGCCGTTCTGATCTGCCGCGATCCCGTCAACGAGCACGTACCCACCAAGCTCGATACCAAGGGCGGCGTCGAGATTACCCAGTACGAGGGTCATACCGTTGCCGACATGGGCTTGCTCAAGATGGACTTCCTGGGTCTGCGCACGCTGACGGTTATCTCTAAGGCCAAGGCTAACATCAAAAAGAACTTCGGCATCGACATCAAAGAGGAAGAGATTCCCTTTGACGACCCCGAGATCTTTAAGCTCATGGGCTCCGGTCACACCGCCGGCGTCTTCCAGGTCGAGTCCGCCGGCATGACGGCCACGATCAAGAACATGAAGCCCACCGAGTACAAGCACGTCGTAGCATTGATCGCCCTGTACCGCCCGGGCCCGTTGGGCGCCGGCATGGTCTCGTCCTACATCAACCGTATGAACGGCAAGGAGCCGGCGGTCTCCTACGACGACCGCCTGGACGACATCCTGGGCGAAACCTACGGCACCATGGTCTACCAGGAGCAGGTTATGCTCATCTCCGTCGAGATGTGCGGCTTCTCCAAGGGCGAGTCGGACTCGCGTATCCGTAAGCCCGTGGCTAAGAAAAAGATTAAGCTGCTCACGTCGACGGTGCTCCACTGGGAGGATGGCTCGGACGAGACCACCTACGACCACTGGATGAATGGCGCTATCAAGAACAACTACACGCGCGAGGTCGCCCAGAAGATTTGGGACGATGTCCTCGAGTTCGCATCTTACGCCTTTAACAAGTCGCACTCCGCCGGCTACGCCATCCTGGTTATGCAGACGGCATGGCTCAAGGCGCATTATCCGCACGAGTACATGGCGGCCGTTCTGACGTCCTATACGGGCAAGACTGACAAGATCGTGCACTACGTCTCGGCGTGCCGTCACGACGGCATCCCCGTGCTTTCGCCAGATGTCAACGAGTCCGGTACCGAGTTCACGGCTACCAAGGAGGGCGTGCGCTTTGGTCTGGCCGGCATCCGCGGCGTGGGCACCGGCGTGGCGCAGGCGATTATCGCCGAGCGCGAGGCGGGCGGCCCGTTTAAGACACTGCACGACTTTGTCGAGCGCGTGGACTCGAGCCAGGCAAACCGCCGTGTGATCGAATCGCTGATCAAGGCAGGCGCCTTCGACTCCACGGGGTATCCGCGTCGCCAGATGATGCACTTTGTGGACAAGAACAACCCCGAGAACATCATCGATGCCGCGGTAAAGCGCCAGAAGGACCGCGCGAGCGGCCAGACGTCGTTCTTCGATATGTTTGGCGACGTTGAGGGCTCGGGCTTTGAGGTGAGCGTGCCCGATCCGGATGGCCAGGAATGGGACCGCCACCTTAAGCTGAGCCAGGAGAAGGAGGTTCTGGGCATCTATGTCTCGGACCACCCACTGCGCCCGTTTGAGTATGCGCTAGCCAAGGCGCGCGACTTCTCGTTCTCGCAGATCGACACCGGCTATGAGGTGCAAAACCCCACGGGCGGCACCATCAACCAGGAGATTCCCGAGGGTAAGGCGCTGTGGTGGGCCGGCATGGTCTCGAGCGTGTCCAAGCGCGTGACCAAAAACGGCGACCCCATGGGAATCGTGCAGCTCGAAGACATGGAAGGCGAGGCCACGGTCGTGGTGTTCCCCAAGACCTACAAGGAGGCCGAGGGGTATCTGTACGGCGAGGTCGATCCCGAGACCGGCGCTCAGCTGTCCGACGCGTTTGTGCGCATTAAGGGCAAGCTCGAGCGCTCGGACCGCGGCGACCAGATCATCGCGCAGGAGATTGTGCCGCTGGAGCTTAGCGAGGAGAAAAACAAGCCCAAGGTCTTTGAGGTCATGGTGCCCAACAGCCGATTTAGCCAGGGCAATATGGCGCGCCTGGCCACGGTGCTCACCACCAACCCGGGCGGCGACCGCGTGGAGATCTTTATTGAGCAAGTCGACGGGCGCGTGCTGCGTGCTGAGGTGCCGGCCAAGGTCAACGCACGCTCGATTCCGCTGTTGGCAGAGGCCAAGGCCATCGTCGGCAACCAAGGCCGCGTGACGGTTATCTAAGCTAACCCGGGTGAGATTGGAGGAAGTGATGGCGCAGGGGACGTTTGTGCAGGCGCTCCGGAAAGAGGCGGCGCTGAGCGGCACCTTTATGAAGGGCCGCTCGCTCATGCTCAACGGCGCCGTGCTGTCGATCGAGGACAGCGGCTCGCGCTTCTCCAAAAACGTGACGGTTGAGGGCTCGGTGCGCGGTTCGCGCGGCGACCTGTACAAGACGCACGTGGCGCTCGACATGGACGAGCACGAGGTGATCGACTACGACTGCGATTGCCCCGCCGCCTATCGTTACCCCGGTATGTGCAAGCACGCTATTGCCACGGCTCTGGCGTATTTGGATGCCAGCGGCGCCGAGCCCGTCGAAGGTTTGCGCACGCCGGTCCGCACGTTTACGGCGCAGCCGAAACAGCCCGCGCGCACCGCGCCCAAAGCGCCGGCCGTCAATCCCAACTTTCCCTTTCCGGCGCCCGTCCCCACGAGCCCGAGCCTTATGGCGGCGCTCTCCGATCTTTCGGACGCGCGCATGGATGAGCTGGCGAGCATGCGCCGCAAGCTTGCCGGTGCCGTTGATCCCGACGCCCCCAAAGCGGCGTTGGAGCCTTCGTTGGTGCCGTACTACAATCCGCTGTTCGCCGACCGCTTTAGCTGGGCGCTCGAGTTCCGTATTCGCTGCGGTTCGGTGTCCTACGTGGTCAAGGACATCGACGGCATGGCCGATGCCTACGTGCGCGGCGGCACCTTCTCGTACGGCAAGAAGCTCACGTTTGTCCATACGCCCGAAGCCTTCGAAGACGTGTCGACAAAGCTGCTCAACCTTGTCGTGACGACAGTTGCCTATCTCGATGACATCACAAGCTCACGTTCGGCGTCGTACGACTTTGCCCGCAGCGGTTTTGTCGCCGAGCGTCAGTTGCCGCTGTCCGAGCATAGCATCGTATATGTGCTGGACCTGTTGCGCGGCCAGACCATCTCTTTTGAGCCCGCCTGGTCGCGGGGGACGACGACGCATCGCACCTATGACGTGGCGGTCGAGCCGGCGCCGCAAGGGAAGGATGAAGCCCCGACCAAGCGCCCGCCGCTCCTTGCCTCCAAGATTGCGCCGGCGGTCGGCGGCAGCTACGACCTTCGCCTGCCCGCCGATATGTACTGCTTTGCATCGGGCGATGCTGCCTACCTGGTCGACACGCGCCGCGCGCGCCGTACCGACACGGCGTTTGCCCAACATGCGGCGCCGTTCCTATCGCGCTTGCTGCCCTGTCGCACGCCGGTCCATATCGCTGCCGACCAGGTGGGGGAGTTCTGTCGTATGGCGCTGCCCATTTTGCGCGACTATACCGACCTTACCGCGCCCGCCGTGCTCGATACCGTGGCACCCGAGCCGAGCTTTGCTATGGCGATCGGCGTCGACGATGGGCTCGTGACCTGCAAAATTACGGTTGCCTACGGCGATTGGTCGGCGGATCTCTTTAGCCTGGGCGCTCCGGGCAGCCCCTTCGAAGAGCAACGCCCCGGCGTGCCGCCCCGCGACGAGGTGGCGGAGTTTCGCGTTATGGACACGGCGGCCCTGTATTTCGACTTTTACGAGGGCGGCCTGGCGTTTGAGGAGCGCGATGACGAGAGCTTGTTCTGCCTGCTGACCGAGGGCCTGTCCGCCCTGTCCGAGCTGGGTGAGGTCATGCTCAGCGACCGTCTGCGCCAGATCTCGGTCCGCCCTGCGCCCAAGCTTTCGGTGCGTGCGACCGTCAAGAGCAATCTGCTCGATGTCGAGCTGGGTGCGAGCGGGCTTTCGGCCGCGGACCTTGCCGTCTATCTCGATTCGTACAAGCGTCACCAGACGTTTGCGCGTCTCACGTCGGGCGACATCATTCGCCTGGACGAGGGCGCCCGGGCCGCGTTTGGCCTTGCCGAGGACCTGGGTGTCGATGCTGTCGACCTGCTCGACGGCGTGTCGCTCCCCGCGTCGAGTACCCTGTTCGTCGGCAGCATGCTTGCGCGCACGCCGGCGCTTGAGGCCGATCGCGACGCTGCGTTCCGCCGTACCGTCGAGCGCCTGGACACGCTCGGCAAGATGGACTTTACGGTACCCGCCTCGCTCAAGGCCACGCTGCGTGGCTACCAGGTCGACGGCTACCAGTGGCTCGGCTCGCTTGAGCATCTGGGCCTCGGCGGTATCTTGGCCGACGATATGGGCCTGGGCAAAACGCTCCAGATGATCGCGCATATCCTGGCGCGCGTGGAAGCGGGGGACATTAAGCCCACGCTTGTGGTGTGCCCTGCGTCGCTTGTGTACAACTGGACCGCCGAGCTGGAGCGCTTTGCCCCGTCGCTCGATGTGTGCGCCATCGTGGGCGCCAAGGCGCAGCGTCGCGTACAGATTGCCGGCGTGGCCGAGCATAACGTGGTCGTGACGTCGTATGACCTTATGCGGCGCGATATCGACGAGTACGTCGAGCAGGACTTTGCCCGTGTGGTGCTCGATGAGGCCCAGTACATTAAAAACCCGCTCACCCAGGTGGTGCGCGCCGCAAAGCGCTTGCCTGCCGGCGTGCGCTTTGCCCTGACGGGCACGCCCATCGAAAACCGCTTGTCCGAGCTCTGGAGCATCTTCGACTTTTTGATGCCGGGCCTGCTGGGTACGCGTGAATCGTTTGCAAAGCGCTTCGAAAGCCCGGTCGAGCATGCCGAGGGCGACAGTGCCGCCCGCCTGCAAGCACTCGTGTCGCCGTTTGTGCTTCGCCGTGTCAAGGAAGACGTGGTGGCCGATCTGCCCGAAAAGATCGAGGACACTGTCATGGCGCAGCTTACCGGCGAGCAGCGCAAGCTTTACCTGGCAAATCAGGACCGCATCGCCCAGCAGGTGCAGCACCGCGAGGCATCCGAGTTTAAGAAAGACAAGCTCAAGGTGCTTGCCGAGCTCACCAAGCTGCGCCAGATCTGCTGCGACCCGCGTCTACACTACGAGGATTACAAGGCAGGGAGCGCCAAACTCGATACGTGCATGGAGCTCGTGCACGGCGCACTCGACGGCGGGCATCGCATCCTGTTGTTCAGCCAGTTTACGGGTATGCTCGATATTATCGGTAAGCGCTTGGCCAAGGAGGACATCGCCTTCTTTAAGCTCACAGGCGCTTCGTCTAAGGAGAGCCGCGCCAAGATGGTCGCACAGTTCCAGGCGGGCGAGGTGCCGGTCTTTTTGATCTCGCTCAAGGCGGGCGGCGTGGGCCTTAACCTGACGGCGGCCGACGTGGTCATCCACTACGACCCGTGGTGGAACGTGGCGGCGCAGGACCAAGCGACTGACCGCGCGCATCGTATTGGCCAGCAACATACCGTGACCGTGTACAAGCTCATCGCCAAGGACACGATCGAGGAGCGCATTATGCAGATGCAGGAGTCCAAGCGCGACCTGGTCAACAGCGTGCTCGGCGGCGACGGCATCTCGTCGGCACTGTTCACGCGCGAGGATGTTCTGGCGCTGCTCGGCGGCGACGGGCGCTAGCCGCGCGTGGGGTGGGACTGCTGGAGCGGGCAGGACGGTCGACGCATTTTGGCCCGACCGCTTGCCTGATCCGTTATGTGTTCATTTGCAATGCCGTGGATGGTTTGTCTGCCTTTGGGCATAAGAACCATCAAGAACATTGGCACATCAGCAAAGGAGAACATCATGGCGAAATTCTTTAGGGACCCCGACGGCAAGCTCATCGCCGCCCTTAGCGACGACGTTGCGACCCCTGCCGGTTGCACGGAACTGACCGCAAACACTGAGGACGCGGCGCACGAGAAGCACGTGCCTGTTGTCGAGACCGAGCGCGACGGTCACGTGATTCGCGCCCGCGTTGGCTCGGTCGAGCACCCCAGCCTGCCCGAGCACTACATTGAGTGGATCGCCCTTGAGGCCGAGGGCCGCTTAGAGGTCCATTACCTTGAGCCCGGCATGAAACCCGCGACGTTTTTCGCGGGCGGCTCCAAGACCGGTACCGTCTATGCCTACTGCAACCTGCACGGGCTGTGGTCCGCGACATTCTAGGAGCGCGCCCCCGCTCGGGGTATCATAGCTAGCATATGCACATGCAAGCGCCGGCTGCATTATGCGGCCGGCGCTTTTACTACGATTTCGATGGTTTACGACGGAAAGGGCTGGGCCATGAAGCTCGCGCTTGCACAGATCGATATGCGCCTGGGTGATATTGAGGGCATTTGCGGCCGCATTGAGGACCAGGCTCGTCTGGCCCACGAGCGCGGGGCGCGCGTGCTGTGCGTTCCGGCTCCGCTCTTTATGGGCGCCATGCCCGGTGGCCTGGTGGGCGCTGCCGACTTTGAGCACGACATGCTTGCCGGCTTGACTGGCGTCGCCGAGCGTATCCAGGAGCTTGACATGATCTGCATCGTGCCCGCGGCGGTTTCGTTTGAGGGCCAGCCGCTGCTCGACTACATGATGCTCAAGGACGGTCATGTGGTGCCGGCGCGTTCGAGCATTGCCCTGCAGCGTGGCGAGAACAACGACACTCGTTGGGCGCCGCCGGTGTTCGACGTGGACGGCGTGCGCATCGCCGTGATTTTTGACTTGGACCGCGAGCTCGAGATGTTGCCGACCGGCGTCGACCTCATTGCGTATTTCCAATTCAACGCGTTTGACATGACCGACCGCGAGACTGCCGCCATTGCCGCCGTTCGCAGCGGCGCCTACCGCAAGATCGCATCCAAGCGCAGCGTGTGGTTTGCCTGCATGGCGCCGGTCGGTGCCTATGACGAGTCGGTGTATACCGGCGGTTCGTTTGTGCTCGACGACTGCGGTCGCGTGGTGGCCCAGGCGCCGTGTTTTGAGGAGAGCCTGCTGGTCCAGGAGATTCAGCGCGGCGTGATGCTCGATGCACTGGAAGATCACGAACTGCCCGAGTTCCGTTCCGAGGAGTGGTTGTGGCAGGCGCTGGTGCTCGCCGTGCGCGACAACGCTCGGGCCCACGGTGCGTCGCGTGCTGTGGTGGCACTCGAGGGTGACCTGCCGTCATCCCTGCTGGCGGCGCTGGCCGTTGACGCTCTGGGTCCGCGTAACGTAATTGGCCTGGTGCTGGGGCACAACCGTATCTTTACGCCGGCGCAGGAGGAGGCCGAGGCTGCCCGCTGTGCCGCCGTTCGCGCCATTGCCGAACGCCTGCATATTCGCACGGTTGAGCGTGATGCGCCGGATGCCGCGCGTGTGCTCGACCGCGATGTGTCGGCGGGCGACGCCGAGCGCCTGCGCTCGCGTACGCTGGGCCTCATGCTGGAGGATACGGCGCTCGAGCTGGGTGCGATGGCGTTGAGCCCACTGTCCAAAACTGAGTACGCGCTGGCGGCGCCCGCGCTTTGCGGTGGCTACCAGGGCGATTATGCGCCCTTTGGTGACGTATACCTGTCGACGCTCGAGTTTGTGGCGCGTGTGCGCAACCGCACGTCCGCCGTGGTGCCGC
Source organism: uncultured Collinsella sp. (assembly GCA_902489965.1). Classification (GTDB taxonomy): domain Bacteria; phylum Actinomycetota; class Coriobacteriia; order Coriobacteriales; family Coriobacteriaceae; genus Collinsella. The sequence continues at coordinate 23,489 of CABUCA010000005.1, forward strand.
AGGAGCTCGTGACGCTCAACGCGGTGGAGGATTGCATGGAGCGCGTGCTGGCGCGGGCGCTCTCGACGCTCGACGGCCCGGTCGACATGCTCGATCGTGCGGCGCAGCTGCTCGGCGGACTTGAGCCGGGCGAGGTCGATGGCACGCTCGAGTCACACGTCGACCGCAACCGTCCCTTCGACGACATCCCGATGGCCGCCGGCAAGCCCGAGGCCTGCTCGCTGCTGCTGATGCTTGTGCGCCAGGGTGAGGCTGCTCGTCGCATGCTGCCGACGGCGCCGATCGTCTCGGCCCGTTCGTTTGTCGAGCGCGCCTGGCCGTATATGCTCGCGTGGTCCGACCTGGGACTGAGCGGCAAGGAACGCATGACGGTCGATGCGCTGGCGCGCGCCGAGGTGAACCGCTTTGCTGACGAGGATACAAGCGAGCGCATGCGTGGTGAGATGATGGGCATACTGGGTGACCTGTTGGGTATTTCGCCCGAGCAGATGGAGGAGCTGCGCTCCGAGGACGGCCAGCGTCGCTTGCATGAGGGCATGAAGAAGTTTGAGGGCGAGGTCCAGGACGCCATCGATAAGATGATGGGCGGTCAGGGCGGCCCGCAGGGCGGGCCCCAGGGCGGACCGATGCCGCACCCGCCGGTGGACCCGAGGCAGTTCCCGTTCTTCTCGCAGAACTAGGTCGCTGCGCGCCCGCCAGAGCGGCGATCTGCCTTTCAATCGTCGGGCATGACCGCCAGGTCAATGCCCTCCTCTTTCAAGGCACCTTGCTCGCTCTGGCGGGCGCTCGCTTGCGTATGCTCAACCTACAATTCGATCTCGGCTGACTTATAGGGCTTGCGTTGTGTTATTCTAGAACAGACGTTCGTGAATGATGCGCGGGGCCTTGCCTTGTGCTGTGCTGGTGACGAGGGGAGGTTGGCTTGGTCATTTTGGGTATCGACCCCGGTTTGGCCCATACGGGTTGGGGGATTATCGAGGAGCGGCGTGGCGAGGTTCGCTGCCGTGCCTATGGCTGCATCGAGACCAGTGCCGGAAGTCCGCTCGCGGTGCGCCTGTCGCATATCGCCCGCGACCTCAAGGGCGTTGTCGAACGCTATCGTCCCGATACCGCTGCTATCGAGAGCATTTACTTTGGCGCCAACGTTCGCTCGGCCATCCCTACGGCGCATGCCCGCGGTGCTGCACTCGTAGCGCTTTCGGAATGCGCGCTCGAGATTGGCGAGTACACGCCCATGCAGATCAAACAGGCTGTGGTGGGCACCGGCGCCGCGGACAAGCGGCAGGTCGCCTATATGGTACGCACGCTAACACAGCTCGACCACGACCCGCATCCCGACCATGCCGCCGATGCCCTGGCCTGCGCCATCTGCCACGTAAACCTCAGCCGCACCCGCGCCCTCACCGGTGGCGAGTTCTATCAACAGAGAGGAACCGGATACTGATGATTTCCCAGCTCCACGGAACGCTTGTCGAGTCCACGATGAACTCGGCTGTCGTCGATGTGTCGGGCGTTGGCTTTGAACTCGGCATCTCGGGCAGCACTGCGGCAACGTTGCCGACGCCCGGCGGCGAGGTCCGTCTCTACACGCGTATGCAGGTGCGCGAGGACGCCATGACACTTTTCGGTTTTTCCTCAAAGGATGAGCGCACGATGTTCGACCGGCTCGTGTCCGTTTCGGGCGTTGGCCCGCGCCTGGCGCTTGCCGTGCTTTCCACCTATACCGTGGGGCAGCTGTATTCGCTGGTGATGGCCGAGGACGACAAGGGCATGGCCAAGGTACCCGGTGTGGGCAAAAAGACAGCTCAGCGCCTGATCCTGGAACTCAAGAGCACCTTTGCCAAGGATAAGGGCTTTGTGCCGGTCGACGTGATTCCCGGACAGGTTGCGATGCCCGTGCCCGCTGCCGCTCCCTCGGCGATCGACGATGCCCGTGCGGCACTCCTTTCCATGGGCTTTAGCCCGCAGGAGACCGATGTTGCCCTGAGCGGGTATGATGGGCAGAATATGCGTGTCGAGGATTTGCTCGGCGCGGCGCTTAAGCGACTTGGAATGGATGCGTGATGTGGGAAGCCGATGACTCTCAGGACCTGTGGGCGACGCCCGGCAACTCGCCGGCGGCATCCATGGCGCACGGCGAGCGCATGGTGGGCTCGGAGCTGACGGCCGAGGACCTCGATGTCGACCGCACTTTGCGCCCCCAGCGCCTGGACGATTACTGTGGCCAGGAGCACATCAAGCAGAGCCTGCGCGTGTTGATCGAAGCGGCGCAGAGCCGTGGCGAGACGCTCGACCACGTGATTTTCTCGGGTCCTCCGGGCCTGGGCAAGACCACGCTGGCCACCGTTATCGCCAACGAGCTGGGCGCTCAGATCAAGACCACGAGTGGCCCTGCCATCGCGCGCACGGGCGACCTGGCGGCCATCCTTACTAACTTGCAGCCGGGTGATGTGCTGTTTATCGACGAGATCCACCGCCTCAACCGTTCGGTCGAGGAGGTCCTGTACCCCGCGATGGAGGACTTTGCCCTCGATATCGTGATTGGCAAGGGTCCGGCGGCGCGCTCGATTCGCCTGGATATTCCCAAATTTACGCTGGTAGCGGCAACGACCCGCTCAGGCATGTTGACAGGCCCGTTGCGCGACCGCTTTGGCATTTCATATCGCCTGGATTACTACACGGTCGAGGAGCTCGCGCAGATTGTGACGCGCTCGGCGACTATCCTGGGCGTGACGATCGATCATCCCAGTGCACTCGAGATCGGCTCGCGTTCGCGCGGTACGCCACGTCTTGCCAACCGCCTGCTCAAGCGCGTGCGCGACTATGCACAGGTGCGCGGCAACGGTCCCATTGAGCTCGATATCTGCCGTCAGGCGCTCGAGTTCTTTGAGATCGACGAGCTCGGTCTGGACTGGATGGATATTCGTATCTTGGAGACGCTTGCCAAGACGTTCTCCGGTCGTGCCGTGGGACTTACGACCCTTGCCAGCGCGGTGGGCGAGGACCCGGGCACGCTCGAGGATGTCTATGAGCCCTATTTGCTGCAGTGCGGGTTGATGATTCGTACGCCGCAGGGCCGTCAGGCAACCCTTCGCACCTTTGAGCACCTGGGGATTGAACCTACCGTTTAGGGCGCTTTGTTTTGGCGGGCTGTTGGACTATCGCTGGGCATCGGGTAAACATATCGCCGTTCATCGGTTATGGGCGTTTTACTATTGCGCGCCCGTGCTATGCTGAATTGGTCTTTTTCTCATTCGGTAACGAAAGGACCGCCCATGCCTACTGACATCGAAATCGCACGTTCTGTCACGCCACTGCCTATTACCGAGGTGGCCAAGAACGCCGGCGTCGACGTTAAGCACCTGATTCCGTACGGCTTCGACAAGGCTAAGGTCGACTATTCACTGCTCAACGAGCCGACTGATCACCAGGCCAAGCTTGTCCTCGTGACCGCCATCAACCCCACGCCTGCGGGCGAGGGCAAGACCACCACGACCATCGGTCTGGCCGATGGCCTGCGTCGTCGCGGCGTCAAGAGTGCCGTGGCCCTGCGCGAGCCTTCGCTCGGCCCCGTCTTTGGCGTTAAGGGCGGTGCTGCCGGCGGCGGCTGGGCTCAGGTCATCCCCATGGAGGATATCAACCTGCACTTTACCGGCGACTTCCACGCTATCGGTGCCGCCAATAACCTGCTGGCCGCCATGCTTGATAACCACATCCAGCAGGGCAATCAGCTCGGTATTGACGTTAAGCGCATCACTTGGAAGCGCGTCGTCGATATGAACGACCGTCAGCTGCGCCACGTCATCGACGGCATTGGCGGTAAGGCCCAGGGCGTGCCGCGCGAGGACGGCTTCGATATCACCGTTGCCTCCGAGGTCATGGCGATCCTGTGCCTGTCCACGAGCATCAGCGATCTTAAGGAGCGCTTGGGCGAGATCGTTGTCGGCTATAGCTATGCCGGCGAGCCCGTCCGCGCCCGCGACCTCAAGGCCCAGGGAGCTATGGCCGCACTGCTCAAGGATGCGCTCAAGCCCAATCTGGTGCAGACGCTCGAGGGCACGCCCGCGTTTGTCCACGGCGGTCCCTTCGCCAATATCGCCCACGGCTGCAACTCCATCATGGCCACGCGTATGGCTATGCGTTTTGGCGATGTCGCCATTACCGAGGCGGGCTTTGGTGCCGACCTGGGTGCCGAGAAATTCCTGGACATCAAGTGCCGCATGACGGGCGTTCGTCCCAACGCCGTCGTGGTCGTCGCCACCGCTCGCGCGTTGAAGTACAACGGTGGCGTCGCCAAGGCCGACCTCAACGAGGAGAACCTCGAGGCACTCAAGGCTGGCATGCCCAACCTGCTGCGTCACGTCGACAACATCCAGAACGTTTATGGCCTGCCCTGCGTGGTCGCCATCAACCGCTTCCCGACGGACACCGAGGCCGAGCTTGCGCTCATCGAGTCCGAGTGCCAGAAACTCGGCGTCAACGTTAAGCTTTCCGAGGTCTGGGCCAAGGGCGGCGAGGGCGCGCTCGAGCTTGCCGATGAGGTCATGCGTCTGATTGAGCAGCCGAGCGAGCTCAAGTTTGCCTATGAGGACGGCGCTGATGTCGCTGATGCCCTCGAGGCCGTTGCCACCAAGGTCTACCGCGCCGACGGCGTTGACTTTACGCCGGCCGCCAAGCGCCAGCTCGCCGAGCTGCGCGAGAATGGCTTTGGCAACCTTCCGGTGTGCGTCGCCAAGACGCAGTACAGCTTTAGCGACAACGCCAAGGCCCTGGGCGCTCCCGAGAACTTCCGCATCATGGTGCGTGAGCTCAAGGTTTCCGCCGGTGCCCACTTTGTGGTCGCACTGACTGGCAGCGTTCTGACCATGCCGGGTCTGCCCAAGGTGCCCGCGGCCGAAAACATCGACGTCGACAACGACGGCAACATCACCGGCCTGTTCTAAGTCTGCTGTCCATAGCTGCTTCTCCGCCCCGCCGTGCCCACAAGGCCCGGCGGGGCTTTTTGATCCTTAGGCCCGCGCGTGTCTTGTAGATACCGACGGACTCTGCCCATCATAGGCTTTTGCGCTGGTAGAATGCATGGATAACTTGATGCTTACAGGCGACGGAAAGGAATCGTTGCATGGATCAGGACAAGACAACCGTGATGGGCGGCTACGGTTCCGCGCAGGCTGGCGATAGCGCCGATGCGACCCGCGTTGTTCCCAACCCCGGTTATGTCGACCCCGCCGCGACGCAGCCTTCTGCCGAGCCCACACGAGTTATGGGCTATGGCGACGCGGCGCAGGACCCTTACGCTGCATCTTTGCAAAGCCCCTATGGCAACGCGGCGGCAGACCCGTTTGATTACGCGCCGCAGGATTCTTATGCCGCCTCGACGCCGAATCCCTATGATGACCTGCCGCAGAATCCCATTCCGCAGCCTCAGCAGACGACGTATATGCCTCGCACGGCGCAGCCTCGCTACGAGTCGCGCGAGCCGTATCGCGAGTACCCCAAGTCGATTCCGCAATATGGCGAGGACGAGGAAGAGACGCCGTCGCGTTCGTCGAGCGTGATTAAGAAGATCCTCATCGTGCTGGCGATCTTCTTTGCGCTGTCGGTTGTGTTTGCCATCGTGTCGGGCATGCTCAACAAGCGAGGGAGTTCAACGGCCGATACCGCTGCCGAGCAAACCGAGTCCGCCTCGTCTAGCACCGTCGATCTGAGTGATATCCCGGGGCAGTACTGGTCCAACGCCAAGAAGGTCCTCAAGTCGCGCGGCGCCGATCTTTCGAATGCCGTGGTCCTGACTGATGATGGCTCAACGCCCGTCGTCGATGCCAACTGGGTCGTTACTTCTGCCTACTATAACGACAACGGCAACCTCGAAATTCAACTCACGCACAAGAACAGTTCGGGCAACTCGTCCGACGGCCAAAGCGGTACCGACAGCTCGAGCTCCAATACGCTGGAGGACTTGAGCAACAAGGCGCAGGAGTTGGGAGACAAGGCGCAAGAGCTGGGCGATACGGCACAAAATCTGGGCGATACCGCGCAGAACTTGGGCGGCATGGCGACGGATGCCTGGAACGCCCTGCAAAACGGCATCTCGGGCGCGCAGGGAAACTAGCTGTTAAGTGGGCTACAGCTGCTCGGCCGGACGGTCGGGCGAGCTAAAGCCCGAATCAAACGTGACGACGCACGAGACATCGGGCCGGCGCTCGTGCACGATGCGCGTGACGAGCTCCAGCAGCTCCTCGTCGGATATGTCAAAGCCGTCGGGACGCACCAGGTCAAACGAAACGAACCTGTCGTGTTCGTGAAGGTCGTGGATGGAAAGCGCGGGGTCGATCTGCGCTACGCCGCGCTTGACCCAGCCGCGTAGATCGTCACCGGTTGTCGCGATGGGGTCGCAATGCAGTGTGATTGCGATGCCCATCTGGCGTTTGATGTCATGTTCGATGGTGTCCAGAATCTCGTGGTGCTCAAAGGCATCGCCCTCTCCGGGCATTTCCACGTGTGCGCTGGCAAACTGACGGCCGGGGCCGTAGTCGTGCACCATGAGGTCGTGTGTGCCCAGGACCTGCGGATAGGACATGATCTTGTCGCGGATTGCCTGGACGAGCTTGGGGTCGGGCGCTTGCCCCAGCAACGGGCTGATGGCGTCGCGCACCAGGCCCAGACCGCTGATGCAGATGAAGATGCCCACACCCAGGCCTGCCCAGCCGTCGAGATCAAAGCTGGTCGTCTGCGAAATAAGCGCCGCCACCAAGACCGAGCCCGAGGTGATGACGTCGTTTTTGGAGTCCTGCGCCGTGGCGATGAGCGTTTCGGAGTCGATGCGATCGCCCAGCGTGCGGTTGAATGCGGCCATCCAGAATTTGACGAGCATGGACAAGACGAGGGCGGCTATGGAGAGCGCCGAATATGCGGTGGGCGAGGGCTTGATGATCTTGGTGACCGACTCGAGGATCAGGTTGATGCCGACGGCGCAAACCAGGACGGCGACGAACAGACCGGCCAGGTACTCGTAGCGGCCGTGGCCGTAAGGGTGGCCCTCGTCTGCCGGGCGGCTGGCAAGGCGGAACCCGAGCAGACTCACGATGTTGCTCGAGGCATCGGAGAGGTTGTTGAAAGCGTCGGCGATGAGGGAGACGGAGCCGGCAAGCAGACCCGCGACGCCCTTGGCCAGGCACAGGGTGATGTTGAGGCCAATGCAGATGAGGCTTGCGGCAAAGCCCGCGTTGGTGCGGCAAGATGCATCGACCGGCTCGCCCTCGCTGCCGGGAACAAGCATATGTACCAGCCGATTTACAAATAGCATAGCGGTCGTCCTCACAATCATGTTTAAGGGGATAGTGTAGCTCGCGCGGGGGCGCCGTGCACCGATGCTCAGAAAATGCAGCAATAGTCTGCCGGTGCTAACGAGCGAGCCTTCTCGTCTGCCCGGGCGGTCCATTTTGGGCCACATGGGTATGGGCATGTGCCTGTTTGCTCGACATACTTAATGTCGACAGCCCCTGTGCAAAGGAGGACGTTTCCATGGACGAGATGTTTGCCATTAAATGTCAAAACTGCGGCGGTCCTATGTACTCGCACCAGGCTAAGCGCAGTTTTGAGTGCGCCTATTGCGGTGCGATCATTCCGTGGCAGGCGGACGCCGGAGAGCCCAAGAGCGCTTTGGGCATTCGCCATACGCCGTTGACGGTGGTGGATGGACTGCTCAAGCTCACGCATGTGTCGCAACTCGAGCGCCCGGAGGACCCGGACTGGTATTTCTTCAATTCGCACTGGCGCAATCAGTCGGTCCTGGAACATCTGCTGTGGGAGGATCGCGGCACGGCGCAGGAGTTCCAAGAGGCTACGCACGTGAGCATTCCGTGCCCCTTCTGTGGCGCGTCCTTTGAGGGCGAGTCGACCCAGCGCGTGTTTGAGTGCCCGTCCTGCGGCAACAAGATCGGCATTGCCGACCTGCTCAAGCCCGGTACCTTCAGCAAGCGCCTGACCATGGGCGTTGGTGCGGAGTATGTGCCCGAGCAGGGTATTCCCTTCGAAATCTCGCCGCAGCAGGCACGTGCCAACGCGCTGCAGCTGGTGCGTCAGTGCCCCGACGCCTTTGCCGGGCACGACGTAGAAGACGCGATCCAAAACGACATGATGCTCTTCTACTTCCCCATGGCGCTCGCGGACCTGCGCATGATGGCGAGCTTCCCGGGCAAGGGCCTGAGCAAGGAGACCCTGGTGTACTACGAGGTGCTCGACTGGGCATATCCCAGGGCAAACTACCTGGACGTTCGTCTCATGGGCATTTTGGAGCCATGGGACTTTGCCAAGGTCGGCCCGTTCGATCCCGCCATGCAGGAAGGTGACTTTCGCGTTGTCTCCGTCGATGCGTCTACCAAGGACCAGGTGGTCATTGATAAGTTGGCGCTCGACGTTGCGGGCAACGATGCTGAGGCTGTACTGGGGCTCAATAAAAAGAGTATCCGCACGTGGGCATGCAAGGCCCGCAAGCACAAGGACGGCCTGGTGATGGTGCCGGTCTACTTTGTCGATCGTCCGGCGACGGACAGCCGCGATGGCGAGCAAGTGCGCATCGCCGTGAACGGCCAGACGGGCCGCGCGGCCGCGGTGGTGTTTAGCGACAAGCGCGAAACGCATATCGTGGCGCCGCTCAATCCGAGCCTGCATCTGTCCGGCGAGAGCACCGTGCATGCCACGCCCATCGAGGTCAAATACGTTAAATCGCCCTTCCTGTACCAGATTGTGCGCAAGGGAGGTGGCGAGCAACCGCGCCAGGTTGCAGCGGCAGCTGAGGGTTCCTACCGAGAAGAAAAGCCCAAACGCCGCGGTCTGCTGGGTGCGCTATTTGGGAAGTAGGGGAGTAGCACCGGTTGTTGCCGTAAGGTGATGGCCGGGGGTGCGGGGCAGCTCTCAGGAGTGCGGGCTGCCGTCTGATTGTTTGAGGGTGCCAGATGTAAATAAACAGTGGAGCGGCTGCAAAAGAGCCTCCTCACTGGGTAAAATCAGGTTGTGCCGCGGAACCCGCTCCTCAGCTAGTCACACTTCGGAAGCGCGGGCAACGCAGGTATTATCGTCTAAAGGGCCGGCTGCAACCGGCCCTTTTCTGTGGCAGCCAATGGACCCACATCAGACGAAGGCCGCGTCTTTGCCTGTCAGGTCACGCTCGCCAGCCACGGCTAGAATGTCGTTGCCGGCGTCCATGACCGGTATTGTTTCGTAGCGTGCGTCGCAACCGCGAGTGCGCCTGCGACGGCTGCGGTGGCTTCGGTCGCAACGTGCTGCTACCCTTGCGTTTCGCCATTGGTCGCTTCGTTGATGGCGCGGTACTCGGCGCTTAGTTCGCGCGCCAGCTCTTCCTTGCTTGGAAGATACGGCAGGTATTTGGCGGCAAACACTTGGTCGTTGTCTTCGGGCAGCGTGTACTCGACAATCGAATCGCTTTTGTCCGCGCAGAGCACGATGCCTATGGGCGGATTGTCGCCTTCGTTCATGAGCTCGCGCGTGTAGTAGTTCACATACATTTGCATCTGGCCCAGGTCCTGATGCGTAAGGTCGTCCGTCTTAAGGTCGATGAGCACGAAGCAGCGCATCAGATAGTTGTAAAAAACAAGGTCAATATAGAAATGGCGCCCATCAAAGGTGATGCGCTTTTGGCGCGCCTCGAAAGCGAAACCACGGCCAAGCTCCAGCAGGAACTTCTGAAGATGCGTGATGAGCGCCTGCTCTAGATCGCTCTCGCGAAACGCAGTATCGTCCGAGAAACCTAAAAACTCCAGTACATATGGGTCGCGGATGATATCCTCGGGGCGACGAGCCGGGGCGCTCTTTTGGATTTCCTGGGTGACGGCCTCCTTGTCCTTGCTGGCAAGTAGGCGCTCGCGGAACATGGTGTTGATCTGGCGTTCGAGCTGACGCGTGCTCCAACGAGAATCGGCGCATTCGTTCATGTACCATGTTCGAGCATCAGGGTCGGTTATACGCGATAACCTGCGGTAATGTGTCCAATTCAATTCGGAACGCAAGATAAAACTGACGCATGTATCTTAAGCTTCTGGCGTTGAAGCCTCTGCCAAAATCCTTAGTCAATCTAACGGCAAGTTCGTCGATCAGTGCATCGCCATACTTGGCGCGCTCCTCTCCGCCCTGTTCATCAACAATACTCTTGCCGATCTCCCAATATGCCTCAACCATCGCAAAGTTAACGGCGGTATAGGCCTTGTCGCGAGCGGCGTTGAGAATCGAGGAGACCTGCTTGTAAAAACCTTCGGGCACGATTGCCGATTCTCCACGGTTTACTAGTTCACCCATCACTGTCGCCCCACTTTCCTCTTGTGGAATGCATCTTTAACGCATTTAGTTTAAAGCCTCGCGCGGACACGAATTGCTATGTTGTCTGGCACCTTCGCATGGGAGCCTTGCGGTGGTTAAAATGTGACCATAGAGGCAGTTTTAGCGAACCCCGCGGGAGTGACGCGTATGGACAACAACACGCTGCTGTTCCAGGACAAAGGTTCGGGTAGGTTTAAAGACGTTAAGATCTACCCCAACCGTATTGAGGTGCTCAAGAAGGACACTTTCGGCGGCAAGCACACCGAGATTGTCTATCTTAAGGACATTACGGGCGTCAATAGAATCAAGGGCCGCGATGTTTTTCTGCGCAATCGACTGTTGACTGCTTGCGTCTTTAGCCTGAGCAGCCGTGCGAAGGCCCAGGAGTTTGTTAACGCGCTGAACATGGTGATGTAGCCTATGGCGACGTTTGGGCCAAGGTGAAAATCGGGGCGCAGAACGGTATCCTGCGCCCCCGATTGAGTCGATGTGTCTAAAAGGGCCGGCTTGCCTATTCGCTATCGTCCCCAGCGTTTTCGCGGTCATTTGCAAGCATCGCTGCGCCGGCGACCGTCGTCGCCACGGCGGCAGCGGCGAGCCCGGCGGCAATGCCGGAGCCATCGCCCGTGTCGGCGAGTTTTCCGCCCGAGCCCTTGCCCTTGTTGTCCTTGCCGTTCTTGTCGGTGCTGCTCGCGTTGGTGCCGTTGCCGCTGCCGGTGCCGCCCGCACTGCCCGAGGCCGCTACGGTAAAGCTTGCGGCTCCGTCGGTGGCAAGCGTGTAGTTTTGCGCCGCGTCGCCCAACAGACCTTTCGCACGCACCCAATACGTCCCCGCGGCAAATGCCTCGCCCTCGGCCATTGCCGTGCCCGGAGCGCCGTCCGCGTCGTGCACAAACTCGAGCTGGGCGGTGCAGGCGTCGGTTTCGAGCTTGCCCTCGAGTGATGCCGCAATCTTGGCGCGCACGTCTTCGCCGGCCTTAAGGCCTTCGAGTCCCTCAAAATGGGGCGTCAGCGCGAGCGGATCGATATCGATGGGCACGAAGCCCTGCAGTCCTGTAGCGGTCTCGTTGCCCAGGGCGTCGACATCCACGTATTCGATGGCAAACGCGCTGCCAGAAGCGGCCACGTTGAGTACGTTGCTGCTGTTAACGAGGCGGAAATGACCCTCGCCAACGGTCTTGCCATCCTGGAATGAGGCATCGCTCAGCGAGTCGCCGTACGTCATGCGCATGCGGGTCGGGAGATAGTACGGGAGATAGTACGAAGCCGTCTGCTTGTGCTCCGTATCGTAATTGCGCTGATAGATGCTCCGGGCCAGCGCCGCATCAACAAAGTCGGATGCGATGATGCCAATGTGCTTGAGGTAATCTGACTTTGTATCCTCGATGCCGCTGGGATTGATGTACGGGCTCTTATACAGATGCTCGTTGACTACTCGTGCCGAGGTAAAAGGATTGCCTCCGTGCGACAAGCCCGTGCAGCTGGTGTAGTTGATAGACCAGCAACGCTCCAGGACTTTCTCCTTGGCCCCGTTATCGTCCTCGACATCTACCTCGTTGCGCGTGCGTCCGGTCGTTTCCTTCAGCGCATTATCGACCCAGCTGAGCTTGTCGGTTCCCGTGAGTTTGTACTTGTCCTGGGCGTATACCTTGGTGCAATAGGGCTCTTTGTCGCCTGTTTCCCCCGCGGCTTCAAAGCCCTGCGCGTTTTGGACGAGGCACATGGAGCTACTGTCGGTGTGCGCTGCGATTTTGTTATCCCATTCGGTGAGGTCGAGTCCCCACGTGTGGCCGCTTACGCTGTCGCCGGCGAGCCTAAATCGACGCAGCAGAACGATCTTTCCGCGCACCTCGCCCAGTGTGGGAACGCGGCTCGACGTATAGAACAGTTTGGGGTTGTCGTCCAAAACCTTGGCGAAAGCCGTCGTAACACTTTCGTCGGTAGCCTCGTCGTTGCCTCGTGATACAAGCATGATGAGCGCTTCTGTCGGGTTTTCGTTCAAAAACGTTTTGAAGTAGCCTATGACATCGGAAAGATGCAAAAAGTACGCGTCTTTTTTGAGCAGGTAGTACATCCCATGGTCGATGCCAGGGTTGTCGCCCTTTCCGAGCCGGATATCAAAATAGCGAATGCCTTCGAGCAACTGCGTGGGAATGTAATCCTGCTGGCATTTTACTTGCGAGGATTGGGGCTCAGTGTCGTTGTCCACGCTGCAGGTGCCCGAATCGTGCGTGCCCGGGATGCTCAGCTCGTCGAGGAACTTGTTGTCCTCGACGTATTTCATCCAACATGGTCCGTCGACGTAGCTGCTGTACGTAATCCAGTCGAGGCTGCTAACCGTGGCATCGTTCTTTTTCATGTCGTAACCGATAAGTTCGAGCTCCCACGGAATGCTCTTACTCTTACTCTTACTCTTATGACAGATCTTATTGTTGTCCTGGTCTTCGCCGTTCGATTCTATTGCCAGGTACTTAATGTCTTTTTTCTCGGTTTCTTTCTCGACCGTGCGGTCTCGGATGATATAGGTTCCGTTTGATTGACGCTCGAACGCAAAAGAGCGGCTGGGCTTGCCGTCATGCTCGCCACTCCATACGTGGATGACCTTTCCGTCTTTGTCCGAGTCGCCATCGACCGACCAAATGCTGTAGCCCGTCTTTTTATGCTCTTCGAAATTGAGCAAGGTGCGGATAGCATACCAGTTTGTATCGTCATTCTTGGTCGTTACGTTCTCAAGGATGAGCTTGCTGGATGTGCCGTCATTAAACAGATGGCAGACGTTGCCGATGACGTTGCCGTCTTCGTTAACGCTTGCGGTGCGAAAATAGCCCGCGGGGCGAAGGCGAATGACGAAATTGTCGAGGCTGACCGACGCTGTGGCAGCGTCGTCTGCAAATGCCGCTCGTGGGCCAATGCCCAATGCCGCGGTTTCGGGCAGGCTTGCAAGTGGCGACAACGCCGCGAGTCCAAGGCCCAACGTAAATGCTCGGCGGCTGATGGCGTGGTGTTCGGTCATAACTTCTCCATTCGTAGAGTGCGGTTATGCGATAGTTTTGGTCACTATACTGCTCAGATGTTTAAAGATGCTGGTTTAATTGTCTGCGCGGCGCAATAAATCGGCGGGCGGACGTGTTGGGGTGCTTGTCGTTTTCGTACTGTTGCTACATTTGGAGCGGTTCCGGCGTCCGGCATCCTCGCGTTCGTTGGCTACCGGCATAAGAAAGGGAGGGTCGGTTTACCGGCCCTCCCTGGGTACGAAGCGCTGGGGTACCGCCGCTTGTTAGCACTGCGCCCGTGTTTCCCGCTGCGCTCGCCAGTTACTTAGCGCTTGATCTCGATATCGTCGAGCTTGACGTCCATGGCCTCGGTCTTGGCCTCGGCGATGTCGTCGGCAAATTCCAGAGACTTCATCATGGTCTCGACGGCGTCCTTGTGCTCCTCGACGTTGTCGATGCGCACATACACGCTGCCACCGTCAACGTCGGTGAAGTACTCGGTCGTCACGCCGCCCGAGTGTGTGTAGGAAGCGTTGCGCCAGGTCTTGCCGTTGTACTTGACGGGGTCATTCTCGGTCCACTCAAAGCTGGCATTCCACTTTGCCTCGTGGTCGAACAGCTCGTCGGCGTTCTTGTCAGAGTCGAAGACGGGGATGAAGCGATCACTGGCGTGCTCGCTCTCGGTGAACTTAAACTGGGCCCTGTCGGCGGTGTCGCCGGCAACGTCGGTAATCTCGACGCCCTCGGGAACCTCGACCTTAAACCAAATGAAGTCGGTCCTCATATCCACGGCTGGCTTTTCTGCGCCGCCGCCACCGCCACTGCCGGTAGCGCCGCCGCTGCCGCCGCAACCCACCAGGGCAACCGCGGCAAAGAGACTGATGCAGAGGGTGAGAATCGCAAAGGCCTTCTTTTTCATGGTCGTGTCCTCCTCGATCTGTAATCGTCCATGGATTACCTGCCTTTACTGTACGCGTGGACGGCTCGCTAGGGTGGGCCATGTGTCCCATTCTGGGGGCTGGAATTGCGCCGACAAGTGGCAATATGTGCGGTCGCAAAAGAGGGGAGGGCCGATGCTGTCGGCCCTCCCCGGGGTGAGGTGCCCGTTGATTTAATGGGGCGCGCGTGCGTGGGCGTTGCCCCAACAGGTTCCTTGTTTATAGATATGCCTCAGTTTTTGACGTCCGGAAGTCTCGAAAGGTGGGCCATGTGTCCCATGTTTGCGGTGCCGACGCCTATCGTTCGTCATAGAAATCCGCGATGGCCAGGTGCGCTGACGCTCATGTACTTATGGGCTAGACTTAGCACCATTATGTGATTGATGCGGTCGGTCGGCGGTTGCCACCCGACCGATGTATATGACTTGAAGGTGCGTGCGTATGAGCCAAGAGATGATGGATAAAACATGTCGAGAGTTTGCCGAGGCGCTTGCCGCACGCGAGCCGGTTCCCGGCGGCGGTAGCGCGAGCGCCTTTGTAGGTGCACTGGGCGCCTCGCTTTGCGGGATGGTTGCTCGCTATGGGGCGACAAATCCTGCGCTTGCCGATCGCGCAGACGATCTGACGCGCGCGTTTGCCCAGGCGGATGAGTTGGCGCAGGAACTTGTGGGTCTGGTCGCCGAGGACGTTCGTGCCTACGGGCAGGTGTCCACGGCGTACGGTATTCCGCGTGACGATCCGGCTCGAGCGACCGCGATTCAGGATGCGCTGCATGTGGCCGCTATGCCGCCGTATCGCATTATGGATGCCTGCGGGCGTGCGCTGGCGCTGCTCGAGGACATGGCCGACAAGGGTTCGCGTCAGCTGCTGTCCGATGTGGCGTGCGGCGCCGTGTTCTGCCGTGCCGCTATGCAGGGCGCGAGCTTGACGCTCTTTGCGAACACCACGTCTATGAAAGATCGCGTTCGTGCTGAGGAGCTCGAGACGGCGTGTGATGAGTTGCTCGACACATGGTTGCCGCGCGCCGATGCGCTGGCGCGCCGCGCCTCCGACGCTGCAAGGAAGAGAGGATAGCCATGGCTGAACTGCTGAAGGGTGCTCCCGTTGCTCGCGCTTTGACCGAGGAACTTGCTGCTCGCTGTGCAGCCCTGCGCGAGCGCGGTGTTGTACCGACGCTGGCCATCGTTCGTGTGGGCGAGCGCGAGGACGACCTGTCCTACGAGCGCGGTGCCCTCAAGCGCTGCGAGAAGGTTGGCATTGAGGCTCGCCGCGTTTTGCTTCCTGCCGATGTTTCGCAGGACGAGCTGTTGACGGCCGTCGAGGACATCAATGCCGATTCGGCTGTTCATGGCTGTCTGATGTTCCGCCCGCTGCCCGCCGGCCTTGACGAGAACGCCGTCGCCGCAGCGCTCGATCCCGCCAAGGACGTTGACTCCATGACGCCGTCTTCGCTGCTTACCACGCTTTCGGGGCGCGGCGAGGGTTTTGCTCCCTGCACGGCCGAGGCAGTGTTAGCGTTGCTGGACCATTACGGTGTTGAGCTGGATGGAGCTAAGGTTGCTGTGGCCGGGCGTTCGCTGGTGATCGGGCGTCCTGTTGCCGCCATGCTTACGGCGCGCAATGCGACCGTGACGACGTGCCATACGCATACACGCGATCTTGCTGCCGAGTGCCGTTCTGCCGATATCGTTGTTGCGGCCGTTGGACGCGCGAGCACGATTGGCGCGGATGCCGTTCGCGAGGGCCAGACGATCATTGATGTTGGCATTAACTGGGACGAGGCCGCTGGCAAGCTGGTCGGCGATGTCGATTTTGATGCTACGGAACCGATCGTTGGCGCAATTACTCCCGTGCCGGGCGGCGTGGGGGCTGTGACCACGGCGATCCTCGCCAAACACGTGATCGAGGCGGCGGGGCGCGCATCGAAATAGGCGTTTTTGCCCACAGGGGCTGCCGAAGCCGTGGTTTCGCCCTTTTCGTGTCGAAGCGATACACTGTTATCGTTTGATTTCTTCGCTTAAGGAGGATGCGCATGCCGTGCACAACGATTTTGGTTGGTAAGAACGCGAGCTACGACGGGTCGACGCTTGTCGCCCGCAACGAGGACTCGTCCAACGGGGTGTTTGAGCCCAAGCGTATGCGCGTGGTGCATCCCGACGAGCAGCCGCGCGTCTACACGAGCGTCCTGAGTCACCTGACCGTTGAACTGCCCGATAACCCCATGCGCTACACGAGCGTCCCCGATGTTGTCCCGGGCCACGGCATCTGGGCTGAGGCCGGCTTCAACGAGCTTAACGTTGGCATGTCCGCAACCGAGACGCTCACCACCAACGAGCGCGTTCGCGGCGCCGACCCGCTCGTCGATTACGTTCCCGCCAAGGGCAACGAGGGCGAGGACGGCTATGTGCCGGCGCAGCCCGGTGGCTTGGGCGAGGAGGACATGGTGACCCTGGTGCTGCCGTATGCCAAGTCCGCCCGCGACGGCGTGCGTATTCTGGGCGAGCTGCTCGAGCGCTACGGCACCTACGAGAACAACGGCATCGCCTTTAGCGACGTGGACGAGATCTGGTGGCTCGAGACCATCGGCGGTCACCACTGGATCGCCAGGCGCGTGCCTGACGACGCCTATGTGACCATGCCCAACCAGCTGGGCATCGACAGCTTTGACCTGGACGACGCCGAGGGCGACCAGGCCGACCACATGTGCTCCGCCGACCTGCGCTCCTGGATGGCCGAGTGGCATCTGGACCTGACGCTGGGTGTCGAGGGCGACGGTCCGGCTGCGGTCTTTAACCCGCGCGAGGCCTTTGGTTCGCACAGCGACAGCGACCATGTCTACAACACGCCGCGCGCCTGGTACATGCAGCGCTGCCTCAACCCCAGCGACGTGTGGGATGGTCCCGACGCCGACTACACGCCCGAGAGCGATGACATCCCCTGGAGCCGTGTGCCCGAGCGCAAGGTGACCATCGAGGACATTAAGTACGTACTCTCGAGCCACTACCAGGGCACGGAGTACGACTGCTACGGCAGCAAGGGTACGCCCGCCACGCGCGGCGCCTATCGCCCCATCGGCATCAACCGCAACAGTCAGCTTTCCGTGTTGCAGCTGCGCCCCTATGCGCAGCCGGCCTACCGCGCCGTGCAATGGATGGCGTTTGGCTCCAACTCGTTTAACGCGCTCGTGCCGCTGTACGCCAATGTCGAGACCATGCCCGAGTACTATGCCGACACGCAGTCTCGCGTGACGTCCGAAAACTTCTACTGGGCCAACCGCCTGATCGGCGCGCTGGCCGACGTCCGTTTTCATGAGTGCGGCCGCGCTGTGGAGGACTATCAGGAGAAGGTCGGTGGCATGGGCCACAAGCAGATCCATGACGTCGACGCTGCCGTAGCCGCTCTGCCCGAGGCCGAGGTGCCTGCCGAGCTTGCACGCGCCAACGAGGCCTTTGCCGAGCGTGTCCGCGTGGAGACCGATGCCCTGCTGGGCAAGGTGCTCTACACCACGAGCTGCGCCATGAAGAACTCTTTCGCGATGAACGACAACGTGAGGTAGGGATTTCCCGTCGATCGAATAGCGCTAAAACGCTTTGTCGCTTTCACTCAATCTTGGGTACAAGAACGCCAATGCAGTTGTTTGTGATTGGAGACAACCATGGTTATGAAATTCGATCAGCTTGTTAACGGCGCCATCAACGTTGGCTTTGGCGCTGCCGCCGTTGCCGTTGAGGGCAGCAAGAAGGTTCTCGACGACCTCAATACCAAGGGTGAGCAGGTGCGCAAGGACGCAGGCGCCCCCGATATCGCCCGCAGCGTGTCCGATATGTTCGAGCAGGCCGGCGGTACCATCTCCGATCTGACCGAGCGCTTGGGCACGCAGGGCGAGACCGCGGCCCAGCGCGTGCTCGACGAGCTCATTCTGGCTCGCGTCCGCGTTATGACCGCCCCCGAGCGCACGGCCTTCCTGGCCCATGTGCGCGACATCGTCGATTCGGTCGAGGACAACGTGACCTCGGTGCCCGTCGAGTCCGTTGAGCCCGACGATGCGAAGGATACCGAAGAGGCCGAGTAGCAGCGCAGATGGCAGATTCCACCACCGATTACAACAATCTAGATCCCTTGGGTGACGAGGCGGCGGTTGTCGATGAGGTCGACGCCGCCGTCTCGGGCGCTCGCAAGAAGCCGCGCGCTGTCGATATGGTGCCCGAGGAGCCCGACGCGATGGCGCCGGACGAGGAATACCAGCTCACGCCGGCGGGTCGTCGCGAACGCATCGGGCAGATTGTTCGCCTGGTCAAAAAGTACCGCGTGTGGGATAACCTCACGCCGGTTCGTTTGCGCCGCCTGCTCGAGGAACTCGGCCCCATGTTCGTCAAGATGGGGCAGATTCTGGCCAACCGGTCCGAGATTCTGCCGCAACGCTTTTGCGACGAGCTGCGTCGTCTGCGCTCCGACGTGGAGCCGGTGCCGTATGAGGTGGTGCTCCGCTGTCTGGAAGAGGAATACGGCCTGCGCCTGGGGGAGATGTTCGATGCGATCGACCCCAATCCGCTTGGTAGCGCATCGCTCGCACAGGTACATCGCGCTCGTCTGGTGACGGGCGAGGACGTGGCCGTCAAGGTTCAGCGCCCCGGTGCGCAGCAGGTTATGGCACAGGACATCGATATCATCCGCTCGGTGGTGCGTATCGTTTCCAAGTTCGTCAACACCGATCAATTCGTTGACCTGCACGGCGTAGTCGAGGAGCTGTGGACCTCGTTTCGCGAGGAGACCAACTTTTTGGCCGAGGCCAAAAACCTCAACGACTTCTACGAGTTCCATAAGAGCGTTCATGGCGTGACGTGCCCTAAATCCTATCTGGACCTGTGCACCGAGCACGTGGTGGTTATGGATTACGTCGACGGCATTTCGATCGCCGATCCTGAACGCTTGGTGGCCGAGGGCTATGACTTGGAAAAGATCGGTGCCGCGATTGTCGAGGACTACTCGACGCAGGTGCTCGATGACGGCTTTTTCCATGCCGACCCGCATGCGGGAAACATCATCCTCAAGGACGGCATCGTTTACTTTATCGACTTGGGCATGGTCGGACGCATGTCGAGCCACGATCGCGGTATCGTAAAGGACATGATTTTCGCCGTGGCCGAGGGCGACGTGCCAAAGCTCAAGGATTCGCTCATGCGCTTTGCCGTGACGCGTGGCGATTCGGCCGAGCTCGATCATTCAGCGTTTTTGTCCGATCTTGACTTTATCGTGGCTGACTTTGCGGGCCTTGACCTGAAGGATTTGGATATCGGCGAGTTTTTGACCTCGCTGTTAAACCTCGCGCGTAAGAATGACGTTGAGCTGCCGAGCGTGGTGACGATGTTCGCGCGCGGCATGGTGACGCTCGAGGGTTTGCTGACCGAGTACATGCCCAACGTCAACATGATCCAGATCATCCAAACCCACATTAAAAACGAGAAAAGCACCTATGCGCGCGTGCGCGACATGGGGCGCGATCTTGCCGCGAGCAGCTATCGCGCGGCGAAGGGCTCACTCGAGGCGGCTGAGTACCTGGGGCTGGCTTCGCGCATGCTTACGCGCGGCCAGCTTAAGGTGAACACGCAGATCATGAGCAGCGATAAGGCACTGCGACAGCTGGGCGGAATTATCGACCGCATGTCGATGGCTATCGTTATCGCCGGCCTGTTTATCGGTTCGTCGGTGGTGTACTACGCACGCATCGAGCCGGTTGTGTTTGGTATCCCGGTCATTGGCTTTATGGGCTACGTGAGCGCGCTGGTGCTGGCGCTTATGCTGGGCCGCAATATCTGGCTCAACAGCCACGGCGGCAAACACTAGAGGCTGCGACCGTCACCGCATTTTCCTATCGCAAACAATAGCTTTTACCTTGGGCTTCGCCTGTGTGCGGGGCCCTTTTGCGTGATACCATTTTGACGATAATAATCGATGGCCTAGATGGTGGTGCGGAGACGCACGAACGCGCGGTTTTCCTGCGCGTTTGGGAGAATCGGGGTGCAAGTCCCCGGCTGTACCAGTAACCGTAATTCCTCTTGGCTCGGGATGTTCGCGTCGCAGATCGGACGACGCGCCTGAGCCGTTAAGGTTAAGTCGGATCGCCTCCCATCTTGCATGCGGCTGCGGCGTATGCCGCCGGTGTGCATAGGGCTCTGGAGGGAAGGGGGACCCCGATGGGGGAACTCGAGCGTAACATGCGCGATGACGTGGGGCAGCCGCTGGGCAATGCTCCAAGTACAGACAATGGGGGACAAATGGATATGTTTGAGGACGAGCGCGAGCGCGCCTCGCTGCATCGCCGTGGCGCAATTGCGCGCGGCGTAGCCAAGCGCGGCCTGGTGGCATTTCTGGCCTTCGCGATGGCCCTTGGCACCACACCGGCTCAGCTGTGGGCCGAGGGCGCCGAGGGCATTGCCGAGGCTGTGGCTCAGGCTGCGACGCCGGGCGAGGACGCAGCGCTTGCGGGCGGTGCCGCTGAGCAGAGCGGCGCCGAGTTTTCGGATTCTGGGAGCGCGTCTACAACTAGTGCCGCCACAACTGAGGCGGCAACTGGCGACGAAGGCTCGGCGACAGGGGAGAGCCCTGCCACGAGCGAGCAGTCTTCGACGGCATCCGCTGGCCAAGCAGGATCTGCCGCCGCGGCTGCCGTCCAGACAGAGAACCCGACAGAAACCGGCGATGTCGCCAAGAAGCAAGTCGAAGTCTCGTTCTCGATTATCGGCACCGATGCCGACGGCAAGGCTCAGACCTGGGTGGCACCTACGCAACTCAAGCTCGACGAGGGCGCGACGGCTGCGGATGCCTTCGTTAAGCTACAGCAGAAGACGGGCTTCAAGGCGGATTACGATCCGAACACGGCATACGGTTTCTACCTCAAAAGCATCACATCCCCGAGCGATGGCCGTACGCTTGCCTTCGATCCGGCGACTTATGCCTACTGGCAGCTGTTCGTCGACGGCGCGTCTTCCTCGGTTGGCGCGAGCAGCGTCAAGCTCACCCAAGGGCAGAAGATTGAGTTTGCCTATACGGCTGGTAGCGCGTCCCCTGTCGTTAAGGACCAGGTTGCCGCAAATGTGACCGTCATTGGTCGCGATGCCCAGGGCAAGACTCAGACTTGGGTCGATAACGCGCAGTATGTGGTGACGTCCGGTTCGAGCGCGCTTGACCTTACGAAGGCCGCGCTCGAGGCGAATGATATTGACGCCGTTGCTGCGGGCTCCTTCATTCTGAGCCTTAAGTACAACGGTGTTGAGCTGGGTACGCCCCAAGATTATTCGACCTATTGGCAACTGTTCATCAACGGCAAGTCGAGTGACTATACGGCGGACAATGTCACCATCCATGCCGGCGATACCGTTACGTGGTTCTACGGTGGCTGGGGCGACCAGCTGCCCTCCGATTCTGTCCATGCTTCTGTTCAGGTTCTCGGTAAGGACAAGGACGGCAAGCAGCAGGTTTGGGCTTCGACGGGCCAGACGAGTCTCAAGGCAGGCTCCACTGCTAAGGATCTCCTTGAGCAGACCGGCCTTAAGCTCGATGCTAGCGAATCGTCTTGGGGCTGGTTCCTCAACGGCATTTATTCGCCGTTCGCTGGTAAGTCCTATGGCTGGGATGCTGCGACCAGTAGCTATTGGCGCTTCTACGTAAATGGCAAGTTCGCCGACGTTGGCGCCGGTGCCTACGAGCTCCATGAGGGCGATGCCGTCACCTTTATGTATGGTGCTGACGCCGATGCCCTTCCTGGCCAGGTTCTTGGGTCTGTCGATGTTATCGGTCCCGATGTCAACGGCAACAATACTCGCTGGGGCTCGGCAAGCAGTGTTTCTTTGCCTGAAGGCTCTACTGCCCAGAACCTTATTGAGACGGTCCTGAAGGCCAAGGGCGTTACGTACAACGGCTCCCAGAGTGGTGAGTACTGGTTCCTGAATTCCATTACTTCGCCGTTTGATCACAAGTCGTATGGTTGGGATGCTGCGACCAATAAATATTGGCATCTGTATATCAACGGAGAGTCCTCCTTACTCTGCGCCAATCAGATTACGCTCAAGAGCGGCGATAAGGTTACGCTTGCCTATACCACCGACGATTCGGCCATGCCCGATCCCGACAAGATTGTCGTGGACCCGGGTGCGACGACTCCTGATTGGGATGCCGAGTGGGCCGGCTACGGCAACAGTGGCAACGGTTCGACCGTAACGGATGCCAAGACGCCTGCGCAGGCCGCCGGTCTTAAGTGGGCCTTCGATTGGAAGGCCGAGTCTGGTCAGCAGTATGCCAACTGCAGCGAGCCCGTTATCGCTAACGGCTTTGTGTACATCGCGACCGAGAACGAGCTCATTAAGATCGATTCGTCCACGGGCAAAAAGGTTGCCTCTGCGCCGCTTGCCTCCAAGGTGAGCTATACCTCTCGTCCGATCTATACCAATGGCCTTATCATCGTTCCGCTCAACGGCGGTGCGGTCCAGGCGATTACTGCAGACAAGCTGATCTGCAAGTGGCTGACGCCTGGTTTGACGGACTTGACGCAGAGCTCCTGCACCGTCGTTTCGGACGGCGAGTACGTCTATGTAGGCACGGTCGATATTTCGTATGACGAGAATTACAACGCGACCTACGGCAACGGCTCCCTTTCGCGCATTAAGATTGCCACGGGCGAAGTTTCTTGGCAGAACATCGATCCTGCTGAGGGCTATTACTGGACTGGTGCTGCGCTGACGGATAAGTACACCATTGTTCCTACGAGCGCGGGTACGCTTAAGTGCATTGATAAGACGACGGGCGATGTCGTTTCGACCATGAAGCTCGGCGCTGTTGCAAATGCCGATTGCATTGCCGATCCGTCCAATGGTTCGACCTTCTATCAGATGACGCACGACGGAAAGCTCCATGTGATTTCGCTCTCGGCGAAGGGCGTACTGAGCGAGCAGAAGACGGTTGATCTGGGGCTTACGAATAATCTGAGCGCCCCTGCGGTGTCTGGTGACAATCTGATTATCGGCGGACAGACGGCTACGGGCTCTGCTCTGGTTCTCTATAACCTGAAGACGGGTAAGATCACGATGGTCGCTGCTGCCGACGGCAAGGCGCTGCCGGCTGGCCTCAACGGTATTGCTGCTACTCCGCTGGTGAGTGTTCAGGGCGGCAAGACCTATGTGTACTTCACCGTTAACAGCGCGGATAGCAAGGATTACGTCAACTACTCTGCTGGTGGTGGCGTGTATCGCTATACGCTCGGCGATGCAGAGGCGACGCAGATTTATGATGCGGCTGGCCATTACCAGTACTGTGACTCTCCGGTCATTGCCGATGCATCTGGCAACCTGTACTACATCAATGACTCGGGCACGCTGTTCAAGCTTGGGGCCGTTGAGTCTTGGACGGTTGCCTTTAATTCCAACGGCGGGTCTGCTTGCGATACTAAGTTTGTTGCTACGGCCGATGGCAAGCTGGTTAAGCCGGCCGATCCGACGCGCGATGGCTACACTTTCGGCGGTTGGTTCACCGATGAGGCTTGCGTGCAGGCGTATGACTTTAGCACGCCGGTGACGGCCGATCTGACGCTGTATGCCAAGTGGACCAAGAATGCCGTTAACCCTGGCGGTAATGGCGGCGCTGGTTCGAATGGCGGCGGCGGTTCTGGTACCGGTACTGGTTCTGGCACTGGCGCTGGCACTGGCACGGGTTCCGGCTCCGGCTCGAAGGGCGGCGCTGTCGCCCCGGGTCATAAGCCGACGACCAAGACGACGGTGTCGACCAAGACCGAGACCAAGGACAACAAGTCCGACAAGAAGGACTCCGATAAGTCCGATAAGAAGGACGAGAAGAAGTCTGACAAGAAGTCAGACAAGAAGGACAGCAAGTCCGACAAGAAGTCCGATTCCAAGTCCGATACGGGTGTTGCTTCCACGACCACTGCTAAGAAGTCCTCTAGTGCTTCTGAGCAGGAGACTGGCACCAATCCGCTCGCCATCGTCGGCGTTGCCGCCGGCGTGATTGGCCTCGCGCTCATCGCCGTCTTCGTGCTGACCAAGCGCGGCAAGGGTGACGGTAATGCCCGATAAGCCCAAGGAGACCAGCGGGCAACAGCCCGACTCCTCGTTTATCCAGCTCGATGATCCAAAGCAAAAGGGCGCCGCTTCGGCGGCGTCCGCCTCTCGTCACAAGGCGCTCCTTGGCGTTCTGACTGCCGCATGCACCATTCTGATCGTCGTCTCGCTGGGTTTCGTCCATCCTTCCACAAGCGGTGCCTGGTCCATCGACTGGATCATTCAGACCGTGACGGGGGAGAGCGTCGTCACCAAGGACTCCAAGGGGTCTGGCTCGTCTGCCGCTTCGGGCGAGGCCAGTTCCAAGGATTCCAAATCTTCGAATGATGCAAAAGACGAGCCCAAGGGTTCGAACGACGCCAAGGACGATTCCGGGTCTTCAAACAAGGAATCGGATAAAAGCTCGGATAGCAAGAAGTCCGATGGTCAGAACGGCAAGAAGTCTGGAGATAAATCCGCTGCCCAGAATACGGGAGCCGGCGATACTTCCAATGTGTCTGGCGGTGCTTCTTCGGGCGGCGGTCAGTCGTCTGATGGAGCCTCATCCTTTAATGGTGGAAACGCCTCCTCGGGCGGCCAGGGCGGCTCGCAGGAGCCCAACTACGTAACGGTGACGGTTTCGGTCACATCGAGCACTGTGGGCAATCCTGTGTCCTCTGGTGGCACCTTTACCTTTAACGAAGGCGCTACCGTCTACGATGCCCTGTGTGCGCTGGGCCTTTCTGTCAACGCGCATGGCTCGTCGTACGGCACGTATGTCTCCGCGATTGGTGGTTTGGCCGAGAAACAGTACGGCGGCACGAGCGGCTGGATGTACTCCGTCAACGGCACAACGCCCATGACGGCCTGCAGCAACTACGTTCTCTCCAATGGCGACAACGTCGTTTGGTATTACGTAACGGGCTAGAGGCCTCGACATAGCGCGCCAGACGGGCGGTTCGGACCAACATCCGGACCGCCCGTTTTTCATGCGAATGGGACTGGGTCGCCGGGTCTCTCTGCAAACAAAAACCGGTTGGAATGGGAATTCCAACCGGTTATACATTCAAGCAAATAGTGAATCGGCTACGACCGTGCGCCCTCGAGGAAGAAGCGACGGCTAAAGTAGTTGTACCAGGTGACGAGGAACGTGGCGATGGCCTTCATGGCTTGGTAGCCGATGCTCAAAAACGTGACACCCACAAACATGTACAGGTCGTTGAGGCCCAGGCCGATCACCGACAGGATGGTGAAGATCGTGAACTCGCGCTTGCGGCTCATGCCCTCGCGGTGGTCGAACACGTACTTCATGCTGAGCCAGTAGTTGACCACGACGGACGTGATAAACGAAACCGTGGTGCTCATCAAAAAGTCGAGGTGGAACAGCTCGACGAGCGCAATGAGCATGCCCCAGTCGATGCCAAAGGAGATAAGACCCACGACGGCAAACTTGAGGAACTGCTTGGTATGAGGTTGTGCCAGCGCCTTGCGCACGTAATCACATCCAATGCGTTGATGAATCGAGCAGGGGATACTTTAGATCTTTTGCAAGGGAAACGTAAGGTCTTTGCCAAGAACTATACGAACTCGTCAAATTTTCAAGAGCTAATCCGTAAACGTTGAAAATTTGCCCGTAAACGAGCGGCGCCCACGGACGATACTGCGCTGAGTGCGCGTCGTCCGTGGGCGCCGTAATGCTGCGGGGGTGTCGAGCTACTTGGTCTCGTCGCCCTCCAGGAAGATCTTTCGGGTCACAAAGTTGTAGACCATGACAAGCGCGGTGGCGCAGATCTTGGCGATATTGGCCTCGAGTCCCAGGCCGTCGTTGAGCGCCAGCACGATGCCATCGTTGAGCACCAAACCGATCACGGACAGCACGACAAAGATGATGAACTCGCGGCGGCGGCTCATGCCTTCCTTGTGCGCAAACACGTATTTCATGCTTGCGAGGTAGTTAAAGATGAGTGAGATGATAAAGCCGCTGGTGTTGGCGATTAGGATGTTGAGGCCCAGACCGTAGTGGAGCAGATTCATAATGCCAAAGTCGATAACCGTGGCAATGACACCGACGACGCCAAATTTCATAATCTGCGCAAGGAGCTTTTGCATGGTACCTGCCTTAAGCTGGCGCCGAAGCGCCGCGGGGATGACAAACTTAGCAAGTTTAGCCAATCCCCGCGGGTGGTGCTAGACGCGCTCCTCGATAGCACCGTTTCTATATGCATCGAGCAGCTGGCGCAGGTCCTGGATCTGGCTGCGAATCTTGGCGCCAGTATCGGTGTCGCTCACCATGCGGCGACGGTCTGCTTGGTCAAAACGGTTGGTCTCGCTCTCGATGTCCACGTTGCGCGTGAGTGCCTCGGCAACCGTCGTAAAGGCCCGGTGCGACTTGAGGCGGCAGCCGCGCGAGCTCGAGATGAGCGTATAGCCGGCGATGCCCGTCTTGGGATGGTAAGCGCGGCAGAAGCCGCCATCGATGACCAGCAGCTTGCCCTCGGCGCGGATAGGCTGCTCGCCCTTGGTGGTTTTAACAGGTGTGTGGCCGTTGATGATGTGGCCGGTCGGCGAACATGCCATGGGCGCGACGCCAAACTCGCGCATGATGTCGTCGCAGACCGAGGGCGACTTGGTAAGCGTAAAGTATGGGTCCATCGGCTCGACCCAGGTGCTCTTATCGGCGATATAGGCGCGCTCAAAGGTACGCACCAGGCGTCCGCTGGCGGGCGAGTTAAAGCCAATCCACAGG
The DNA here is from genome assembly GCA_902489965.1 of uncultured Collinsella sp. GTDB lineage: Bacteria > Actinomycetota > Coriobacteriia > Coriobacteriales > Coriobacteriaceae > Collinsella. The sequence continues at coordinate 50,547 of CABUCA010000005.1, forward strand.
TACCACATCCAGTCGAGAGCGTCGCGGTCGCCCACGCGCCAGGCGCGGCGGGCGATGTGGTCGCAAAAATCGAGATAATCGCGGCCAGCGTGCCAGGTGCCCAGACAGTTCATGCTGCTAAAGGTGCCGTCTTCGTTGAGCGGAACGCAGCCGTGGAAGAGCAGATTGCCGTTGGCGACCTTGTACATCGAGCCGTGGGAATAGAGGAAATCGATATGGCGATGCAGGTGATCGGCGGTGACAAACTCGGACACGAGCTTGTCGATGATGTGCTGCTCCTGGGGCGTGAGCGTATAGGGGTCCGCCGGGTCGACGGTGGGGAAGTCGTTGGTCGTGAGCGGCCACACGCTGCCGTCGGCGAGCGTGACCGTGCCGTTGTCGTGGTCGATCTTGTCGAGCAGCAGGCGGTCGGTCATATCGAACTCGGGGTGGCGCTGGATAATCTGGCCCTCGAGCTTAAAGAGCAGCACGTTGATGGCCTTGATCAGCGGGGTGATGGACTCACCGGCGGTATAGGTGGCATCGGCAAAGGCGACAAGCTCACGCAGCGAGATGCCGTAGTCGTTCTCTAGAATTTCGTAGTTGTCGTAGCGTAGGTTGTTGCGCAATACCGTGGCGATGCAGGCGGGCTCACCGGCCGCAGCGCCCATCCACAGCAGGTCGTGGTTGCCCCACTGGATGTCGAGCGAATGGTAGGTGAGCAGGCGGTCCATAATCTTGGCCGCGCCGCCGCCGCGGTCGAAGATATCGCCCACCAGGTGCAGGTGGTCGACGGCCAGGCGCTTGATGAGCGAAGCGAGCGACTCGATAAAGTCGTCGGCGCTGGCGGTCTCCAGGATGGACTCCACGATGCGCTCGTGATAGCGCACGCGATAGTTGTTCTCGTCCGGGTGCGTGTGCAACAACTCGTCGATGATATAGGCGTAGTCGCGCGGGATGGCCTTACGCACCTTGGAGCGCGTGTAGCGGCTTGAAAGCGAGCGAGCGACCATGATGAGCTGGTCAAGCATCGTCTTGTACCAAGTTGGCGAGTCCTCGCGCTGGCTGCGGACCAGCTCAATCTTCTCGCGCGGGTAGTAAATGAGCGTGCACAGCTCGCCCTTTTCGTCAAAGGAGAGCGTGTCGCCAAAAATCTCGTCGACATGCTCGCGCACGACGCCCGAGCAGTTGTTGAGGATGTGCATAAAGGCTTCGTACTCGCCATGCACGTCACTCATAAAATGCTCGGTGCCTTTGGGCAGGTTGAGGATGGCCGAGAGATTGATGATTTCGGTAAACGCGGATTGTTCGGTGGGGAACTGTCTCGAAAGCAGGCGCAGATACTTGAAGTCTTGCGGGTTGCGATCGAATGCGACCATGAAACACCTTCCGATGGGGCTGGTAAAACTGATAAACAGCGTCAAACGTTTACCAGTATGCGCCGCTTTTGTTTCGATTTTGCGCCAGCGGCTGAATTGTCGGCTGAACGGTTTGGTAAATCGATTTAGTGAAGGTAGATGTGTCGGTTGGGTGGAGACGACAGAGGGTGTTTTCTCAGATATTTATGCGTGGGGTCGGTGGAGACGATGGTGGTAAAGATGTTCACTATTTTTGGTTCGATTTGGTAAATAGTGGACATATGTACCGCATATAGGCTCACTGTGCGATAATTTGCGCAGCAATGAGTAAGGAGCCTCATATGAGTGATTTTGTCCTGACCTGTGAATCCGCCGCCGACCGAACCCGTGAGTTCTTTGCGTCGCGCAATATTCCTGTCGTGTGTTTTCGTTACGAGATCGACGATGTTGTCTATACGGACAATCTGTATCAGTCGATTACGCCGGACAAGTTTTTTGCCCAGATTGCCGCGGGCGCCATGCCCAAGACGTCTCAGGTGAGCGTGGGTGAGTACGAGGAGTTTTGGGAGCCGTTTGTTGCCGAGGGTAAAGACGTGCTGCACCTGACGTTGTCGTCGGGTATTTCGGGCACGTATGGATCGGCTTGCGTTGCGGCGCAGATGCTCGCGGATCGCTATCCCCAGGGCGGCAAAGTGCGCGTCATCGATTCGCTGGCGGCGTCGCTCGCT